>NZ_CP107551.1:3021559-3323715 GCF_025837095.1 Rhodococcus sp. Z13
TCGCGGCGACCTTGTTCTGCAGCTGCGACTTCTCGTTCTGGCAGGTGACCACGATGCCGGTGGGGATGTGGGTCAGGCGCACCGCGGAGTCGGTGGTGTTGACCGACTGGCCGCCCGGACCGGACGAGCGGTAGACGTCGACGCGGACGTCGTTCTCGTCGATGTCGATGTGGTCGGTGGTCTCGACGACGGGCAGCACCTCGACCTCGGCGAAGGAGGTCTGGCGGCGGCCCTGGTTGTCGAAGGGGCTGATGCGGACGAGGCGGTGCGTGCCCATCTCGACCGAGAGGGTGCCGTAGGTGTACGGCGCCTTGATCGCGAAGGTGGCCGACTTGATGCCCGCCTCCTCGGCGTAGGAGGTGTCGTAGACCTCGACGCCGTAGCCGTGCTTGTCGGCCCAGCGGATGTACATGCGCATGAGCATCTCGGCCCAGTCCGCGGCGTCGACGCCACCGGCGCCGGCGCGGATGTTGACGAGCGCGTCGCGGTGGTCGTACTCACCCGACAGCAGGGTGCGCACCTCCATCGCCTCGATGTCGGCGCGCAGGCTCTCGCGTTCGGCGTCGGCGTCGGCCAGCGCAGCGGCGCGGGCGTCGCCCTCCTCGCCCTCGGCGAGCTCGTAGAGCACCGGCAGGTCTTCGAGCCGCTGGCGCAGGCCCTCGACCCGGCGCAGTTCGCCCTGGGCGTGGGACAGTTCGGAGGTCACCTTCTGGGCGTGCTCCTGGTCGTTCCACAGTTCGGGGTCCGCCGCCTGGTGCTCGAGTTCGTCGATGCGCCGGCGCAACTCCTCGACGTCGAGGACCGTCTCCACGGTGCGGAGGGTGGTGTCGAGTTCGGCCAGGTCTGCGGAAACATCGGGATGCACGGTGTACAAGCCTACCGACTACCGTGCTGGGCATGGCCACCGACTACACCGCCGATCTGGACCTCGCCCTCCGTCTCGCCGACGAAGCCGACATCATCACCCGCGACCGCTTCGGTGCGCTGGATCTGAAGGTGGACGACAAGCCGGACCTCACCCCGGTCTCCGACGCCGATCTGGCCGTCGAGCGCGCGGTGCGGGAGATCCTCGCCGAGCAGCGGCCCGACGACGCGGTGCTCGGTGAGGAGTTCGGTGGCGACGCGGTCTTCCGCGGCCGGCAGTGGGTCGTCGATCCGATCGACGGCACGAAGAACTTCGTGCGCGGTGTGCCGGTGTGGGCAAGCCTGATCTCGCTGCTCGAGGACGGCGTGCCCGTCGTGGGCGTGGTGAGCGCTCCGGCGCTGAACCGCCGCTGGTGGGCGGCGGCGGGTGGCGGGGCGTGGACCTCGCACGACGGCGGGCAGCCGCGGCGGATCTCGGTGTCGCAGGTGACCGATCTCGCATCGGCATCGCTGAGCTTCTCGAGCCTGAGCGGCTGGCACGACCGCGGTATCCGCGACCGGTTCGTCGCGCTGACCGACGAGGTGTGGCGGGTGCGCGCCTACGGCGACTTCTTCTCCTACTGCCTGCTCGCCGAGGGCACCCTCGAGATCGCGCTCGAGCCCGAGGTGTCGCTGTGGGATCTGGCCGCGCTCGACGTGCTGGTACGCGAGGCAGGTGGACGGTTCACGAACCTCGAGGGCGCGGACGGTCCGCACGGCGGCAGTGCGGTCGCGACCAACGGTGTGCTGCACGACGAGGTGCTCACCCGGCTGAAGTGACCGGCGAGCCGAGATGACCGACCGGCCCCACGCGCGGCGTTCCGCGCGTGGGGCCGGTGCTCGTCAGTGGACCGGAAGGTGGACAGCGCGCGCGAGAGTCGGCAGTTCGGGATCAGCGGAACTTACCGCGCAGTAGACACCGACCTTACTCAGAAGTAAGATCGGAACCATCCGCTGCCGCATCGAGAGACTTCTGGTGATCATGAGCAAGCAAGACAGCGTGGCCCGCCACACGCCTCGCGACACGTCCGCCGTCGGCCTGAACCCGATCAAACGCGACGCCATCGGCACCGCCATGCGCGTGCTCACCCGGATCACGGGTTCCGAACTCGCGGACCGCTATCGGATCCGCGAGACGATCGACCGGATCACGTACCAGTCCACGAAGACGGGCTTCAAGACCCTCGGCGCCGCGACCCGCACCTTCAAGAAGATGTCGGGCGGCGCGACCGGCCCGCAGCGCCTCGACGCCGCGAAGAAGTCGGATCTGTTCGACCTCACGCCCACCGAGGATCAGCAGATGATCACGGAGACGGTGCGCGAGTTCGCCGCCGAGATCCTCCGTCCCGCCGCACACGACGCCGACGCTGCCGCCGCAGCCCCGGCCGACCTGCTCGCCCGCGCCGCCGAGCTCGGGATCACCCTGGTCAACGTCCCCGAGGCGTTCGACGGTGCCGCCGACGAGCGCGGCGTGGTGACCAACGTGCTCGTGGCCGAGGCCCTCGCCCATGGCGACATGGGACTCGCACTGCCGATCCTCGCGCCGAGCGGTGTGGCCGTCGCCCTGACCCAGTGGGGCACCGAGGACCAGCAGAAGACCTACCTGCCCGCCTTCGCCTCCGACGACGTCCCGCAGGCCTCCGTCGTGATCGCCGAGCCGCGGCCGCTGTTCGATCCGTTCGCGCTGCAGACCAAGGCGGTGCGCTCCCCCAGCGGCTACCGCCTCAACGGCGTCAAGTCGTTCGTGCCGGCCGCCGGCAGCGCCGAGCTGTTCGTCGTCGCCGCCGAGCTCGACGGCAAGCCGTCGCTGTTCCTCGTCGAGGCGAAGAGCAAGGGCGTCGTCATCGAGGCCGATCCCGGCATGGGCCTGCGCGCCGCGAGCCTCGGCCGCCTGCACCTCGAGAACGTCGCCGTGCCCGAGGCCGCCCGCCTGGGCGACGACGATCCGGACGTGCGGGCCGAGCAGTACGCCGACGCCGTGCGCCTGTCGCGTCTCGGCTGGGCCTCCCTGGCCATGGGCACCGGCCAGGCCGTGCTCGACTACGTGATCCCCTACGTCAACGAGCGTCACGCGTTCGGTGAGCCCATCAGCCACCGGCAGGCGGTGGCTTTCATGGTGGCCAACATCAAGATCGAGCTCGACGGTCTGCGGCTCGTCACCCTGCGCGGTGCGTCGCGGGCCGAGCAGGGCTTGTCGTTCGCCCGCGAGGCGGCACTCGCCAAGAAGCTCGCCACCGACAAGGGCATGCAGTTCGGCCTCGACGGCGTGCAGCTGCTCGGCGGCCACGGCTACACCAAGGAACACCCCGTCGAGCGCTGGTACCGCGACCTGCGGGCCGTCGGCGTCGCCGAGGGCATCGTCCTCGTCTGAGCGGACCGACCCGAACCAAGGAACCTGTGATGATCAATCTCGAACTCCCCAGGAAGCTGCGGGCTTCCGCGAACCAGGCCCACCAGGTCGCCGCGCAGATCTTCCGGCCGATCTCCCGCAAGTACGACCTCGCCGAGCACGAGTACCCCGTCGAACTCGACACCATGGCCGCCATGGTCGAGGGACTCAACGACTCCGGCCAGGGTGCGGCGGGAGCGACGCTCGGCCGCGACGCCAAGGCCAAGCAGGATGCCGCCGCGGCCGGGAACGTCAACGGCGGCAACATGGCCGGCCTGCTCAACGTCATCGAGACCTGCTGGGGCGACGTCGGACTGACCCTGTCGATCCCGTACCAGGGCCTCGGCAACTCCGCGATCGCCGCGGTCGCCACCGACGAACAGCTCACGCGGTTCGGCAAGGTGTGGGCTTCCATGGCGATCACCGAGCCGGGCTTCGGTTCCGACTCCGCCGCCGTGACCACCACCGCCGTCCTCGACGGCGACGAGTGGGTCCTCAACGGCGAGAAGATCTTCGTCACCGCCGGTGAGCGCTCCACGCACATCGTGGTGTGGGCGACCGTCGACAAGTCGAAAGGCCGCGCCGCGATCAAGTCGTTCGTCGTGCCGCGCGACGCTCCCGGACTGTCGGTGGCGCGCCTCGAGAAGAAACTCGGCATCAAGGCGTCCGACACGGCGGTGCTGGTGCTCGACAACTGCCGCATCCCGAAGGACAACATCCTCGGCTCCCCGGAGGTGAACACCGAGAAGGGGTTCGCCGGGGTCATGCAGACCTTCGACAACACGCGCCCGATCGTGGCCGGTATGGCCGTCGGTCTCGGCCGTGCCGTGCTCGAGGAGCTGCGCGGGATCCTGAAGGAGGCGGGCATCGAGGTGTCCTACGACGTGCCGCCGAACAACCAGCACGCCGCCGCGGCCGAGTTCCTCGCCCTCGAGGCCGACTGGGAGGCCGCCTACCTGCTCGCCCTGCGCGCGACCTGGATGGCCGACAACAAGCAGCCGAACTCGCTCGAGGCGTCGGTGTCCAAGGCCAAGGCCGGTCGCACCGGCACGGCGGCGTCGCTGAAGGCCGTGGAGCTGGCCGGTACCTACGGCTACTCCGAGCGCCCGCTGCTCGAGAAGTGGGCGCGGGACTCGAAGATCCTCGACATCTTCGAGGGAACCCAGCAGATCCAGCAGCTCATCGTGGCTCGCCGGGTGCTCGGAAAGACGTCCTCCGAACTGAAGTGAGCCGCGAGGACCGGCTCGCGCCACGGCGCGGCCCCCGGGTGGATGGGACCGGGGTCCGGTAGCCGGTCCGCTCGGGGTTCGGAGGACCCATCGGGGATGAACCCTCGTCGCGACGGGGTGCGCGACGAGGGTTCCGCCGTTTTCCACGAGTGCGCGAAATGTGACTTACATCACGACTAGTCTGTGTGCTGATGCCGACACACAGCTAGGGGGACGCATGCTCGGTCCGGACATCCTCGGCAAACTCACCGGCGGGCGGATCCCGCTCGACCACGCCCTCGTCCAGATCAAGGACACCGCCGCATCGCTGGCCGTGCTGCACCGGGCGGGCCTTCTGCACTTCCCCCGGCTCGACCGGAGCCTCCGCACGATCGCGGCCGCGAACAAGTACGGCCCCTTCGCGGGCTCGGTGCACACCCACGCCGGCGAGGGACTCGGGACCGTCGCCCTGATCGACGAGCGGGGCGCACTGACCTACCAGGAGCTCGAGGCCCGCTCGAACGCCCTGGTCCGCGCGTGGCAGCGCGACGGGGTCGCTGCCGGATCGGTCATGGGGATCATGGCCCGCAACCACCGCGGTCTCGTGCTCACGATGCTCGCCTCCGCCAAGCTCGGCGCGCGGCTCGTGCTCATGAACACCGGTTTCGCGCCGCGCCAGCTGGTCGACGTCGCCGCCCGCGAGGAGGTCTCGACCTTCGTCTTCGACAGCGAGTTCGCCCGGGTCGCCGCGGCGTTGCCCGAGACCGTCCGCCGCTACGTCTCGTGGTCCGACGAGGAGGTTACGGGGGTACCGAGCCTGGACGAGGTGATCACCGGGGTCGACGACTCGACGCTGCCGGCACCCGAGGTGTTCGGCGGTTTTGTGCTGCTCACCAGCGGCACGACCGGCACCCCGAAGGGAGCACCGCGCGGCCGCACCTCACCGTTCGCGTCCGCCCAGTTCCTCGACCGGGTTCCCCTGCGGCCCGGGCAGACGATGCTCATGGCGGCGCCGGCCTTCCACGGCACGGGTGTCTCGCAGTTCGCCCTCGCGCTGGCCCTCGGCCAGACCGTGGTGATGCCGCGACGCTTCGACGCGGAGAAGACGCTGTCCCTCATCGAGCGGCACGGCGCGAACGTGCTCGTGGTGGTCCCGACCATGCTGCAGCGCATCCTCGATCTCGGACCGGAGAGGATCGCCGGGTACGACACCTCGACCCTGCGGATCATCTTCGCGGCCGGCTCGTCCCTCTCCCCCGACGTGTGCCGCCGGACCACCGAGGCGTTCGGCCACGTGCTGCACAACCTCTACGGATCCACCGAGTGCGCCGTCGCGACGGTCGCCACGCCCGAGGACATCGCCCTGGCCCCGGGCACCGCCGGTCGGCCCCCGGTGACCTGCCACGTGGCTCTGTACGACGACGCGGGCCGGCGCATCACCGAACCGAACGTCACCGGTCGGATCTTCGTGGCGAGCGCGCTGTCGTTCTCGGGTTACACCGACGGCCGCGACAAGGAGCGGATCGACGGCATGCTCTCGATCGGTGACATCGGGCACTGGGACGAGCACGGCCTGCTGTTCGTGGACGGCCGCGACGACGACATGATCGTCTCCGGCGGCGAGAACGTGTACCCGCTCGAGGTGGAGAACCTCCTCGCCGAGCGGCCGGACGTGCTCGACGCCGCCGTGGTGGGGGTTCCCGACCCGGAGTTCGGTCAACGCCTGCGCGCCTTCGTGGTGCCCTCCCCCGACTCGACGCGCGATCCCGACGAGATCAAGGCGTTCGTGAAGTCGAACCTCGCGCGCTACAAGGTGCCGCGCGACGTGGTGTTCCTCGACGAGCTTCCCCGCAATGCGACGGGCAAGCTGCTGCGCCGGGTACTGATGGAGATGAACGTGCCGGCCACGGGCGGCTCTCGGAAGAGAGCCGCGACGGAAGCCTGAAGAGGACTCCGCAGACAGCAACCCTGCACACAAGCGACTCTGCAGACGACAGAGAGGCCGGCCGTCCGTTTCGGACGACCGGCCTCCCGCGGTGGTAGCGGGGACAGGATTTGAACCTGCGACCTCTGGGTTATGAGCCCAGCGAGCTACCGAGCTGCTCCACCCCGCGTTGCAGAAACGAAACTACACGAGCAGGGAAACGGAACGCAAATCGCCTGGACGCACGCCGGTGACCCGCAGCCTTCCGCCGAATCCCGGCCCAGGAAGGCGCGGAATCGAGTGGCGTGGTTCACATTTCCGCCATGAGCCTCGACACATAACGGAGCGGTAACGATCTTGCATCGGGACCCGTTATTCAGTGCCTCACCAGCGGAAACTTCGACAACCCGTCCCACGGGTCGGGAATCGGGGTGACGAAGCGAGGGGATGACGCGCCCCCGAACGGCTTTGTACTGTCGGTGCCGGTTCGAAACAGCCGAGCCACCACCGGCCCGTCGCCGCCAGTTCTGCCCCGCGGGTTCCGGTGCCTACGAAGACCCGAGGGGCAGGGACGCGACCCGAGTGGTCCCCGATCCGAACGGACACATCCTCCGTCGCCCGATCGATGCGGACCGTCGCGACCCGCGAGCGCGGGAAGGACTCCACAGCATGACTCTCTTCAGCACGCGCGTTTTCCGTACCGCCGTCGTCACCGGCGCCCTCGCCGCGGTTCCGTTCGCGGTCGCCACGGGCACCGCGAACGCCGCGCCCCACAACTGGGACGGTGTCGCCCAGTGCGAGAGCGGCGGCAACTGGGCCATCAACACCGGCAACGGTTACTACGGCGGCCTGCAGTTCTCGCAGAGCACCTGGGAGGCCAACGGCGGCAGCAGCCGCGCCGACCAGGCGTCGAAGGCCGAGCAGATCCGCGTCGCCGAGAACGTCCTGCAGACCCAGGGCCCGGGTGCGTGGCCGGTGTGCGGTCAGTACCTGACCCTCGAGACCACCCCGGCTCCGGCTCCGGTCCCCGAGCAGGCTCCGGCTCCGGTCCAGGTCGCCCCCGAGCTGCCTGCGGCCCCGGCCCTGCCCGCCGAGATCACCCAGGCCGTCGACGCCGCGTCGGTGCTCGCCGACCAGTACGGCCTCGGCGCCCAGTTCTCGGAGCTCGTCTCGGTCGCCGGTCTCTGAGACCCCGGTACGACGGAACCCCCGCGGTGGACCCACCGCGGGGGTTCCGTCGTCCTGTCGGATCGGTCCTCGGACCGGCTCAGCGGCCGCTCGACTGGTAGGAGTCGACCGCCTGCTGCACCCGTCGCAACGCCCGGCCGTAGGCCTCGAAGTCGCCGCTGCTCTGGGCGTTGGCGAGCTCCTCGAGCGCCGAGTCGAGTTCGGCGATCGCCGCCTCCCGGCCCGCCGGCGCCGGAGCCGGGGTCGGGGTCGTCGGCTGCTGCTCGCCGTCGCGGTTCTGCTCGGTGCCGCCCTCGACCGTCTCGCCGCGGGTCTCGTCCTCGACCTCGGCGGTCGGCAGCGCCTCACCGCCGGGGGCGGTGGCCGCGTCGCCGACACCGGACCCGAAGACCTGGTCGAGAGCACCGGCCAGGGTCGGGGCGTACCCGATCCGCACACCGCCGCTCGCGCCCGGCTCGCGGTAGCTGACCAGCACGCGCGACAGCTGCGGGAAGGTCGACGTGCTACCCGCCGTCGCGTTGCGCTCGGTGTACATCGGCTGGACGTAGAGGATGCCGCCGTCCGCGATGGGCAAGGTCAGCAGGTTGCCGTACTGGATCCGGTTGGACCGTTCGAGCAGTGTGCGTTCCGAGGCCACGCGGGTGTCGGAGATCATCGCGTTCTGCGTCTGCTCCGGACCGAAGGTCTGCGTGTCCGTCGGCAGCTGCAGGATCGTGAACTTGCCGTAGTTCTCCGGATCGGATTCGACGGAGATGTAGGCCGACAGGAACTGCCGGTTGTAGCCCACCATCGCGGAGGTCAGGCGGAACCGGGGTTCGGCCGTCTCCTTGTCGCCCGTCAGCAGGTAGTAGGGCGGCTGGTTCGCGCTGGTGTCCACCGTCGGATCGGCCGGCACCGACCAGAAGGCGTTGTTCGTGAAGAACTCGCGCGGGTCGTCGACGTGGTACTTGGCGAGCATCTCGCGCTGCACCTTGAACAGATCCTCGGGGTACCGGAAGTGCGCACGCAGCTCGTCCGGGACCTGGTCCTGCGGGGTCACCGCATCGGGGAAGACACCCATCCACGCCTTCAGGACCGGGTCCTGGTCGTCGACCTGGTAGAGCGTGACGGTGCCGTCGTAGGCGTCGACCGTGGCCTTGACAGAGTTGCGGATGTACGAGACCTCCTTGCGCGGCAGCAGGCGACCGGTGTTCTGGTCGATGCTGTCCTCGACGAGGCCCTCGAGCGACGCGCGCTGCGCGTACGGGTAGTAGTCGAGCGTGGTGTACGCGTCGACGATCCACACGATGCGGCCGTCGATCGCGGCCGGGTAGGCGTCGCCGTCGGCGGTGAGCCACGGCGCGACCTTGGTGACACGCTCACGCGGGTCGCGGTTGAAGATGATCTTCGAGTCGCTGCCGATGGCGCTGGAGAACAGGATGTTGCGTTCGCCGTACTTCGCGGCGAAGGCCAGCCGGTTGAACCAGTTGCCGATGTCCACGCCACCGGAACCGGTGTAGGTGTACTTCTCGGTGTCGGTGTCGTACTCGCGCGGGCCGGAACCCTCGTCGCCGTTGCCGACGATGGCGTAGTCCGGATCGGCCTCGGCGATGACCTCGCCGAAGTAGATGCGCGGCTGCTCGACCGGGATAACCTGGTTCTCCGCGGCCAGCGACGCCAGGTCGCTGACGAGGTAGACGGGATAGCCGCTGTTGCTGTTCGCGGCCTCCTCCGCCGAGGCACTCGCGGCGGCGTTGACCCGGTTGGCCGGAGCCGCGACGAGCCCGTTGCCGTGCGTGTACACGGTGTGGCGGTTGATCCAGTCGGTCTGGTTGCCGGTCAGGCTCGTGGGCGAGAGCTCACGGGCGGCGACGATGTAGTCCTCGAGGCGACCGTCGAGCTCGTACCGGTCGATGTCGAGCGACTCGGGGTAGCCGTAGAAGTTCTTCAGCTGCGTCTGCTGCGTGAAAGTGCGCGGCAGCACGTTCGGGTCGAGCAGACGCGCGTTGGCGATGGTCGTGATGTCGGCCGGGATGTTCTCGGGCGAGGTGGTGCCCACGCCCGGGTAGTCCTGGTACTCGACCTTGTCGTCGGTGATCCCGTAGGCCTCGCGGGTCGCGGCGATGTTGCGCTGGATGTACTCGCTCTCCTTGTCCGCGGCGTTCGGGCGCACCGAGAACTGCTCGACCATGAGTGGGTAGACCGCGCCGACGAGGATCGACGACAGCACGAGCAGTGCCGTGGCCAGCGCCGGGATGCGCAGGTCGTGCAGGAAGATCGCGGTGAAGAAGGCGATCGCACAGATGACCGCGATGGCCAGCAGGATGAGCTTGGCGGGCAGCACGGCGTTGATGTCGGTGAAGCCACCACCGGTGAAGGTGGGTTCCTTGCGGCTGCTCCAGAGCAGTTCGTACCGGTCGAACCAGTAGGCGACCGCCTTGAGCGCGACGAAGATGCCCGCCAGCACGGCGAGCTGCACGCGGGCGGCGGTGGACATGCTGCCGCCGCGGCCGGCCAGGCGGATGCCGCCGAAGATGTAGTGCGTGACGAGGTTGGCGATGAACGCCAGCACGACCGCGACGAAGAACCAGTTGAGCAGGAACCGGTAGAACGGCAGGTCGAAGGCGTAGAAGCCGACGTCGAGACCGAACTGCGGATCGGTGGTGCCGAAGTCGCCGCCGTTGAAGAACATCTGCACCGGCACCCACGCAGACTGCGCGACCAGACCGGACAGCAGACCCAGGACGACGGGGATGCCGATCCCGAACGAGCGCATCCGGGTCAGCACCGTGGTGCGGTACCGCGCAACCGGATCGTTGGGGCCGGAGGTCGGTACGAAGACCGGCCGCGATCGATAGGCCAGCAGCATCGCCAGCCACACGACGCCACCGACGAACAACCCGACCACGAGGAACAACACGATCCGGGTCAGGAGAACCTTGACGTATACACCCCGGTAGTCGACCTCGCCGAACCAGAGCCAGTTGGTGTAGGTGTCCACCAGCCGCGGCCCGAGCAGCAGCAGCACGGCGGCCACGACTGCCAGGGACAACAGCACCCTGCTGCGTCTCGAAAAGGTAGGTACTCCGGTCGGGGGCCTCATGCCCACGTGCCACGCTCCCAACTCGTCCGGCGGCGCGGTTGCGCCGCATCTGTCCAGCTCGTGCACGAGGCGCACGCCTCGCCGTCACCGAGTGACCGTTTCGCCCCACTCTACGGAATCCGTGTGCGGCGGGTCGCCCGGCGCGAGCTCTGCAGCGGACACCGCCGTACGGGTGTCAGGATAGGCGGGTGAGCCAACCTCTTCCCGTACCTTCCGAACGAGCACTCGCACGCGCCGTCCACGAGATCATCGATTTCGCCGACGCGGAAGGGTGGGACCGGCCACCCGTCATGTTCGCGCTGGTCCCCACCGTGCTGCTCGCGGCTGCCGAACCGACCCTCAGCGACCAGCTCGACGACGGGCACGAGTACACCCCGATCGCGCAGGAACCCTTCCCCGACGACGTCGAGGGTGGCAGTCCCGCCCTCGAGGAGTTCCTGGCCACCACGGCGTGGCCGGCCTCGGTCGCCGGGTGCGCGCTGGTGCAGGAGGTCGTGGTGCTGCCGCCGAGCGCCGAGAACGATCTCGACGACGCCTTCGCGCCGCTGCTCGCCGACGCGCACGCGGCCGACGAGGCCGCCCGCCGCGCCGCGCACAGCCATCCGGAGCGCCGCGCCGCGCGGCTGATCTCCGCCGTGCTGCGCGACGGCCCGTCGATGTCGCTGCTGCAGCTGCGTCCGCTCGACGACGACGATCCGTTCGCCGGTGCCGAGCTGCGGACCTACGACAACCTCGCTCCGCACGTCACCGCTGCGCTGTACGCGACCCTCGAGGCGAGCGAGGACGACTGGTCCTGAGCCGAGGGGTCCGGCCGCGGGGTCAGCTGCAGCTCGGCGCCTCGCGGCCGGCAGCGACCGCCTCGAGCGACTCGACCGCACCCTCGAGGGTCTCGACCCGTACCAGCTGCACGTCGTCGGGGGCCGCGGACACCGCCTCGGCACAGTTGTCGGTGGGCACGAGGAAGACGGTGGCGCCGTCCTCCGCCGCGGCGGTGATCTTGTGCCGGATGCCGCCGATGGGACCGACGATCCCGTCGGAGTCGATGGTGCCGGTGCCGGCGACGGACAGGCCCCCGTTGATCGCGCCGGGGCTGAGCTTGTCCACCACGGCGAGGCTGAACATCAGGCCGGCGGAGGGGCCGCCGATGTCGGCGAGGTTGAAGGTGACGGTGAACGGCACGTCGGGCCGTTCCTCGGTCGCGATGCCGAGGAAGCCCCTGCCCGGATCGCCGGGACGCTCCCCGACGGGGACGTCGAAGGTCTCCTCGCGGTCGCCCCGCAGGACGGTGACCCGCACCGACTCACCGGGGGCCACCGCCCCCACCGCGCGCTGCACCTGGCCGGCGGTCTCGACGGGGTCCCCGCCCACCGCGACGATGAGATCGTCCGTCTCGAGGATGCCGGAGGCCGGGGCGTCCTCCCCCACCTCCGCGATCCGCAGCGAGACGGGCAGGTCGAGGTAGTGCAGGGCCGCGAGTTCGGCGGAACGCTCGGACTGGGCGAACTGCGCCTGGTCGACGGCGCGCACCTCCTCCTTGCTGCGGTCCGGCGGGTACACCTGCTCGCGGGGGGCGACGCCGTAGCGGCCGCTGACCCAGGCGGTGACGGCCTGCGCGAGGGTGAGGTTGTCGGTGACGCCCACCGTGGTCATGTAGAGGCTGCCCTCGGTCTCGTCGGCCTCGATCCCTTCGACGTCCACGACCGGGGTGCCGTCGATCTCCCCGAGGGTGTCGAAGACGGGGCCGGGGCCGAGGGCGACGTAGGGCGCCTGCACGTTGAACGCCACCACCACGAGGACCAGGACCGGGAGGACGAGCGCGAGGGGCATGACGAGGCGACGATTCACCCGGCCAGGTTATCGGGCGTGTCGATGCCGCCGTCCGCACCACCGGGCGTGGTGCCCGGGTTCGCCGTCGTCCGGGTTCGCCGTCGGTGTCCGGGTTCGCCGTCAGCGTCCGTGTTCGCCGTCAGCGTGACCACGAGGGAGGTCACCCACCTGTGGGCCTTGTACCGTTGGTGGCATGAGCGACACCCCCTTCGGATTCTCGAATCCCGACGACGACCCCGACCGCAGGAAGGACGAGGGTTCCGGCGGCGGTACCGGTGGCGGTATCCCCTTCGGGTTCGGGTTCGGCCTGCCCGGCGGTGCCGGTGGTGGGGGCAACGCCGGCGATCCGTTCGGTGGGCAGGGCTTCGACCCCGCCCAGTTCGGCCAGATGCTCAGCCAGTTCGGCCAGATGCTCGCCGGTATGGGGAGCGCCATGGGGTCGGGCAGCGCGTCCGGCCCGGTCAACTACGACATCGCCGCGAAGCTCGCGCGGCAGCAGATCGGGTCGGTGAACCCGGTCTCGCCGCGCACCTCGGACGCGGTCGCCGACGCGGCCCGCCTCGCGGAGCTGTGGCTCGACGCCGTCACCACACTCCCGGCGGGAGCGACGAAGGCGGTGGCGTGGACCCCCGTCGACTGGCTCGACAACACCCTCGAGACGTGGAAGCGGCTGTGCGACCCGATCGCGGAGCAGGTCAACGGCATGATGCTCAACGGCCTGCCCGAGGAGGCCCGCGCGATGGCCGGACCGATGCTGGGCATGTTCTCCCAGATGGGTGGGGTGGCGTTCGGTTCCCAGCTCGGTCAGGCCCTGGGCCAGTTGTCGAAGGAGGTCCTCACCTCCACCGACATCGGCCTGCCCCTGGGGCCGGAGGGCACGGCGGCGCTGTTGCCCGCGGCGATCGAGTCGTTCGGTGAGGGACTCGAGCAGCCTGCGCAGGAGGTGCTGGTCTTCCTCGCCGCCCGCGAGGCCGCCCATCAGCGTCTCTACAGCCACGTGCCGTGGCTGCGGCAGCGGGTGCTCGCCACGGTCGAGGAGTACGCCCGCGGTATCCGCATGGACCTGTCGTCGATCGAGGACCTCGCGCAGGGGATCGATCCGTCGACCCTCACCGATCCGTCCAAGCTCGAGGAGATCCTCAAGCAGGGTGCCTTCGAACCGCAGACCACTCCCGAGCAGAAGGCCGCACTCGAGCGGCTCGAGACCCTGCTCGCGCTCGTCGAGGGCTGGGTCGAGACGGTCGTCTTCGATGCGCTGTCCGACCGGTTGCCCGGCGTGTCGGCGCTCACCGAGACGCTGCGGCGCCGCCGCGCCACCGGCGGCCCGGCGGAGCAGACCTTCGCCACGCTCGTCGGTCTCGAGCTCCGTCCCCGCAAGCTCCGTGAGGCCGCGGGTCTGTGGCGGCGACTGACGACCGACGCCGGTACCGAGACCCGCGACGGCGTGTGGGCGCATCCCGACCTGCTGCCGGACTCGTCGGATCTCGACGCCCCGGCAGCCTTCGTCGACCGGATCATCGGTGGCGGCACCGACGCCTTCGACGATCCGATCGCCCAGTTGCACGCAACCATGGAACGCGAGCAGGCCGAGCGGGAACGCGCCGAGAAGGACGCTCCCGACGAGGGCGACGACAAGTAATCTCCTCCCGGCCCCGAAACCCCAGGTCATCGGGGTTACGGGGTTGTGGACAACTCCGTTTCCGCGCGCCCCGGCGAGGGTGACGGCTGCCAGGCTGGCGGCATGACCATCTCCCCGGCCGCATCCACGCGCACCGCCCTCGCCGGCGAGCCCCGGCTCCTGCTGAACCCGGAACTGGCGGTTCTCCACCGGCCCGACGGCACCGTCCAGCTGGGCTGGGGACCGCAGACCGCGACCGTCGTCCACCCGCCCGAGGGCACGGACGCGTTCGACGTGGGGGTGCTGCTGCGGCTGCTCGACGGCGGTCGCACCCGCGACGAGGTGCTCACCGCCGCCGTCGAACGCGGTGTGGGGCCCGGCCCCGCTTCGGTACTGCTCGACGAACTCACCGCTTCCGGCACGGTCCGCCCGGCCCCCTCCCCCGGCTCCGGGCCGGTGCGTCCGCACCGCGTCCGGGTGTACGGATCTGGTCCGCTCGCCACCGCGATCGTCGAGCACGTGTCGCTGTGGGACGTGCGCTGGGTGCGGTCCCCCGCCGGTGACGAGGAGTGCCGGGCCACCGTCGCCGCCGACTGCGTGGTGCTGGCGGACATGCCGATCCCCGATCCGCGGCTCGTGCGGTCGCTGATGCGGGCGGGGACACCCCATCTCGCGGTGCGGATCCGGGACGGGCACGGGGTGGTGGGGCCGTTCGTGTTCCCCGGCCGCAGCAGTTGTCTGCGCTGCGCCGATCTCGTGCGGACCGACCTCGATCCGTCCTGGCCGCGGTTGGCGGCCCAGCTGTACGGGCGGCCGGGTCGGGCCGGGCGGGCGGTCGCCGCAGCGACCGCGGCGGTCGCCGTCGGGCAGCTCGACGCCTACTTCTCCACCGACCCGGCGGTGCGTCCGATGGTGGACCGCACCGTCGAGATCGACCTGCATGCACACCGGATCACCACGCGTCGCTGGTTCCGCCATCCCGAATGCGACTGTTCCCCGATTTCACCGGACCGTCAGGCATGATGGTGGGCGTGCCAGACATCCCTCGCAGAAGCGCGTCCCGCACCGCCAAGCTCGCGAGTATTCCGCTCGGGATCGCCGGGCGTGCCGCGGTCGGGTTCGGCAGGCGGCTCGCGGGCGGAGATCGTCAGGAGATCGACGCCGAGATGACCGCGAAGGCCGCGGAGCAGCTGTTCAGCGTGCTCGGTGAGCTCAAGGGCGGGGCCATGAAGTTCGGTCAGGCGCTCAGCGTCATGGAAGCCGCCGTGCCCGAGGAGTTCGCCGAGCCCTACCGCGAAGCCCTGACCAAGCTGCAGGCGGAAGCGCCTCCCCTACCGGCCCGGGCCGTCCACAAGGTGCTCGACCAGCAGCTCGGCACCACGTGGCGGGAACGGTTCAGCTCGTTCGACGATGCGCCCGTCGCCTCGGCCAGCATCGGCCAGGTGCACCGCGCCGTGTGGTCGGACGGCCGCGACGTGGCGGTGAAGGTCCAGTATCCGGGAGCCGACGAAGCGCTGCGCGCCGATCTACGCACTCTCTCCCGTTTCGCGGGGTTGTTCGCGACGGTGATGCCCGGTGCCGATGTGCGGGCGCTGCTCGACGAGCTGACCGAGCGCACCGAGGAGGAACTCGACTACCGGATCGAAGCCGACAATCAGCGGGCGTTCGCGAAGGCCTTCGACGGCGACGACAAGTTCGCCATTCCGAAGGTGGTCGCCAGCGCCCCGAAAGTGGTTGTGACGGAATGGCTCACGGCCACCCCGCTCTCGGCGATCATCACGGGCGGCACGCGGGAACAGCGCAACCGGGCCGGGGAACTGCTCGCCGAGTTCCATTTCTGTTCGCCGGCGCGCGCCGGTCTGCTGCACTCCGACCCGCACCCGGGCAATTTCATGCTGCTCGACGACGGCCGGCTCGGCGTCATCGACTTCGGTGCGACGGCGTCGATGCCCGAAGGTTTCCCGCCTGTGCTCGGGCGCATGGTGCGGCTCGCCCTCGACGAACGGTTCGACGAGCTGACCCAGCTGCTCTACGACAACAAGTTCGTGCTGCCGGGCCGGACGGTCACCGACAAGGAGATCGCCGACTACCTGCGGCCGTTCACCGATCCGATCCACACCGAGTCGTTCCACTTCACCCGGTCGTGGCTGCAGGGGGTCGCGGGGGTGGCAACGGATTTCTCCAGCCCGACCTTCCGCACCGCCCGCACGCTGAACCTCCCCCCGGAGTACGTGAGCGTGTTCCGGGTGCTGCTCGGTTCGGTGGGCATCTGCGCACAGCTCGACGCCGAGGCGCCGTACATGCGCATCCTGAGCGAGTGGTTGCCCGGCTTCACCGACGAGTGAGGGCGGAGCCGGGCAACCGGCGCAGTGAGGGTAGGGAGCCGGGCAACCGGCTCGGTGAGGGTAGGGAGCCGGGCAACCGGCTCACACGCAGACGAGTTCTCTGCGCGGTTCGGGTACGGGATTCTTGCGTGGGCGTCCCCGCGGGCGTTTGCGGGCGACGACCACACCGCGGTCGATGATCTCGCCACCCCAGACACCCCAGGGTTCCTCCCGTTCGAGTGCGGCGGCAAGACAGCGGGCGCGGATCGGGCATCCCGCGCAGAGCGCTTTGGCGTGTTCCAGGTCGGCCGGGGCCTCGGCGAACCACAGGTCGGGATCGTTCTCGTGGCACGGCAGGGCCGCAGTGCGGAACGGGGTGTCCGTCTCGATCCGGTCCGACGGTCTCGACAGGGTTTGGGTCGGCACGTGAGTTCCTTTGCTGGTTCGGTCGAATGCGAGTGCGAACCGGAGGCCGAAACGACGAAGGCCACGGTCCGCTGGGCGGAGTCCGTGGCCTGAGTGGAAGACGATGTCCTACCGGGAGACACTCCCGGCTCGGGCCACGGACGAAACGGCGGCGGCGTCCACGCGTCGTGTACGCGCGGCGGCGGGCACAGAGGCCACCCCTGCTGCTGCGGTGGCGGCTGCCACCGTTGCGGGGGCGACGACGGCGCGAGGGGCCGCTGCCGTTACGAAGGCGTTGAAGCCGAGCATCGGGGCCACCTCACTTCCTCGTCGCGCACGGGCCGTCTCCCGTGACATCGTCATCCAGCCTAGATTCGCCGGCACGATCGGCACAAGTTATTTTCTACCTGCGGTTTTCCCGATATCCCGGAGCGTCGGGACCTACAGTCGGAAGGCATGGCACTTCCGACCACGCGATTCCTGCCCGTGCTCGACTGCCCCGACCCGCGGGCACTCGCCCACTTCTACCGCGACCTGCTCGGCTGGACGATCACCGACGATCAGGACGACTGGGTCGAACTCGCCCGCGACGACTCCACGGCACTCGCCTTCCAACGCGATCCGGACTTCCGGGGCCGGGCCTGGCCCGCCGAAGGCGTCCACGCCCACCTGGACATCCATGTGCCCGACCTCGACGCGGCCGAACGGATCGCCCTGGACCTCGGGGCACTGCGCGAGGGAGGCCGGGGCGGCAGCACCGGCTTCCGAGTGTTCCGCGACCCGGCCGGGCACTACTTCTGCCTCTGCAAGGAGTAGCGAGCCGGAGTCCTCGGGTGTCAGATGTCGAGGGTGTCGACGGTACGCTCCCCCCGCACCAGAGCCAGCACGTCGGCGCCGTACTGCTCGAGCTTCTTCGCCCCGATACCCGGGATCTTCACCAGCGCCCGATCGTCGCGCGGCTGCTGCTCGGCGATCGCGACGAGCGTGTTGTCGCTGAACACCACGTAGGCCGGGACCTTCATCTCCTTGGACCGCTCCCGGCGCCACTCCTTCAGCGCGACGAGCAGGTTCTCGTCCAGATTCGACGGGCAGCCCTCGCAGCGGCCGAGCATCGTCGCCGTGGTGCCGAGCAGCGGCTTGCCGCAGATCCGGCACTGCGGCCGCTTCTTCTTCGACGAGGCCGGCTCGGCGATCTTCGACGCCGGTGAACTGTCGGGAACGAGGCCGTGCAGGAACCGGGAGCGGCGCCGCGACCGGCGACCGCCCTGGGTGCGCGACAGCGCCCACGACAACTGCAGGTGCACCCGCGCGCGGGTGACCCCGACGTACAGCAACCGCCGCTCCTCCTCGACGCCCGCCTGGTCGGGCGGGGTCTCCTTGTCGCCGAGGACGTGGCTGATCGGCAGGGTGCCGTCGGTGAGCCCGACGAGGAACACCGCGTCCCATTCGAGGCCCTTCGCGGCGTGCAGCGACGCGAGGGTCACGCCCTGCACGGTCGGTGGCTGCCGGGCCTCGGCGCGGGCCGCTAGTTCGCGCAGCAGCATCTCGAGAGTGAGCTCGGGTTCGTGCTCGAGAAGTTCTTCGGTGAGCTGCACGAGCGCGACGAGCGACGCCCAGCGTTCCCGCGCCTGCGCACCGTCGGGTTCGGTGTCGCTCAGGCCGAGCGGCACGAGGGAGGCACGCACGAGCGAGAGCAGGTTGCTGCCGCGGTCGGCGTCCTCGGGCAGGTCGTCGCGGGCGGCGACCTGACGCAGCGCATTGACCGCCTGCCGCACCTCCGCACGCTGGAAGAAACCCTCGCCGCCGCGCACCTGATAGGGGATGCCGGCCTCGGTGAACGCCTGCTCGTAGACCTCCGACTGGGCGTTGATCCGGTACAGCACCGCGATCTCCGAGGCGGGCACGCCCTTGCCCATCAGCTTCGCGACCGCCTTCGCCACGGCCTGCGCCTCGGCCGGTTCGTCGTCGAACTCCGCGAAGGTCGGCTCCGGGCCGGGCGGGCGCTGACCGACGAGCTCGAGCCGGGTGCCGGCGATACGGCCGCGGGCGGCGCCGATGACCCGGTTGGCGAGGTCGACCACCTGCGGGGTGGACCGGTAGTCGCGTTCGAGGCGCACCACCGTCGCGTCGGGGAACCGGCGGGAGAAGTCGAGCAGATACTTCGGGGAGGCTCCGGTGAACGAGTAGATGGTCTGGTTGGCGTCGCCGACCACCGTCAGGTCGTCGCGGTCGCCGAGCCAGGCGTCGAGCACCCGCTGCTGCAACGGCGTGACGTCCTGGTACTCGTCGACGACGAAGCAGCGGTAGCGGTCGCGGAACTCCTCCGCCACGGCCGCGTTGTCCTCGAGTGCGGCGGCGGTGTGCAGGAGCAGGTCGTCGAAGTCGAGGTACATGCCCTCGCCCGACCGGACCTTGAGCGTCTCGTAGGTCGAGTACACACGGGCGACCCGTTCGGGATCGGCCGGGGGTGTGCGACGGGCGCGGGCCGCCGCGGCCGGATAGTCCTCGGGGGCGATGAGAGTGCCCTTCGCCCACTCGATCTCCGAGAGCAGGTCGCGCACGGTGTCGGTGTCGGTGGCGAACCCGCAACGGTGGGCGGCCTGGGAGACCGCGGCGAACTTGCGGTCGAGGAGCTGCCAAGGGGTGTCGCCGACGACCTGCGGCCAGAAGTAGCGCAGCTGCCGCAGCGCCGCGGCGTGGAAGGTGCGGGCCTGCACCTGCGTGCCGTCGCCACCGATGCCGAGCTCACGGAGCCGGGACCGCATCTCCCCCGCCGCGCGGGCTGTGAAGGTGACGGCGAGGACCTGGCTCGCTTTGACGTGGCCGGTGGAGACGAGGTGGGCGATGCGGCGGGTGATGGTGCGGGTCTTGCCGGTGCCGGCTCCGGCGAGCACGCAGACCGGTCCGCGGGGGGCGAGTACCGCTGCCGCCTGTTCCGGATCCAGACCGTCCACCACCGACTCCGCACACATGGCCTCCATCATGACAGCGCCCACCGACAGCGCACCCCGCCCCCGCTCAGGGGGCGTGTGGCACCGGACACAACCCGACCCGCGTACGGAACATCCGGAGGACATGTGATGTTCTCGGATGCATGACGACCACCGATGCGCCCGCTCTGACCATGTACTCGACCGTCTGGTGCGGTTACTGCCGGCGACTGAAGAAGCAGCTCGACGAGAACGGCATCGCCTACACCGAGATCGACATCGAGGCCGATCCTGCGGCCGCGGAGTTCGTCGGCAGCGTCAACGGCGGCAACCACGTCGTACCCACGGTGAAGTACGCCGACGGCAGCACCGCCACCAACCCGTCGCTGGTCGAGGTCAAGCAGGCCCTCGGCCTGTAACCCACGGAATCGTTCGTCCCGGGCCGGTCGCGCATCGCGCGGCCGGCCCTGTCTCGTTCAGGCCCGGCACCGGGCGGGCCTGCCTGTCGTTCAGCCCTTGGCCCAGCCCTCGAGCATGCCGCGGGCGATCGAGATGGAGCCGGGCAACAGCAGCGGGGCGTCCTCGGAGGACGCCCAGTCCCCCGTCGCCAGGGCCGCGCGCACCTCGTCGCGGGTGAACCAGCGTGCCTCGGTGATCTCGCCGTCGCGGAACTCGAGGGGCTGCTCGGGGTCGGCGATCGCGGCGAAGCCGAGCATCAGCGAGCGGGGGAAGGGCCACGGCTGGCTGCCGAGATAACGCACCTCGCGCACGTCCACGCCGACCTCCTCCCGGATCTCCCGCACCACACAGGATTCGAGCGACTCCCCGGCCTCGACGAAACCTGCGAGCACCGAGAACCGGCGTTCGGGCCACACCGGCTGGCGGGCGAGCAGCACCCGGTCGTGCCCGTCGTGCACGAGGCAGATGATCGCGGGATCGGTGCGGGGGAACTCCTCGTGGCCGGTGACGGTGCTGATCCGCGACCAGCCGGCCGTCGTGGGACGGGTAGGTGAGCCGTCGACCGCGCTGAACCCGGCGTTGTCGTGCCAGTTCAGCAGGGCGACGGCACTGACCATGAGATCGGCGTCGGCATCGTCGAGCCGGGGACCGACCTTCCGCAGGTCGGCGACCTTCCCGGTCTGCGCGAGCACCCGCACCGCCCAGACGTGCCGACCGTCGCGGATACCGAGGAAGACCGCGCCGGGCACCGGTTCCGGACCGAGTTCGGAGGTGTCGCCGAAGACCAGGGCACCGTCGTCCACGCGGACCTGGTTGCGCCGGTCCACGCGCAGCAGCAGGGCGTCGGCCCAGCCGGCGCGCAAAGCCTCCTCGTCGGAGCGCAGATCCTCCGCCCGATCGACCACGGTGCGTGAGAGCAGCGGCGTACCCGCCAGTGAAAAACCGGTCACACCGGAACCCTATCCACGCATGGCCCCCGGCGGCGAACCCACCAGGCGGATGTAGAGCAGTTTGTCGTCGGCCTCGAGCGCGTCGACCTCCGGGGAGCCGATGCGCCACATGCGCCCGTCCCGGACCACGGCCAGGACGATGTCCTTGAGGTGGCGCGGCGAGCCGCCCACCTCGTGGGGTTCGACGTCTCGTTCGGCGATGGCGAAACCGGCCTCGGGGGTGAGCAGGTCCTCGATCATCTCGACGACGTTGGGGGTGGTGGTGGCGATGCCCAGCAGGCGGCCGGCGGTCTCCGAGGAGATCACCACGGAGTCGGCGCCCGACTGCCGCAGCAGGTGGGTGTTCTCCGACTCCCGGATCGCGGCGACGATCTTGGCCTTGGGGGCGATCTCACGGGCACTGAGGGTCACGAGCACGGCGGTGTCGTCGCGGTTCGCGGCGACGATCACCGCGGCGGCGTGCTGGACGCCCGCGAGGCGCAGCACGTCGGATTTCGTCGCCGATCCCTGGACCGTCACCAGTCCCTGGCTCGCGGCCGACTCGAGGACGACCGGATCGGTATCGACCACGACGATGTCGGACGGGGCCACGCCGTCGCCGAGCATCGCGTCGACCGCGGTGCGGCCCTTGGTTCCGTAGCCGATGACGACGGTGTGATTACGCACGCGGCGCCTCCAACGCTGAATCTTGAATGCTTGCCGGGAGCTCTCGGTGAGAGCGGACAGGGTGGTACCGACCAGGACGATGAGGAAGAACAGCCGCAGCGGGGTGATCAGCAGGACGTTGACCAGCCGGGCCTGCGGTGTGATCGGGGTGATGTCGCCGTAGCCGGTGGTCGAGAGCGAGACGCTCGCGTAGTAGATGCAGTCCAGCAGCGACAGCGGGTTGTCCTGGGCGTCGCGGTAGCCGTCGCGGTCGAGGTAGACCACCAGCACCGCGGCCGCCAGCGCGACGAGTGCGTAGCCGATCCGGCGCGCGATCGCGATTCCCGGGCTCGTCAGCTCCTGCGGGACACGGAGCACACCGACCAGCGCGTAGTCCGGTCGCTCGGTGAGCTGATCGGAGCGGCTGAACCGCGCACGCAACCTCCCGGGCATCGCGGGTGTCCCACCTTCCTCGTGTCGGCCCGCGGCTGTGCGCCCGGCCCCCTTCGTCGTTGCGGTACCGCGTCTCTGTGCTCGATACCGGATCGCAGCCTACGCGCCGCGCGCTACTGTGGCGCGCATGTCCACGCAACCGGCTCGGCGGTCCGCGATCAGGCTCGCCGGTCTCCTGTTCGGGGTGGGGGTACTGCATTTCGTGCGGCCGGAGCCGTTCGACGGCATCGTCCCCCGCGCTCTGCCGGGCCGCGCCCGCACCTACACCTACGTCTCGGGCGTGGCGGAGATCGCAGTGGCCGGGGCGCTCGTGGCGCCCCGGACGCGGCGGTGGGGCGGCACGCTGGCCGCCGCGCTGTTCGTCGCGGTGTTCCCGGCGAACGTGCAGATGGCGGTGACCTGGCTGCGTAGCCCGAAGACCTCGCCCGCCGCGAAGGCGCTCGCCGTCGCGCGGTTGCCGCTGCAGATCCCCATGATCACGGAGGCCTGGAAGGTCCGCCGCCTCTCGCGGTGATTCCCGGCTGTGTTCCCCGGCGGGTTTCGTCCCGCCCGACGGGGTATGCACTCGTATGGACAACGAGCCCGAACCGAGGACCGAGCCCGGACTGAAGGTCGTGGTGATCGGCGCGACCGGCAACGTCGGCACGGGTGTGGTCGGGGCACTGAGCCGTGAACCGGCCGTCGACGAGATCGTGGGTGTCGCGCGGCGGCCGACGAACTGGTCGTGTCCGAAGACATCGTTCACCACCGCCGACATCAGGAGCGACGACCTGCGCCCGATCGTCCGGGGTGCCGACGCGGTGATCCATCTGGCGTGGCTGTTCCAGCCCACCCACCGACCCGAGGTGACCTGGTCGAACAACGTTCTAGGCGCGATCTCGGTGTTCGAGGCGGTGGCCGCCGAGGGCGTCCCGGCGCTGCTCTACTCCTCGTCGGTGGCTGCGTACTCGCCGGGCTCGTCGACGGAGCGGGTGACCGAGGAGTGGCCCACCCACGGCCGGCCCGGCGCGGCCTATCCGCGGGAGAAGTCCTATCTGGAGCGATATCTCGACGCCTTCGAACTGCGGAACCCCGAGACCCGGCTGGTGCGGATTCGGCCGTACTTCATCTTCAAGCGCGAGTCGGCGACCTCGCAGCGACGGTTGTTCCTCGGCCCGTTCCTCCCCGGAAACCTGGTGCGCGGCGGGCTGCTCCCAGTGGTCCCACTGGTGAAGGATCTGCGCTTCCAGGTCCTGCACACCAGCGACGTCGCCGACGCCTTCGCCCGCGCCGTGGTCCGGCCGGTGCGGGGTGCGTTCAATCTCGCCACCGAACCGGCGGTGGACGGCGCGTATCTCGCCGACCTGTTCTCCGCCCGCGGGATCCCGATGCCGCGCACGGTACTGAGGGAGGCGGTGCGCGCGGCGTGGCGCACACACCTCGCTCCGGCCTCCCCCGGCCTGCTCGACACGGTGCTGTCACTGCCGTTGCTGGACTGCACCCGGGCGCGCACGGAACTCGGCTGGACCCCGCGGTATTCCCCGCAGGAAGCCCTCGGAGAGCTCCTGACCGGCCTGCAGGAGGGGGCCGGGATGCCCACCGCGCCCCTCGCCCCGGACTCCCTGCGACGCCGGATGCACGAGGTGGCCACCAGGGTGGGCCGCCGACCCTGAGCGGGGATCAGTCCGGCACGGGCGGGGGATGCGGCCCGGGCAGTGGGTCGGTGCCCGCCTGGGCCACGAGCCGCTCCAGCGCGGCCGCGCCCGGCAGGTCCTCGGGCGAAACGGTGCGGCCGGTGCGTACGTAGTGGAACGCCGCCCGCACCTTGTCCAGAGGAAGCTCGGCACGCCGCCCGGTGCGGCGTTCCTCCCGGGCGGCCATCAGCTGGGCCCACGCCAGCCGGTACGCCGCGAGCTGGATGCCCACGGCCGCGAGTTTCTCCCCCTCCGGTTCGGCGCCGGTCTTCCAGTCGATCACCGTCCATCCACCGTCCGGGTCCTCGAAGACCGCGTCGATGCGACCGCGGATCACGGTGCCGCCCAGGGCCGTTTCGAACGGGACCTCCACCTCGACGGGATTGCGCGCCGCCCACGGCGACCGTAGGAAGGCCTCCTGCAGCCGGTCGAAGTGCGAGTCGTCGCCGTCCTCGTCGTCGGCGCCGGGCAGCTCGTCGAGGTCGAGCAACCGGGTCGCGCCGAAGCGTCGTTCGAGCCAGGCGTGGAAGGCGGTGCCGCGGCGGGCGAGCGGGTTGGGCCGGAACGGCAGCGGCCGACGCAGGCGCGCGGCGAGACCGTCCGGATCGGTGGCGAGGTCGACGAGCTGGCTCACCGACATCTGCGCCGGGAGCACCACCTCGGCGCTGCGTTCGGCGCGCTGCTCACGTTCGGCGAGCAACGCGTCGACGTCGGCGGCCCACTGGTCGGGGTCGTCCTCGTCGGATTCGGGTGGCGCCGGTTCGGGTTCGGCGAGCGCGGCGAGCACGAGCTCGGCGCCCCGCTCGACGTCGGCGCGGCGCGCACCGAGCGGGTCCCGCGGCCACAGCGCTTCGCGCGGCTCGGCGGCGAGGGGGTTCTCCTCTCCCTTCTCGGGCTCGGGTGCCCAGTGCTCGACAACCCCGAGTTCCGGCCGGGCCGTGACGAGTTCGTGCAGTTCCTCGAGGAAGAGTGAGGGTCCCTTCGGCTCGGAGCCGGTCTCGGCCCAGTGGTGCGCGGAGACGAACAGGGCGCGTTCGGTGCGGGTGAGGGCGACGTAGAACAAGCGGCGGTCCTCGTCGCGCCGACGCCGCTTGAGGGCGTCCTTGTGGGCGTCGATGGTCTTCTCGAGCATCTTGCGGTCGAAGACGTCGGCGAGGTCGGGCACCGGCACCCCGTCGGTGGCGTCGGCGTCGTCGTCGGGCAGCACCCGGTCGCCGCGCAGGTGGGGCGGCAGTTCGCTCGCCGAACCGAGCCAGGTGGATCCGGCGGTGTTCGACGGGAACACGCCGGTCGCGACGTGCGGGACGGCGACGACCTCCCATTCGAGGCCCTTGGCGGAGTGCACGGTGAGTACCTGGACGCGTTCGGGGTCGACCTCCACCTCGCCGGGGGCCAGACCCTGCTCGATCTCCTCGGCGGCGGACAGATAGGCCAGCAGACCCGGCAGCGTCGCGTTGGTGCGTCCCGCGTAGTCGGCGACGACGTCGGCGAAGGCGTCGAGGTGTTCCCGGCCGGCGACACCGCGGCGGCTCCCCACCCGCGCCTCGGTCTCGATGCCGATGCCGAGCACCCGTTCGACCTCGGCGACGAGTTCGGTGAGGGGCTGGCCGAGCCTCTCGCGCAGGGACGACAGTTCCCGGGCCAGCGCGACGATCCGCGCGTAGCCGAACTTCGAGTACCGGCCGGGATCACCGGGATCGGAGATCGCGTCGGCCAGGCCGGCCTGGTCGGCGTACTCGCCCGGCATCACCGAATCCAGCGCCTCCTCGAGCGCGTCGGGGTCGGTGACCGTCCCGGCGACGCCGTAGCGTCCGGCGATGGCCAGTTCCTGGGCGCGTTCCCACAGCGCCTTCAGGTCGGCGGCGCCGAGCTGCCAGCGGGCTCCGGTGAGCACCCGCACCGCTGCGCTTCCGGCCAGCGGGTCCGCTGCGAGCCTCAGCATCGCGACGACGTCGGCGACCTCGGGGGTGTGCAGCAGACCGCCGATGCCCACGACCTCGACGGGCAGGCCCCGGCCCCGCAGTTCCTCGGCGATGGGGGCGGCGTCGGCGTTGCGGCGCACGAGCACCGCCGCGGTGGGTGGCTTCCGGCCCTCGGCGCGGGCCGCGTCGTATTCGGCGGCGATGCGGTCGGCGACCCACCGACGTTCGGCCGCGACGTCGGTGTGCAGGGCCAGGCGGATGTCGCCGCCGGTCGCATCGGGGCGCGGGCGCAGCCGGCTGACCGGGACACCCCGATCGCGCAGCGGCTCCGACGACAGGTTGGCCAGTTCCAGGGCCTCCGGCGGGTTCCGCCAGCTGGTGAGCAGTTCGCGGCGTGGGGCGGGGCTGCCGTCGGGCAATGCGAAGTCGGTCGCGAAGCGGGGCAGGTTCGCAGCGGAGGCGCCGCGCCAGCCGTAGATGGACTGCATCGGGTCGCCCACCGCGGTGACCGCCAGCCCGGGATCCTTACCGCCCCCGAACAGGGCGGCGAGCAGGATGCGCTGGGAGTGGCCGGTGTCCTGGTATTCGTCGAGCAGCACCGCCCGGAATCGGGTGCGTTCGCCGGCCCCCACCTCGGGGTGGTCGCGGGCGACCCGCGCCGCGAACGACATCTGGCTGCCGAAGTCGAGGGCACCCTCGCGGCGCAGGGTCTCGGCGAGCCGTTCCACGAGGGGCAGCAACTGCAGGCGTTCGTACTGCGTCTCCAGGTAGCCGAGCAGGGTTTTCGACGGTCCGCCGCGCTGCCCCGGCCCGGCCGGCAGGGTGTGCACGAGCTTCTCGAGTTCGAGATGGGCGGTGCGCAGCAGGTCGGGTTCGACAAGATGTTCGGCGAGCTGACCGGACAGCGCGAGCACGGCCTCGGTGATCGAGGCGGGACTGCGGTCGGTGTCGAGGTCGTCGTCCCACGACGAGACGACGCGGTGCGCGACCTGCCACAGCTGCGTCTCGGACAGCAGGGTGGCCGAGGGTTCGATGGGCAGCAGCAGGCCGTGTTCGGCGAGCAGCCGACCGGCGTAGGCGTGGTAGGTGCTCACCTCGGGTTCGCTGCCGAGGATGCGGGCGCGCAGTTCGCCGGACGGGTCGAGGTCGCGGATCAGCGACGATCCGGCAAGCTTGGCGAGGCGGGCGCGGATGCGGGCTGTGAGCTGCTGCGCGGCCTTGCGGGTGAAGGTCAGGCCGAGGACCTCCTCGGGTTCGACGAGGCCGTTGGCGACGAGCCACACCACGCGGGAGGCCATGGTCTCGGTCTTGCCGGCCCCGGCGCCGGCGACGACGAGCATCGGTCCGAGGGGTGCCTCGATGACGGCCGCCTGCTCGTCGGTGGGCGGGAACTGGCCGAGTGCCTCGGCCAGACGGGCCGCGCTCACCCGTGGCGCGGTCGCACGTGGTGCGCTCACTCCCCTGTCACCTGCCTGCCTTCGTCGTGGGCGGGGCAGCTCGACAGCACCGGGCAGTGCCGGCATCCGTCGTTGACCCGCGCGAGGAACTGCGGACCGCGGGTCGCCGCGGCCGCTTCGTGGATGACCGAGCGCCAGTGCGCGAGAGCCTCGTCGTCCAGGGGTGGCTGCACCCGCTGGGTGGCGCCTTCCTTGTTGTGCGGTTTGGCCACGAACACCAGTCGCGCGCCGCCGGGTTCGGAGGCCGGGACACCGTCGATCGCTCCCGCCGCGGCGGCCACCTGGTAGGCGGCGAGCTGGGCGTGTTCGCGTGCGGCGTCCTTCGAGACCGGGTTCTTCGCGGTCTTGACGTCGATGATCACGGGACGGCCGTCGGGGTCGCGTTCGAGCCGGTCGATGCGGCCGCGCAGGCGGACCCGCGGCTCGTCGCCGGAGTCGGGTTCGAGGATGCCGTCGACCTTGACCTCCACCCCAATCTCGGTGAGCTCGTCGCGGGTGCCGCGCAACCAGGTCGAGAAGGTGTCGAGCATCCGGCGGGTGCGTTCGAGTTCGCGGCGTGCGTACCATTCGGCACCCAGATCGACCGAATCCCATGCCTTTTCGAGCGCCTGGTCGATCCGGTCCGGGGGGATCCGCCCGGCGAGCGCCTGGACCAGGGTGTGCACGAGGGTACCGGTGACGGCGAAACTGTTCTCGCCGTCGGAGCCGCCGTGACGTTCGAACATCCAGCGCAGCGGGCAGGTGACGAGCTGTTCGACGGTGGACGGGGACAGCCGTACGGCGTCGTCGTCGGGATCCCACAGCGGGTCGGAGGTGCTCGGATCGGACGTGCCGTACCAGTCGTCGGGATGGGCGCCGCGCACTCCCGCCCGCGCCAGCCGCGCGAGTTGCTGCGCGGCCCGGCGCTGTCGTTCGGGTTCGTGTTCGGCGATCTCGGGATCGCAGACCACGCTGCGCAGTTCGGCGACGAGCGCCGACAGGGCGAGCACCCGGGTACGCACCTCCTCGGGTACCGGCTCGGCGAGTTCGTCGCCGGTGTGCTCGGCGTCCTCGGAGAGGCGGAGTTCGTCGACGAACCGGGAGGGGACGAGTTCGGCGTCGCTCGTCACCGAGTCGACGGCGGTGACGAGCACCTGCGTGCGGGCGCGGCTGCAGGCGACGAGGAACAGGCGGCGTTCGTCGGCGAGAAGCGGTGCGGTGCGGGACAACCGGGCGGTGCTCTCCTCGCCGCCGTCGGCGCCGGAGACCGCGTCGATGAGCGCTTCGATCCCGAGCAGGGTGCCGCGGGGCCGCAGGCTCGGCCACAGGCCCTCCTGCACCCCGGCGACCACCACGACGTCCCACTCGCGGCCGGCGGCGGAGTGTGCGCTGACGACGGTGACGGCCTCGGACTCGGCCGCCATCCGGGCGCGGACGGTGCCGGGGATCTCCTGTTCGGTGAGGTAGTCGACGAATCCGGCGATGTGGGCGCGCGGCAGGCGGTCGACGTAGTCGGCGGCGGCGTCGAACAGGGCCACCACCCCGTCGAGGTCGCGGTCGGCCTGCGCCCCGATCGGCCCGCCACGGGCGGACGCGGCGGCCCAGCGTCGCTCGAGACCGGTGGCCTGCCAGGCCTCCCACAGCACGTCCTCGAGGCCACCGCCGCGCAGCGCGGCCGCCCGGGCCTTACGGAGCACGCCGAGCGCCTTCTTCAGCGGGGCCGCCTCGACGTCGGTGAGGCCCTGGATCAGGTGCGCGTTCTCGGGTTTCTCCCCCTCCTCGCTGAGCAGGAGGCGCAGCAGTTCCGCAGAATCGCGGTCGTTGCCGGAGGCCAGCTCGACGCGGCGCAGACCGCGCCGCAGCCGGCGCAGCGCGACCGGCTCGGCGCCGCCGATCGGCCCGGACAGCAGCGCCAGCGCCTCCTCGGCCCCGAAACCGTTGCCGGCCACGGCGCGCAGCACGAGCAGCAGCCCGGCGACGCTGTGCTGCCGGGCGAGCGGCAGCTCGGAGGCTGCGGTGGTCATCGGCACGCCCGCGGCGAGCAGCGCCCGGCGCAGCGGCGCGAGCACGCGGGGCACGGACCGGACCACGATCGCCATGCGTGACCACGGCACCCCGTCGACGAGATGGGCGCGGCGCAGGGTGTCGGCGACGAGCGCTGCCTCCTTGGCCTGCGACGAGCACACCGCGACCCGGACCCGGCCGGGATCCTCCGAGCCGCGGTGTGCGGCGACCCCACGGTGCGGCGGCAGGCCGGGCAGGCGGCGGGCGACGCGGTCGGTGAGGGTGGCGACCTCCGGTGCGGCGCGGTGGTTGACCTTCAGCACGATCCGGCGGGAGCCGTCGTCGCCGCCGAGCCCTTCGAGGAAGGACGGGTCGGCGCCGCGGAACCCGAAGACGTGCTGGTCGGGGTCGCCGGCGACGGTGCAGGTGCGGGTGCCCGTCCCGAGGACCCGTACCAGATCGGCGGCCTGGGGGTCCAGATGCTGGGCGTCGTCGACGAGCAGGTGCCGGATGCGGCTGCGTTCGGCGGCGAGCAGATCCGGGTCGGTGGCGAAGGCCGCCAGGGCCGCGCCGACGAGCTCGGCGGCGTCGAGGGCAGGGGCCGTGGCCTCGGGGGCCTCGAGACCGACCGCGCCGCGCAGCAGCATCACCTGCTCGTAGCGCTGCGCGAACCGGCCCGCGGCCACCCATTCGGGCCGGCCGCGGCGTTCGCCGAGTTCGATGAGGTCCTCCGGGCCGAGGCCGCGCTCGTTGGCGCGGAGCATCAGGTCGCGCAGTTCGACGGCGAACCCGGTCATGCCCAGGGCGGGGCGCAGCCGCTCGGGCCACATCTCGGCGCCGTCGTCGATGTCGCCGCGCAGCAGCTCGCGCATCACGGCGTCCTGTTCGGCGCCGGTGAGCAGCCGGGGCGGCGGGTTGCCGTGCGCGGAGGCCTGCAGCCGCAGGACGGCGAAGGCGTAGGAGTGCACGGTGCGCACGAGCGGCTCGCGGGTGGCGCGGGGCACCGCACCGCCGCCGTGGGCGAGCAGGCCCGCGGTGATCGCCTCGCGCACGGCGGTCGCCGCGCGCCGCGAGTGGGTGAGGACAAGCACCGACTCGGGTTCGGCGCCACCGGCGATGCGGTGGACCGCGAGGTCGACGAGCAGCGACGTCTTGCCCGTGCCGGGGCCGCCGAGCACCTGCCAGGGCCGCCAGCGCGGCGCGGGCGGGGCGTCCTCGAAGAGCACCCGCACCTCGTCGGGCCACTCCCGGCGGGCGGGTGCCTCGTTCACCCGGCGCACCAGCTTCGCCGCCGGGCGGCGCACACGGTCGCCGGTCTCGACCGGATGCGCGGCGGCTGCGGGCACGACGGGATCCTGCGCCGGTCCGGGGCGCAGGTCGACGGTGCCGGTCTCGACGTCGGACATGGGCACCATCTCATCAGACCGGTCCGACATCCCCGGTCCGGCCGGCACCGGCCCGCCGGGACTGCGATAGTGGTCGGCGTGAGCGACACGACCGTGAGCGGCACGCCCCTGAACACCCACCTCTTCGGCCCCACCGACGCTCCCGAGGTGCTGGCCCTGCACGGGCTGACCGGGCACGGCCGGCGCTGGCGGAACCTCGCCGAGCAGCATCTGCCCGACGTCCGCGTGATCGCACCGGACCTGCGCGGGCACGGACGCTCCCCCTGGGCGCCGCCGTGGACGCTCGAGACGCACGTCGCCGACCTGCTCGCCGTGCTCGACGCGCACGCACGCGGTCCCGTGACGGTCGTCGGGCACTCCTTCGGTGGTGCGCTCGCCCTGCACCTGGCAGCGACGGCCCCGGAACGGGTGCGTGCGCTCGTGCTGCTCGATCCGGCCATCGGGCTCCCGCCCGACCGGATGCTCGAGGTCGCCGACCTGACGGTGCGCTTCCCCGACTACACGGACGCCGCGGAGGCCCGCGCCGAGAAGGTCCACGGCGATTGGGGCGAGGTGGCCGTCGAGCTGCTGGAGGAGGAGATCGTCGAGCATCTCGTCGAGCTGGAGTCGGGCCGGGTGAACTGGCGGATCTGCGTGCCGGCGCTGGTTGCGTCGTGGGGTGAGCTGGCCCGCGAGCCCGTGCTGCCCGCGGCGGGGATCCCGACGATCCTGGCGCAGGCGGGCAAGGTCGACCCGCCGTACACCACCGCCGGGTTCCGGGCGGCGCTCGCCGAGCGGCTCGGCGACGACCTGACGGTGCTGCGGATCGACTGCGACCACATGATCGACCAGGCGCGGCCCGCCGAGACCGCCGAGCTCGTCCGCCGGGTGCTGTAGATGGCGGTCACGACCGACGAGCAGATCGAGCGGGTGCGCGAACTCGTCGCGGCGGTGCCCGCCGGGAAGGTCGTCACCTACGGGGACATCGCGGCCGCGGCGGGCCTGTCCAGCGCCCGCACGGTCGGGTGGATCATGCGCACCGACTCCGCCGACCTGCCCTGGCACCGGGTGGTGCCCGCCTCCGGCCGCCCGGCCGCGCATCTCGCCCGGAAACAGCTGGCGCGTCTCGAACTCGAGGGTGTGCCGATCACCGGCGACCGGATCGATCTGGCCCGGGCGCGGCATCGCTTCCCGGACTGATACGGCAGCATGAGGACATGAGCACGCTCACCGAGGTCGAGGCCGTGATCGTCGCGGGTGGCCGCGCGAGCCGCATGGGCGGCGTGGACAAGCCCGCCCTCGAGGTCGGGGACCGCACGATGCTCGGGACCGCGCTCGCCGCCGTGGAGGGGTGCGCGCGTGTCACCGTCGTCGGCCCGCACCGCGACGATCTCGACCCGCACATCCACCAGGTGCAGGAGAGTCCCGCCGGGACCGGGCCGGTCGCCGCGCTCGCCGCCGCCGACCCCACCGCCGATCTGGTGGTCACGCTCGCCGCCGACCTGCCGTTCATCACCCCGGGCACGGTCGTCGCGCTGCTGGAGGCGTTGAACTCGGATGCCCACGCGGAGGCCGCCTTCGCCGTCGACACCGACGGGCGCCTGCAGTTCCTGCTGGCGGCGTGGCGCACGCCCGCGCTGGCGGCGCGTCTCGCGGCGCTCGGGGGCGACGTGGCGAACCGGCCGATGAAGGTGCTGCTGCCCGAACGCCACGTCACCGTCCCCGTGCCGGAGACCACCGACTGCGACACCCCCGCCGACCTGCACGCCGCCCGCCGTGCGCATCCGGGCCGGATCGCCGCCGATCCCGCCGAGGCGCGCCGGTTGCTCCGCGACGCGCTGCTGCCCGTGCCGTCCCGGGTGGTCCCCGTGGCCGAGGCGCGCGGTGCCACCCTCGCCGCCGCGCTGGTGGCGGCCGAGGCGTTGCCGCCGGTGCCGACCTCGGCGATGGACGGGTTCGCGGTGGCCGGTGACGGCCCGTGGGTGCTGCGGACCGAGATCCGCTACGCCGGTGACGGTTCCGCCCTTACCCTGCGCGACGGGGAGGCAGCCCGGATCGCCACGGGCGCACATCTTCCCGAGGGGGCGACCGCTGTCGTCCGCGACGAGTTCGTGCACGTGGACGGCGACCGGGTCACCCGCCTGCCCGACGCTCCGGTCCGGGACGACGCGCGGCGCCGCGGCGAGGACTGGGAACCCGGAAAGGTCCTGGCGCAGGCCGGAACTCCGGTGGCCCCGGCGGTGGCGTCCGCAGCCGCGAGCGGGGAGGTCACCCGGCTGGAGGTCCGCGGTCCGCTGCGGGTGCACATCGTGGTGACCGGCGACGAGATCCGGCGCAGCGGGCCGCTGCGGCCGGGACAGACCCGCGATTCGCTCGGTCCCGTCCTGCCCGATCTCGTCCGCTGGTGCGGCGCCGAGGTCTCCGGCGAGGGCCACCTGCGCGACACGGCGGACGGTTTCGACGCGCTCCTGTCGGGCACCCGCGACGCCGACGCGGTCGTGATCGTCGGCGCGACCGGCGGCGGGGCCGCCGACCAGTTGCGCGGCGCCCTGGCACGGGCCGGGGCGCACACGGTGGTGGAACGGGTCCGGTGCAAGCCGGGCGGATCGCAGGTCGCCGCCGTCCTGCCCGACGGCCGTGCGGTTCTCGGGTTGCCGGGCAATCCGGTGGCGGCGGTGGCCACGCTGCTGGTGATGCTGCCGGCGATCGTCGACGGCCGCACCGGCCGCATCCCGCCCGCTCCCCTGCTCGGCCCGCTCGCGAACGCCGAGGAGGTCGCCGGGGACATCACCCGCCTGTTGCCGGCCCGTCAGGGGACGGACGGAAGGTGGTTGTGCGACAACGCCGTCCGCACCTCCCACCTCGCGGGCCTGATCGGGCGCACCGCCGTCGCGGTGGTGCCGCCGCGGGCCGTGGACGGGGACCTCGTGGAGCTGATCCCCCTGCCCCGCTGAGATCCCGGCCCCGTCCGGTCCTGTCAGGCGCCCCGGTGCACCACGGCGGGCGTCGAGAGCCCCGCGGCCGCGGCACGGTACCGCCGCACAACGAGATCGACGACGGGCGCGGCCACACCGATCGGTGCGGCGACGCCGTCCGCGCCGATGTCGAGGAGCCGGCGGTGGAACAGTCCGTCCGCCAGCAGGTACGACGCGACGAACACGCGGTGGGCGCCCTCGGCGCGCACCTCGTCCACCACCTGCGCGATACGGGGTTCCCCGGTCGCGATCCAGCCGACCCGCACGGGAGTGCGCACGATCGCCGAGAGCATCCGTGCGGCGACGTACACGTCCCGCCGCGCGCGGGGATCGGAGGAGCCGGCCGCGGCGAGCACCACCGCGTCGCCGCGGGTCCAGCCCGCCTGCCGCAAGCGGTAGACCAGCATCCGGGCCAGCGCCGGATCGGGTCCGAGCGCCGGGGTGACGGTCACCGCGTCGTTGCCGCCGGCGGCCACCTCACGCGGCACATCGGTGTGCACGTGGTAGCCGGAGGCGAGGAAGGCGGGCACCAGCACGGTCGGGCCGGTGGTGTCGCGCAGGACCTCCGAGGGCGACGGTCCGAGCACGTCGACGAAGGCGACGCGGGTGGGTCCGACCCGGCTCGCGACGGCGTCGGCGAGCGCGGCGATCATGTCCACCCCGCGCGGGTTCCGGGTTCCGTGCGCCACCAGCAGCAGCGACGGATCCACCCGGCTCACGGGAACACCTCGTCCGGGTCCACGGCGAGACGGTAGCCGCGCTTGACGACGGTCTGCACGATCGCGGGGGCACCGAGCGCCGAACGAACCCGTGCCACAGCGGTTTCCACGGCGTGGGTGTCGTCGCCACCGCCGGGCAGGGCGGCGAGGAGTTCCTCGCGGGAGACGACCCGGCCCGAGCGCGCGACGAGCGTGCGCATGAGCGCCATGCCGGCGGGCGGCAGGCACTTCACGGAACCGTCGACGATCACGCACCGGCCGCGGGGGCTGAGCACATGCCCGCCCGCCTCGATGCGCAGGGCGTGCTTGGGCAGTTCCTCGGCGATGTGCCGCGCCAGCGAACCGAGACGGGCCCGGCCGGGCATGGTGACGGGCACGTCGAGGGCGACGAGCGGCGCCGCGGTGACGGGACCGACGCAGACCGCGGTGACGCCGGAGCGCATGGCCCGCAGCATCGGTTCGAGGACGCCGGTCTCCTTGGCGCGCATGAGCATCGACGCGACCGCGGGGGCGCTGGTGAAGCTCACGGCGTCGAGTCCGCGCTCGGTGATCTGCTCGATCATCCGGTCGAGCGCGGTGAGGTCGTCGGGTGGGGTCCACCGGTAGACGGGCACGGGCACGACGTCGGCGCCGGCCACGCGCAGGGCCTCGCACAGGTCGGTGCCGGGCTCCCATTCGGTGCGTTCGCCGTGCAGCTGCACCGCGATGCGCAGGCCTTCGACGCCCTCCTCGAGCAGCCGGTCGAGGAGTTCGGCGGAGGACTCGGACGACGGCGACCAGTCCTCGCGCAGTTCGGCGGCGCGGATGGCGCCGGTGACCTTCGGTCCGCGCGCGACGATACGGCCCGAGTTCAGGGCCCCGATCAGGTCGTCGACCAGACCCCAGCCCTCGGCCGCGCCCATCCAGCCGCGGAAACCGATGCCGGTGGTGGCGACGGTGACGTCCGGGGGCCGAGCGACGATCTCACGGGTGACGCGTTCGAGTTCGGTGTCGTCGGAGAGCGGGATGATCCGGATCGCGGGGGCGTGCACCACCTCGGCGCCGCGCCGGGTGAGCAGGGTCGCGAATTCGTCGGCGCGGCGCGAGGCCGTCACCCCGACGGTGAACCCCCGCAGCGGCGCGCTGTCCTCGGTCACGAATCCTCTCCGGTCGCACTGCCGTACCGGCCCTCGGCGAGGGCGACGTTGTGGATCTGGACGACGCCGGCCCACACGCGCACCTCGTAGACGGGCAGCCGCACCGACGGGTCGTCGAGACAGCGGCCGTCCTCGAGCGAGAAGACCTGCTTGAGCAGCGGGGAGGCAACGGTGGGCTCACCGCCGCGGTCCCCCACGATGCCGCGCGACATCACGGCGGCGCGGCCGTACGGGTCGATGTTGCCGACGGCGCGCAGGGTGCCGTCGTCGAGCAGGAACAGGGCCGCCTGCTGTCCGCCGCGCAGCAGCACGGCCACGCCGCGGCCCGGAATGAGGTGGCTGAGCGGACACGCGGAGGTCCAATCCAGCCGTCCGTCGAACACGCTCTCGCGCGTCGTCCCCCCTACGGTGTACGTCTCGATGACCGTCATCGGTGTCCTCCTTGAAACTGCCGTGCTCGAAGTCTGTGGGCGTGGTGTTTCGGATGCGTTACCCGCTCGTTCCCGCCGGGTAAGGACGGCCGACGGCGCCCCGGACCGTCGGCCGCCGGGCCGTTCAGCTCCGCGGGGCCGGTCCGATACCGGGCATACCGACCAGGACCGGGACCCTGCGCGGGCCGCTGTCGTCGAACCGGATGGTGGGATCGGGCTGCGCGGGGGCGTTGACGAAGGACACGAAGCGGGCGAGCTTCTCGGGGTCCTCGAGGACACCGGCCCACTCGTCCTTGTATCCGGCGACGTGCTTGGCCATCGCCGCCTCGAGTTCGTCGGCGATGCCGAGTGCGTCGTCGCACACGACCGCCTTGAGGTGCTCGAGGCCGCCCTCGAGTTCGTCGAGCCACGGCGCGGTGCGCTGCAGCCGGTCGGCGGTGCGGATGTAGAACATGAGGAACCGGTCGATGTAGCGCACGAGGGTCTCGTCGTCGAGACCGCCGGCCAGCAGCTGGGCATGCTTGGGCGACTGGCCGCCGTTGCCGCAGACGTACAGGTTCCAGCCGTTCTCGGTGGCGATCACACCGACGTCCTTGCCGCGGGCCTCGGCGCATTCGCGGGCGCAGCCGGACACGCCCATCTTGAGCTTGTGCGGCGAGCGCAGGCCGCGGTAGCGCAGCTCGAGGTCGACGGCCATGCCGACCGAGTCCTGCACGCCGTAGCGGCACCAGGTGGAGCCGACGCAGCTCTTGACGGTACGCAGCGACTTGCCGTACGCCTGACCCGATTCCATGCCGGCGTCGACGAGGCGCTTCCAGATCTGCGGGAGCTGCTCGACGCGGGCCCCGAACAGGTCGATGCGCTGCCCGCCGGTGACCTTCACGTACAGGCCGAAGTCGCGGGCGACCTCCCCGATGACGATGAGCTGTTCGGGGGAGCACTCGCCGCCTGGCATGCGCGGCACCACCGAGTAGGTGCCGTTTTTCTGGATGTTGGCGAGGAAGTGGTCGTTCGTGTCCTGCAGACCGGCCTGCTTCGGGTGCAGGATGTGGTCCGAGTCGGTGGAGGCGAGGATCGACGCGACGACCGGCTTGCAGATGTCGCAGCCGTAACCGGTGCCGTACTTCTCGATGAGCGCGGAGAAGGTGCGGATGCCGGTGGCCTGGACGATCTGGAACAGCTCGGCGCGCGACTGCTGGAAGTGCTCGCACAGCGCCTTGGACATCTGCACACCCGACTGCGTGAGCAGCTGCTTGATGCTCGGGAGGCATCCACCGCAGGTGGTGCCGGCGCTGGTGCACGACTTGATCTGGGCGATGTCACAGGCGCCCTCGGCGATGGCCCCGCAGATCGTGCCCTTGGTCACGCCGTTGCAGGAGCAGATCTCGGCGTCGTCGGGCAGCGATCCGGCGCCGGGCTTCTCCCCCGCCGGGGAGATGAGGGCGGCCGGGTCGCCGGGCAGTTCGCGGCCGACGAGCGGTCGCAGGTTGCCGTAGGCGGAGGCGTCGCCGACGAGGATGCCGCCGAGCAGGGTCTTCGCGTCGTCGGAGACGACGAGCTTGGCGTAGGTGCCCTTGGCGGCGTCGGACAGCACCACCTCGAGGGCGCCCGGGGTGGTGGCGTGGGCGTCGCCGAAGCTGGCGACGTCGACGCCGAGCAGCTTGAGCTTGGTGGACATGTCGGCGCCGGGGAACTCGGCGGTGCCGCCGACGAGCCGGTCGGCCACGACCTCGGCGGTGCTGTAACCGGGGGCGACGAGGCCGTAGCAGACACCCTCGACCGCGGCGCATTCGCCGACGGCGTAGATCGCCTCGTCGCTGGTGCTGCGGCAGGCACGGTCGGTGAGCACACCGCCGCGGGCGCCGAGCTCGAGACCGGCCTCACGGGCGAGTTCGTCGCGGGGCCGCACGCCGGCGGAGAAGACCACGAGCCCGGCGTCGAGAACGGTGCCGTCGGACAGGGTGACCTGCAGGCCGTCGGGTCCGTTCTCGATCTTCTCGGTGCCCACGCCGGTGTGGGTCACGAGGCCGAGGTCGGTGACGAGACGGTCGAGGACGCGGCCGCCGGCCTCGTCGATCTGGGCGGGCATGAGCCGGTTGTTGAACTCGATCACGTGCGGGGTGACGCCGAGCAGCCGCAGGGCGTTGGCCGCTTCGAGCCCGAGCAGGCCGCCGCCGATGACGATGCCGATCCCCCCGACCGCCGCCGTCCTCTCGGCGGCGACGCGGATGCCGTCGAGGTCGTCGAGGGTGCGGTAGACGAAGCAGCCGGGCAGGTCGTGTCCGGGCACCGGCGGGACGAAGGCGTAGGAGCCGGTGGCGAACACGAGCGCGTCGTAGGGCACCACGTCGCCGCCGGTGGTGGTGACGGTGCGGGTGGACCGGTCGAGGGCCGTCGCCCGGGTCCCGAGCCGCAGGTCGACGAGATCGTCTGCGGCGTAATCGTTTCCGGCGAGAGCGAGTTCCTTGCGGTCCCAGGATCCGACGTAGGAGGACAGTCCCACCCGGTCGTAGGCGGCGTCGGCCTCCTCACCGAGGACGGTGACCGACCACTGGTCCTGTTCGTCGCGGACGCGCAGGGCCTCCACGAAGCGGTGTCCGACCATTCCGTGTCCGACGACGACGACGTTCTTGCGGCTCATGGGTTTTCTCTTTCCTGATACGTGCGGATCGATCGGGCCGTGCGGCCGATCAGACCGTGAGGTCGACGCGGGTCCGGGCGGGAGCGTCCGCGGCGGGGGTGGTGTCCGGGGCGGGAGCGGCGGGGCGGCGGAGGAAGATCGCCCAGGTCACCGCGATGCACACGACGTAGAAGATCGCGAACACCCAGAAGGCTGCGGTGGCGGACTGGGCGGCTCCGCCGTAGGAGGCGCGGAAGACGAGGTTGATGCCCACGCCGCCGAGGCCGCCGATGGCGCCGGCGAAGCCGATGAGGGCGCCGGACATGCTGCGCGACCAGGCCGCCTTGGCGTCGCGGTCGAGTCCCTCGAGGTCCTGGGCCTTGGCCTCGAAGATGGACGGGATCATCTTGTAGACCGAGCCGTTGCCGATGCCGGACAGCAGGAACAGGGCGATGAAGCCGAGCACCATGGCGACGAGGATGCCGCCGCTCGCAGCACCGGCCGCGGCGTCGTCGAGGGTGCCGGCGACGATGAGCACACCGGCGGCGAGGGTCATGGCGACGAAGGTGTACAGGGTGATGCGGCCACCGCCGATGCGGTCGGCGAGCTTGCCGCCGAGCGGGCGGGCGATCGATCCGAGCAGCGGGCCGATGAATGCGATCTGCGCGGCGTGCAGGGCGGCCTGGGCGGGGGTGTCACCGCCGGCGAGGAAGTTGATCTGCAGGACCTGACCGAAGGCGAAGCTGAAGCCGATGAACGACCCGAAGGTGCCGATGTAGAGGAAGGAGATGATCCACGAGTCGCGGAACCTCAGGGCTCGTCCCATGACGCGCAGGTCGGCCTTCTGGTCGCCGAGGTTGTCCATGAACAGGGCCGCACCGAGGGCGGCGACGCCGCAGAGCACCAGGTAGACCGAGCACACGATCCACGGTTCGGTGTTGCCGACGGTGGCGATGACGAGCAGGCCGATCAGCTGGATGGCCGGCACACCGATGTTGCCGCCACCGGCGTTGAGGCCGAGTGCCCAGCCCTTCAGCCGCTGCGGATAGAAGGCGTTGATGTTGGTCATCGACGACGCAAAGTTGCCGCCGCCCACACCGGCGAGCGCCGCGACCAGCATGAAGGTCGTGTAGGAGTGGCCCGGGTTCAGCATCAGGTACAGCGCCCCGAGGGTCGGCACCAGCAGCACGAGGGCGCTGAAGACCGTCCAGTTGCGGCCGCCGAAGCGGGCGGTGGCGACGGTGTAGGGGATGCGCAGGAGCGATCCGACGAGCGTGGGGACCGCGACGAGGAAGAACTTGCCCGCGGCGTCGATGCCGTAGACGTCGGTGGGCATGAACAGCACCATGACCGACCAGATCGACCACACCGAGAAACCGACGTGCTCGGCGATCACCGACCAGATCAGGTTGCGCCGGGCGACCTGCTTGCCTCCGGCCTCCCACGCCTCGACGTCCTCGGCGTCCCAGCGTTCGATATAGTGCTTGCGCACGAATTTGGCTCGGAGACTTTCCTTTTCGACGATAGTCGCCATCGGATACTTCCTCCTCGGGTCTGTGTTGAACCCAAGGTAGGAAAAGGGTGTTGCTACGGTGCTGCCCGCGGTGACCTCCGCGTCAAGACTTGCTCACCCTGCCTCCGCGTCCCCTGTGAGGAAGAACCGGACCGGCCCCCGCGGGGCGTCAGAGCAGGAAACGCACCAGGTCGGCGGTGTGCGCGAGTCCCGGGAACGCCTCCTCGGTGGACCGCGGGTGCAGGGCGTGCACCGCGAGCCGGAAGATGACCGCGCGCAGCAGCATCTGCGGCCACTCCGGCAGGTCCTCCCAGCGTGCGATCAGCCCCTCGTCGGCACCACCCCAGGACAGTGCGTCGACGACGGCGACGGCCGCGGCCCACTCGGCGGGCCGCCAGTAGGGAGTGATGTCGGTCAGCCCCGGGGCGGCACGGCCGGCGAACAGCACCGTGCCGAACAGGTCGCCGTGCACCAGCTGGTCGGGCAGGTGCACGGGCTTGCGGAAGGTCGCGAGCTGGTTGATCAGGTCGAGGCTCTTGCGGCCGTCGGGGGTCGTCGTCTCGGGCGCACCGGCAGCGCGGGCGCTGCGCAGCGGCACGGTCTCCCAGGCGGCGCGGTCGGCGGCGACGAAGACATCGACGTCCTCCCACGGCGCGACCGGCGGCTGCATGAGGAAACGGGGCCGTTCGAGCTGCGCGGTGGCGGCATGCAGCCGCAGCGACAGCGACACGACCTCGTCGTGCCGGGGCTCGGAGGTGCCGACGATGTAGGTGTCCGCACGCCAGCCGGACACGACGTAACGGCCGTCCGTGGATCTCACCGGCCGCGCGAGTCGCACCCCGTCGACGGTGAGGGTCTCCCGCACCTTGGCGGACCAGGCCGCGCGGGCGTGATCGGCGACGCGGGACAGGACGACGTCCCCACATCGGAACCCTCCGTCCCAGTCGGGTCCGAGCGGGACCGGTTCGACGTCGCGGAGACCGAATGTGGAGCACACGTGCTGCGGGGGTTCGAGTGAGCTCACGCGCCTCACGGTACCGCCGGACACCGCGCGAACCGGGAAGGCACTCCGCTGTTTCAGGTCACAACGAGGTCTCCGTCGGGCATCGGCCCCACGGTTCGCACTCACATCCCGGCGTCGGTGCCGGGAAGCTCAGTAGACGGGCAGCGAGGGATCCACCTGCTGCGCCCAGGCGATCACACCACCGTGCAGGTGCGTCGCGTCGGCGAAACCGGCCCGGGTGAGCACCTCGAGGGCCTCGGCGGAGCGGATGCCGGTCTTGCAGTACAGCACGATGGGGGTGTTCTGCGGCAGCTCGGCGAGCGCCTCACCGGACAGGATGCGGCCCTTCGGCACAAGGCGGGCGCCGTCGATGCGGACGATGTCCCACTCCACCGGTTCGCGGACGTCGATCAACGCGAGGTCGCGGCCCTCGTCGAGCATGCGCCGCAGCTCGGTGGGGGTGATCGCCTTCTGCGCCGCCGCGGTGTCGTCGGCGGGAGCGATGCCGCAGAACGCCTCGTAGTCGACGAGTTCGGTGACGGGCACCCGCCCGGGATCGCGTCGCAGGGTCACGGTGCGGAAGTTCATCGCCAGCGCGTCGTAGATCATCAGCCGCCCCAGCAGCGGCTCACCGATGCCGGTGACGAGCTTGACGGCCTCGGTGGCCATGAGGGTGCCGATGGTGCCCGGCAGCACGCCGAGGACCCCGCCCTCGGCGCAGGACGGGACCATGCCCGGCGGCGGCGCCTCGGGGTACAGGTCGCGGTAGTTCAGGCCGCGGCCGTCGGGGGCGTCCTCCCAGAAGACCGACAGCTGCCCCTCGAAGCGGAAGATCGAGCCCCACACGTAGGGCTTGCCGGCGAGGACCGCGGCGTCGTTGACGAGATAGCGGGTCGCGAAGTTGTCGGTGCCGTCGAGGATCAGGTCGTACTGCTCGAACAGCTGCACCGCGTTGCCCGAGTCGAGCCGGGTCTCGTGCAGCCGCACGGTGACACGGTCGTTGATCGCCAGGATGCTGTCGCGGGCGCTCTCCCCCTTGGACCGGCCGACGTCGTCGCGGCCGTGGATGATCTGGCGCTGCAGGTTGGAGGTCTCCACCTCGTCGAACTCGACGATCCCGATGGTGCCCACCCCGGCGGCGGCGAGATAGAGCAGCGCCGGGGATCCCAGGCCGCCCGCACCGATGCACAGCACCCTCGCGTTCTTCAGCCGCCGCTGCCCGGTGACCCCGACGTTCGGGATGATCAGGTGCCGGCTGTACCGGGCGACCTCGTCGTGACCGAGTTCCGCTGCGGGCTCCACCAGCGGCGGAAGCGAACGTCGGTCCAACGGTGTCGGTGCGGTCACGGGGTCTCCTGTCGCGGTCCGGCTACGGCACCGCCCATTCTCCCATCCGGTGACCCACGTCTCCCAGCCGGTGACCCTCGCCGGAGGTCAGGCCCGGGGATACGGCCAGGGGTTGAAGCGGCACCGCAGACCGTCCGCCGGGACGGCACCGTCCGGGTCGAGCCGGTGGATGTCGTCGTTGGCGGTGCCGAAGGTCTGCTGCATCATGATCGGCGCCAGGCCGTCGCCGGTGGTGCACGCCTCGTGCTGCGCCAGGCCGATCGCGTGACCGACCTCGTGGTTGATCAGGTACTGGCGGTAGGAGCCGATGTCGCCCTGGAACGCGACCGCCCCGCGGACCCAGCGGGCCTCGTTGAGCAGCACCCGGTCCATCGACGGGTTGAAGCACGACCCCTCGAGCGGGATGTCGTAGCCGCAGCCCTCGCGGATGGTCATCTGGGAGGTCAGGGAGATCCGGAAGTCGGGGTCGCCGCCGTCGACGCGGCGGAAGGCCAGCCCGCGGTCGCCGATCCAGCTGCGCGGATCCGCCAGGGTGCTGTCGACCATCGACGCGAACGCCGCGTCGCCACCGTAGGGGGTGGTGTCGATGCCGTTCTCCACCTCGACGGTGTAGGTGAACACGCGGTTCTCCCCCGTCCCGACCTGTTCGGTGGTGCCGGGCAGCACGCGCCACTCGCGGGCGCCGGTCTCGGTGAACGGGCCGCCGTCCGGCAGTGCGCCCGATTCGAGGGACTCGGGGAAGGTGCCGTCGGCGCGGGGTGCCTCGGCGACGATCTCGGTGACCTCGACGGGGACCTGGGCCGTCGGCTCGACGTCGTCGGGTGTGCCGGAGCTGCGCACCGCGTCCCACAGGACCACGAGGGTGACGACGGTGAGGATCGGCACCGCGTAGGCCCGCCATCCGTAGGTGGCGACGAACCGTCCCAGGCGCGTCGGGCGGCGGACGTCCCGCTCGGGCCGCGGGCGCCGGGGCGGGCGGTCCTCGCCGCCGACGGGATCCCACAGGGCTCGCAGCGGCTGGTACGACCGGCGTCCCGGGGAAGATCCTCGCGGGCCCCTGCTCTCGCGCACTCCTCCTCGGTCGATCACGGAAGCCAGAATGTCACATCGAGACCGTTTCGATATCCGGCTCGCCCGTTCGTGTGCCCCGTCACCCGCCGGTGAAGAACGGATACCGGTCGGTAGCCCGATCCGCTCGACAGGCCGGTTCACCTGTAATCTGCAGGGACGACGACCACCGAGGTGGCACGGGCCACTGGCGGGGACAGTGCAGATTGGGAGCAGGAATGACCGACGTCACCGAACGAGCATCCGGCCGCGGAGCCGCCAACGGTAGGCGGGGTGCCCGGATGCCACGTGACGAGCGTCGCGCCCAGTTGCTCGAGGCCGCCAGCGAGGTGTTCGTCACCCGCGGCTACCACGCGGCAGGCATGGACGAGATCGCCGAGTGCGCGGGTGTGAGCAAGCCGGTGCTGTACCAGCACTTCCCCGGCAAGCTCGAGCTGTACTGCGCGGTGCTGCAGAACTACGTGGACACGCTCATCAACGGCGTGCGTCAGGCCCTGCGCTCGACCACCGACAACCGTCAGCGCGTGCGTGCCGCCGTGCAGGCCTTCTTCGACTTCGTCGACAACGACAGCCAGGGCTTCCGGCTGGTGTTCGAATCCGATCTGATGGGCGAGCCGCAGGTCTCCCGCCGCGTCGAACAGGCCACCGAGGCGTGCGTCGACGCCGTCTTCGACCTGGTCAGCCACGACTCGGGCCTGGATCCCTATCGTGCTCGCATCCTCGCGGTGGGTCTGGTGGGCACCAGCCAGTTCACCGCCCGCTACTGGCTCGACGCCGCCCGGCCGATCCCGAAGGAGGACGCCGTCGACACGACGGTGGCGCTCGCGTGGGGCGGACTCAAGCACGTGCCGCTGCAGCCGGAGCTGCAACGCCGCTGAGCGTCGCCTCCGTACGCGAGCAGTACCGCTGCACGAACGACTGCTGCACGAACGACGAGGGGCCGGGGCTGCGGAAGCCCCGGCCCGTCGCCTTCTTCGTCGATGTCAGATCGCGGCGAATCCGACGCGGCCGGCGGTGGCCGGTCCGATGTCGACGTAGCTGATCTTCGAGGCCTGCACGATGACCTTGCGGCCCTTCTCGTCGACGAGGGAGAGGATGCCGTCGTTGGCGCCGTTGAGCGCGTCCCGCACGAGCTTCTCCACCTCGTCGGGCGTCTGGTCGCTGACGACGAGGACTTCGCGCGGGCTGTCCGCGACGCCGATCTTGACCTCCACGATGGACCTCCGAATCTCCTGCTGCAGGAATACGTGTACTGCTGTCCGCCTCAGGCTAGTGCAGTCCGAGCACCGACATCCGCTTGGCGTGCTCGACCTGCATGCGATCGAACAGCGCCGCGATGTTGCTCAGGTCACCGGAGGCGAGAATCACCAGTTCGGCGAGTTCCTCGTTCTGCGCGAGGACGTACTGCGCCTGGGTGATGGCCTCACCGAGGAGACGCCGGCCCCACAGCATGAGGCGGTCCTTCTGCAGCGGGCTGCGTTCGACGACCTCCCGCACCTCGTGCACCACGAACTCGGAGTGGCCGGTCTCCGCGAGCACCTCCCGCACCACCGAGGCGACCTCGGGGGCGAGCATGTCGGCGATCTCGCAGTAGAAGTCGGCGGCGATACCGTCGCCGACGAAGGCCTTGACCAGCACCTCCATCCAGGTGGAGGGCGTGGTGGAGGCGTGATAGGCGTCGAGGGCCTTGCGGTAGGGCTCCATCGCCGCGTAGATCTCCACGCCGCGCGCCTCGAGGGCGGTGTGCAGCGTCTCGAAGTGGCTCATCTCGGCGGCGGCCATGCTCGCGAGCGCGACCCGGCCCCGCAGCGACGGGGAGAAGCGGGCGTCCTCGGCGAGCCGGTAGAAGGCCGAGATCTCGCCGTAGGCGAGGACGGCGAACAGTTCGGAGACACCGGGATGGTCGGCGGGGACGGCCGGGGCCGGGGCCCCCTCCTGCGCCCGGCCGGGTTCTGCTGTGGACGGCGACGTTTCGGCTCCCATGACGACGAAGCGTAGTACCACCTCGTGGAATGCGCTGGAACCGGTACAATGGTCAGAGGAGCCCGCGCTTCGAGCCGCCGACAGTGGCCCGCGAGCTTCCCAGATGATGTGCGCGCACCCGAACTGCGTATCGCTGCCGCGCTTCGCCGAGCCTGGTCGATACCGCTCGCGCTGAGGTGCAGGCCGGTCGCCTTTCCCCCTCGTGCGTGCGTGCCGAGACCAGGAAGGCCAGACCCCTGAGCAAGATCACCGTCGACCACGAAGACGACGCGACCGAGACGACCGTCTCCGCGCAACTCGACTCCACCCACATCGCTCCCACCTTCGGCGAACTCGGCGTCCGCGACGAGATCGTCCGCGCCCTCGCCGAGGTCGGGATCGAACGCACCTTCGCGATCCAGGAACTCACCCTGCCCCTCGCCCTCGCCGGCGACGACCTCATCGGTCAGGCCCGCACGGGCATGGGCAAGACCTTCGGCTTCGGTGTGCCGCTGCTGCACCGCATCGCCACCGAGGGTTCCGGCACGACCACCCTCGACGGCACCCCGCGTGCCCTCGTGATCGTCCCCACCCGCGAGCTGTGCATCCAGGTCGCAGGCGATCTGGTGAACGCCTCGAAGTACCTGCCCGGCAGCCGCAAGTCCGGCCTCGAGGTGCTGTCGATCTACGGTGGCCGCCCCTACGAGCAGCAGATCGACGAGCTGAAGAAGGGCGTCGACGTCGTCGTCGGCACCCCCGGCCGCCTGCTCGACCTCGCCAACCAGGGCCACCTGATCCTGGGCAAGATCGGCGTGCTCGTCATGGACGAGGCCGACGAGATGCTCGATCTCGGCTTCCTGCCGGACATCGAGCGCATCCTCACGATGGTGCCCGAGCGGCGTCAGACGATGCTGTTCTCGGCGACCATGCCCGGCCCGATCATCACGCTCGCCCGGACGTTCCTGAACCGCCCGACGCACATCCGCGCCGAGGAGCCGGAGTCGTCCGCGGTGCACGAGCGCACCAACCAGCTCGTCTACCGGGCGCACGCCCTCGACAAGGCCGAGCTCGTCGCCCGCGTGCTGCAGGCCGAGGGCCGCGGCGCCACGATGATCTTCACCCGCACCAAGCGCACCGCGCAGAAGGTCGCCGACGATCTCGTCGAGCGCGGCTTCGCGTGCGGCGCCGTGCACGGCGACCTCGGTCAGATCGCCCGTGAGAAGGCACTCGACCGGTTCCGCGCCGGCAAGATCGACGTGCTCGTCGCCACCGACGTCGCCGCGCGCGGCATCGACATCGACGACGTCACCCACGTCATCAACTACCAGTGCCCGGAGGACGAGAAGACCTACGTGCACCGCATCGGCCGCACCGGCCGCGCGGGACGCACCGGCACCGCGATCACCCTCGTCGACTGGGACGACGTGCCGCGTTGGCAGCTCATCGACAAGGCCCTGGATCTGGGCTTCCCGGAGCCGGTGGAGACCTATTCGAGCTCGCCGCACCTGTACGAGGACCTGAACATCCCCGAGGGCGCGACCGGTCGTGTCCGCAAGGCGGCCCCGGCCGCCGCCGAGGGCGAGTCCCGCGAGCGACCCAAGCGTGAGGACGGCTCGAAGCCGCGCCGCAACCGGACCCGCCGCCGCACCGTGCGCGGCAAGGAAGTCGCCGGCACCGAGAACGCCGCCGGGACCACCGAGGCCGGGTCCTCCGAGACCGAGGCATCCGAAGCCAAGGCGTCCGAGGCTTCTGCCGAGAAGCCGGCCGCCGCGGGTGGGGACGCCGCCGCGGCTCCGGCACGTCGCCGCCGTCGCCGCCGTCGCACCCGTTCGGGTGGGGACGCCGCCGGCCAGAAGGACACGTCGAGCACGGAGACGGTCTCGACCTCCGCCGCTCAGTAGCCGCGTGCTCGCACCCGAGCGCCGTACACGCACCGACCTGCTGGTCGCACTCGCACTCGTCGCCACCGTCCTGGTGGCGGCGAGTGTCGTCTGGTTCCGGTCGGACGCGCGGGGCACCACCTCCATCACCTGGGACGAACCCGTCCCGGGCCTGACCGCGGCGGGATCGCCGCCTTCGGCCCTCGAGGAGGCGTGGCGGGCACCCAGTGCGGCGTCGACCCGCCCGATCCTCGCGGGCGCGACCGTCGCGACCGCCGACGGCGGTACGGTGATCGGCCGCGATCCCGCCTCCGGGAAGGAACGCTGGCGCTACGAACGCGACCGGCCGTTGTGCGGGGCCGTCGAGTCGTGGGGCGACGTGGTGTCCGTCTACCACGACCCGCGCGGGTGCGGGCAGGTCACCTCCCTCGAGGCGGGGAGCGGGGCACGCGGGGCGCAACGCTCCAGCGATGCCGACGATCCGATCCGGCTCGTCGACGCCGGCTCCCACCTGATCGCCTTCGGCGACACCCGGCTCGAGATGTGGCGTTCCGATCTGGTGCGCACCGTGGAGTACGGGCGGGTGGACGCCCCGGTGAATCCGAACGCCCAGCCGCGCGCCGACTGCGAACTGCTGTCGGCGGCGGCGAGCGGCACCGTACTGGCGGTGCTCGAGCAGTGCGAGGGCGAGGCGGCGAACCGTCTCACCCTGCTCGATCCGGTCCCCGACGACAGTCAGAAGCCCCAGGAGTTCGCGTCCTCGGTGCTGCCCGAGGCTCCCCGGGGCAGCGGCGCCCGCATCGTCTCCGTGAGCGGCGACCTCACAGTGGTCTATCTGCCCCCGGTCGGGGCCTCCGGGCCGCGTATCGGCACCTACGACGAGGACGGTGCGCTCGTCGACGTCCACGACCTGCGGTCCCCCGCGAGCGACGCCGACACGGTCGCGCGCGAACTCGCCGGGGTGCTGGTGTGGTGGACCGGCACGGACACCGTCGGCCTGTCCCCCACCGACACCCGGCCGCTGTGGACCGTGCCCGGCACGCTGGGCGAGGGCGACGTCGTGGCGGGGTCGCTGCTGCTGCCTGTCGAGGGGGCGCTGCTGGCGGTCGACCCGGCCACCGGTGCCGTCGACCGGCGCGTCGAGGTCGCTCGCGACGCAGCCGGCGAGGATCCGGTGTCCGTGACGGTTGCCGGGGAGCTGGTGCTCGAGCAGCGCGGCGACGAGGTCGTGGCCCTGCGCCGTCCCTGACGGATCAGGGCCGACACCTCATCTCACTCCGTGATCAGCTGATCCAGCACCTCGAGCTCCGACTCCCCCGACCAGTAGCCGACGAGGTTCCGGGCCAGTTCCCGGTACGCCTCGGCCCCCTTGTTCCTACGGCCCGCCAGCACCGTCGCGCCCGAGGCCGACGCCTCGGCGAAGCGGACCGTGCGCGGGATCGGCGGGGACAGCACCGGCAGGTCGTAGCGGTCGGAGACGTCGGCGAGCACGTCCCGGCTGTGGGTGGTCCGCGAGTCGTAGAGCGTGGGCAGCGCGCCCAGCAGGTCCAGATCGGGGTTGGTGATCTGCTTGACCTCCCTCACGGTGCGGAGCAACTGCCCCACCCCGCGGTGCGCGAGGGTCTCGCACTGCAGCGGCACGAGCACCGAATGCGCGGCTGTGAGCCCGTTGAGCGTGAGAACACCCAGTGAGGGCGGGCAGTCCACCACGATGACGTCGAAGGCGCCCTCGAGCGTCGCCAGGGCCCGTTTCAGGGCGTATTCGCGGCCCGGCTTCATGAGCAGCATCGCCTCGGCCCCGGCGAGGTCGATGGTCGCCGGCAGCAGCGACATCCCCTCCTCGGTGTCGAGCAGCACGTCCTTGGCCTCGGCCTCGCCGAGGAGCACCTCGTGCACGGATCGTTCGAGTCTGTCGGGGTTGTGGCCGAGGGAGAAGGTCAGACATCCCTGGGGGTCGAGGTCGACGACGAGCACCCGACGGCCGAGGGCCGACAATGCGGCGCCCAACGACGCGACGGTGGTCGTCTTGGCGACGCCACCCTTCTGATTTGCCACCGCAAGTACCGTTGTCACGGGTTCGATCCTCGCGTACTCGACGGCTCGGTGCGAGAGGAACGTCCCAGGGTGGGGAGCATCACCCCGCCCTTCCAGATCGACATCCCGTCCAGCAGGAGGAACACGTCGTGATCCGCAGGGCCACCCCCGAGGACGTCGAGGCCATCACCGGGTTGGTCTACGACCTGGCCGAGTACGAGAAGGCCCGGCACGAGTGCACGGTGGTCCCGCAGCAGATCCACGACGCCTTGTTCGGTCCCGAACCGTCGGTGTTCGCGCACGTCGCCGAGGAACCCGCCACGGGCGGCGCCCCGGCGCGGGTGGTCGGGGTGGCGCTGTGGTTCCGGAACTTCTCGACCTGGGACGGGGTGCACGGGATCTACCTCGAGGACCTCTACGTCCGTCCCGAGCACCGCGGCAAGGGGCACGGCCGGGCCCTGCTGGCGGCGCTGGCGCAGGAGTGCGTGGAGCGCGGTTACACCCGCCTGAGCTGGTCCGTGCTGGACTGGAACACTCCGTCCATAGGTTTCTACCGGTCGCTCGGTGCCGTGCCGCAGGACGAGTGGACGACCTTCCGCCTGTCGGGCGACGCGCTGCAGGCACTCGGCGGCGCCGGCGTCACCGCCTGAACGTCCCTCACCCCCGCACGCCGCCGGGATCACTCCTCATCGGCGTCGGGGGCGTACTCGCGTGCCAGCCAGCGCGTCGTGGGCGGGCTGAACAGCAGCACGAGGGTCGGCACCACCACGAGCGCGAGCAGCACACCGAGGACGGGCTGGTGCGAGTCGGTCAGCAGCGCCCACACCACCGGCAGCAGGAGCAGCTGCGCCAGTACGGCCACGGAGCGGCCCCAGCGCACCCCGCGCACGAGGGCGATGCCGGCGGCCAGCACGCCGCCGAACAGGATCGTCAGCCACAACGCGAGCCCGTAGCCGTTCGTCACGGACTGGTCGTAGTGACCCGACGCGGCGCGGATCACCGAGTAGATCGCGAAGCCGATCGCGACCACACCTTCGAAGACGACGAGCCAGCCCGCGGCGCGGACGGTCGACGGAACACTGCTGCGAGGTGTTTCGAGAGGCACCAGTCCAGCGTAGTGGACCGATCGGCCAGCACTTAGGCTGATGTTCCGTGCGCGCCCTGCTGATCGTGAACCCGAATGCGACGACGACCACCCCGGCCGGTCGCGACCGGCTCGTTCACGCGTTGAAGGGCAGTCTGGCGCTGACGGTGGCCCACACCACCCACCGCGGTCACGCCGCGGAGCTGGCCCGCTCCGCGCACGCCGACGGGATGGACGTGATCGTCGCACACGGCGGCGACGGCACCGTGAACGAGATCGTCAACGGCCTGCTCGGCCCCTCCCCCGAGCGGGTCGCCGATCCCACCCTGCCGCGGCTGGCGGTGGTGCCGGGTGGTTCGGCGAACGTCTTCGCCCGCTCGCTGGGCATCTCCGCCGACCCGCTCGAGGCGACCGCCCAGGTGCTCGAGTTGCTGCAGGACGGCACCTCGGTGCGCATCGGTCTCGGACACTGCGACGGCCGCTGGTTCACCTTCAACGCCGGCCTGGGCCTCGACGCGCAGGTGTGCGAGGCCATCGACCGGAGCCGCGCGCTGGGCCGGAAGGTCACCACGGCCCGGTACGTGCGTCACGCCGTCGCCCGGTTCTTCGCCGCGAAGCGCGCCGAACCCACCCTGACGCTCGAGATGCCCGGCCGTGAGCCGGTCACCGGGGTGCATTACGCCTTCGTGTCGAACTCGAGTCCGTGGACCTATCTCGAGTCGCGCCCCGTCCACACCAATCCCGGCACCTCCTTCGACACCGGGCTGGGCGTGTTCGCCATGACGACCATGCGGGTGGTTCCGAGCCTGCGGGTGGTCCGGCAGCTCCTGGCCACCCACGGCGAACCGGCATCGCCACATCTGGTGCGTGCGGACGACATCGCGCGTGTGCACGCGCGGGCATCGCACCCCATCGGCCTCCAGGTCGACGGTGACTATCTCGGACTCCGTTCCGAAGTGGAGTTTCTCGCCGTACCCTCGATACTGGATGTCGTCGCGTCCGGGATCCGACCGGAGTGATCCCGCGGCGCCGGAACTCCACTGCCCGAATTCCGTGACCGCGGATTCTGCGACTGCGGTTACCTTCTCGTCGCAGAATCCGCACGACCCGAGGACCGGCGAACAGGGACACACCCGAGCGTGAGCTTCCCCACGATCATGGTCGATTCTATTGACTACTCGCTCGTTCGTGAAAGCATTCACAAGTAACCGCGCGGAAATACTCCGCGCCGCAGGCGTGAACACGCAATGACCATTCAGCCGGTGCACACGCACCATCGAAGGAGAGTAGAAGCATGGACTGGCGCCACAAGGCCATCTGCCGCGACGAGGATCCGGAACTGTTCTTCCCCGTGGGGAACAGCGGCCCGGCCCTCGCGCAGATCGCCGATGCCAAGCTCGTGTGCAACCGCTGCCCTGTCACCACCGAATGCCTGTCCTGGGCTCTCGAGTCCGGCCAGGACGCCGGCGTCTGGGGTGGTATGAGCGAGGACGAGCGTCGCGCCCTCAAGCGCCGCAACGCCCGCACCCGGGCCCGCACCGCGGTCTAGGAAACACGCTTCACGCAACACCGAAGGCCCGGCTCCCCCTCGGAGCCGGGCCTTCGTGCATGTCCGGTGGCAGTGTCTGCCGGTAGGACCCGGCCGGAAAGGCCATGCCAGGAGGGCCCTACCGGCAGAGCCCGCGCCGAGCGCTCAATTCGCGACCTTGCCCAGCGGCAGCCGCAGCCGCGCGTCGGTGCCGCCCTTCTCGTTGGAGGTCAGCTCCAGCGACCCACCGAGTTCGGCGGCGACGAGCGTGCGCACGATCTGCAGACCGAGCCGGTTCGACGACTCGAGACTGAACCCCTCCGGCAGCCCCTTGCCCTCGTCGCGGACCACGACGTCGAGCATGCGGGCCGAGCGCTGCGCGTTGACGGTGACCGTCCCGTCGGTGCCCGGCTCGAAGGCGTGCTCGACGGCGTTCTGGACGAGCTCGGTCAGCACCATCACCAGCGGGGTGGCGCGGTCGGCGGGGAACACCCCGAGCTTGCCGACGCGCTCGACACGGATCTGGCTGCCCACCGTCGAGACGTCCACGACGATCGGGATCAGCTGATCGAAGACCCCGTCGAGGTCGACCTCCTCGTCCACCGACATCGACAACGCTTCGTGCACGAGCGCGATGGACGTCACCCGCCGCACCGCCTCACCGAGCGCCTGCCGCGCCTCCTCGTTGCCGGTGCGGCGCGCCTGCAGCCGCAGCAGCGCCGCGACGGTCTGGAGGTTGTTCTTGACCCGGTGGTGGATCTCGCGGATCGTCGCGTCCTTGCTCAGCAGGGCGCGGTCGCGGCGCTTGACCTCGGTGACGTCGCGGACGATCACCGCGGCTCCCTCGATCCGGCCGCGCGGCACCAGGACCAGGGCGCGGATCAGCACGGTCGCGCCGCGCGCCTCGACCTCCATGCGCTGTCCCAGCCGGCCCTCCACGGCGCCGCGGAGGTACTCGATGACGTCGCGGCTCTCGAACGGGTCGGTGACCAGCGCACCGGTGGTCTCCACGAGGTCCTGGCCGATGAGATCGGAGTTCAGGCCCATCCGGTGGTAGGCGGACAGTGCGTTGGGGCTGGCGTAGACGACGCGGCCCTGCCGGTCCAGGCGGATGAAACCGTCGCCGGCACGGGGGCTGGACTTGGTGTCCGAGCGGGCCTCCGGCGTCGGGAAGGTGCCCTCGCTGATCATCTGGTACAGATCGTCGGCGCATTCGAGGTAGGCGGTCTCGAGGGCACTGGCGGAGCGGCGCGAGACCCGGGCGGCGTCGCGGCTGAGCACGGCCACCACCCGTCCGTCCCAGCGCACCGGCACACCCTGCCGGGTGTTGATGCCGTCGCCGGAGGCCGGGCTCGCGGTGACGATCTCGCCTGTCTCGAAAGCCTTTCGCACGTAAGGATGTTCGTCGTCGGACACGAGGGTGCCGACGGCGTCCTCGGGGATGACCGTGGAGGCCGTGGTGGGGCGGCACTGCGCGACACACACGATCCCGTTGGGTGCCGCGTCGACCCACAGGAGGACGTCGGCGAACGACAGGTCGGCGAGCAGCTGCCACTCGCCCACCACCCTCTGCAGATGATCGACAGCGGCTCCCGGCAGATCCGTGTACTTCGCGAGCAGCGAGCTGAGTGTGGACACCGTCAACGCCTTCGTGATCAGGAGCGGGCCGCTCAGGAGATGACCGCGATCAGGTCACCCTGCTGGATGACGTCGCCGACCGTGACCGCCACCGAGGTCACCGTTCCGGCGGATTCCGCGAGCACGGGGATCTCCATCTTCATGGATTCGAGGACGACGAGCGTGTCGCCCTCGGCCACCACGTCGCCCTCGCGCACCACGACCTCGAACACGGTCGATACCATCTCCGCGCGCACATCCTCTGCCATCGAACACCTCGTTTCGCCCTCGGCGGTGGACCTGCCGACAGGACCCCTCGACCGCACGTGAAACACTGTAATGAAACAGAAAGGAGAACCCACCATGGGCAAGCGAGGCCGCAAGAAGCGCAGCCGCAAGGGCAACGCCGCGAACCACGGCAAGCGTCCCAACGCCTGAGACGCACGTCAGGGGCCGGAGAGCAGCAGCTCTCCGGCCCCTGATGCATGTACGGGGTCGGCGCACCGGCCGGCCGGTCCGAGCGACGAGGACTCCGGTGGGTGGGAGCCTCAGGCGGTGGGATCGGTGTCGGTGATCACGACCGTGCGGCGGATCTCGAGCATCAGCCGCTCGCGCAGCCCCTCCGGGGCGTGTTCCCCGCGGCACTTGCGGCCGATCAGCGCCTTGATCTTCTCCTCGATCCCGTAGGCCTCGAGGCACGACCCGCAGTCGTCGAGATGTCGCTGCAGGCGCTCGCGGGAGGTCTCGTCGCACTCGGAGTCGAGAAGCAGGTACACGTCCGCGATGACCGCCGAGCAGTCGAGTCGATCGAAGTCCGGTTCGCTCACTGCGGTGCTCCCTTTCCGCTGTCGGTGGAGTCCGATGGCCCGGCCGCCGCGTCGACCGCTCCGTTCCGGTTGAATCCCCGCTCGCGCGCCACGTCGGCGAGCAGGCCACGCAGTTGCTTCCGCCCCCGGTGCAACCTCGACATCACGGTGCCGATCGGCGTCCCCATGATCTCGGCGATCTCCTTGTAGGGGAAGCCCTCGACGTCGGCGTAGTACACCGCCATGCGGAACTCCTCGGGGAGTTCCTGCAGGGCGGCCTTGATGTCGTCGTCGGGCAGGGCGTCGAGCGCCTCGACCTCGGCCGACCGCAGACCGGTCGACGTGTGCTCGGCGGTGGCCGCGAGCTGCCAGTCGGTGATCTCGTCGGTCGGGTACTGCGCGGGCTGACGCTGCTTCTTCCGGTACGAGTTGATGTAGGTGTTGGTGAGGATCCGGTACAGCCAGGCCTTGAGGTTGGTGCCCTCCCGGAACGAGCGGAAGGCGGAGAACGCCTTGATGTACGTCTCCTGCACGAGATCCTCGGCGTCGGAGGGATTGCGTGTCATCCGCAGCGCCGCGCCGTAGAGCTGGTCGAGCAGGGGCAGCGCATCCCGCTCGAACCGCTCCGTCAGTTCTTCCACAGACTCCTCGACCACACCGATCCCTTCATCGACGTCTGCCGAGAAGGCTACCGGTAGCTCCGGGCCGGAAGCCGGGAGACGGCGGTCCCCGTCGGGACCGGTGGGGCGGCGGTCCCCGTCGGGACCGGTGGGGCGGCGGTCCCCGTCGGGACCGGTGGGGCGGCGGTCCCCGTCGGGACCGGTGGGACGCCGGACGGGGTCCGGGGCGAGACACGTCACTGCCACGAATTCTCCGATCGTCGGTCCTCGGGTGGCCGGTGCGCACCCGGAAGGCACAACAACCGGTCGGCGCGGGTTGTTCCCCTTCACCTGCCCGTGTGTCGCAGGTCGCGGGTTTCCTACAGTGGGGCAATGGCTTCGACGTCGACTCCCGCGACCGTTCTGCTGAGACGCGAGAAGATCGCCCACCGCGTACACGAGTACGAGCACGATCCCCGCGCCGCGTCGTTCGGCGCGGAGGCCGTGGAGGAGCTCGGCAACCGTCTCGGGGTCTCCCCCGCGCAGATCTTCAAGACGCTGGTGGTGTCGCTGTCCGACGGCAAGCTCGCCGTCGCGGTGATCCCGGTGCCCGACACCCTCTCGCTCAAGGCCGTGGCCGGGGCGCTCGGAGGCGGCAAGGCCGTGATGGCCGACCACACCGCCGCCGAACGCTCGACCGGCTACGTGGTCGGCGGGATCTCCCCGCTGGGGCAGCGCAGGAAGCTGCGCACCGTCGTCGACGCCTCCGCCGAGCAGTGGGACCGGGTGCTGTGCAGCGCGGGCCGGCGGGGCCTCGAGATCGAGCTGGATCCGCGGGAGCTGATCCGACTGACCGGCGCGGTCGTCGCGCCGATCACCGCCGGCCCCTGAGCCGCCGCGCCCCGCGGGAGGCGGTCAGAGCAGGGCCAGCTGGTCGCCGGCGCCGTCGTCGGGGGCGAGCAGTTCCGGGCCGTTGTTGCGCACGCTGTTGACCTTCTCGGACACGCGCCGGATCTCGATGGCCGACACCGCCTCGAGGCTCGGCACGATGAGGTCGGGGTGGCCGAGACTGTCGGGATCGAGCCAGGCGTCCCAGCGGTCCGGCGGCAGGATCAGCGGCATCCGTTCGTGGACGTTGCACAACCGGTCCACCGACTGCGCGGTGAGGATCGTGGTGCTCAGCAGCGGCGGTGCCTGCGGCTCGCGCGGGTCGCGCCAGACCGACCACAGTCCCGCCATGTGGATGCGGGCCCCGTCGCCGCGGGACATGAAGTAGGGCACCCGGCGGGTCTTCCCACCCGGCGCGGGTTCGACCTGCCATTCGTACCAGCCGTCCATCGGCACCAGGCAGCGTCTGTAGCGCAGCGAGTGCGCGAAGCTCGGTTTGGTGGCCACCGACTCCGAGCGGGCGTTGAACAGCGGCGCGCTCGTCCCGATCCGCTCGGCGAACGACGGGACGAGACCCCAGCGCATGCGGCGGATGCGGCGGCGGGCCGGGCCGTCGGGATCGTCGCGGTCGTGGCGAGCAACGACGGTGAGCACCCCGGTGGTGGGGGCGACGTTGTAGTTCGGCCGGGGTTCGGTCTCGCCGGTCTCGTCCAGCGCATCGAGTTCGACGGCGAGCGTGGCCGGGTCGGCCGTGGACGCATACCTTCCGCACATGGGCACGAGTGTCGCACCGACCCGCCCGGGGCGGCCCGGGCGGGCGAGGATGTCCTCCCGGACCGCGATGGGCGAAGATGGTCGGGTGAGTTTGTGGAGAGCACCCCGTGCCGTGTCCCCGATCGAGGCGTCGGTGACGCTGCCCGGATCGAAGTCGATCACCAACCGAGCGCTGATCCTGGCGGCGCTGGCGGATGGGCCCTCGACGGTGCGCGGCGCGCTGCGCAGCCGCGACACCGACCTCATGATCGGTGCGCTGCGCACCCTCGGCGCCACGATCACCGAACGCGACGGCGGCACCACCCTCGACGTGACCCCCGGGCCGCTACGCGGCGGCGAGGTCCACTGCGGGCTCGCCGGCACCGTGATGCGCTTCGTCCCGCCGGTCGCGGCGCTCGCCGACGGCACCGTGCGGTTCGACGGCGACGAGCAGGCCCGGGTCCGCCCGATGAGCACCGTCCTCGACGCCCTGCGCGCCCTCGGCGCCGAGATCGACGGCGACCGCCTCCCGTGCACCGTGCACGGCCGCGGCGCGGTGCGCGGCGGCTCGGTGACCATCGACGCCTCCGCGTCCTCCCAGTTCGTCTCGGGCCTGCTGCTGTCCGGCGCGGCCTTCGACGAGGGGGTGACGGTCCGTCACTCCGGTGAGCCGGTGCCGTCGATGCCGCACATCGAGATGACGGTCGAGATGCTGCGGGCCGCCGGGGTCGTCGTCGACACCTCCGAGCCCGACACCTGGCGGGTGCCGCCGTCGACGATCCGCGCCGTGGACGTCACGGTCGAACCCGACCTGTCGAACGCCACCCCCTTCCTCGCCGCCGCGGCCGTCACGGGCGGGACCGTGTCGGTGCCGCTGTGGCCGGAGTCGACCACCCAGGCCGGCGACGCGATCCGCGGCATCCTCGAGCGGATGGGCGCCGAGGTGTCGTGGGCGGACGGGGTCCTCACCGTCCGCGGCCCGCAGAAGCTGACCGGCATCGACGTGGACCTGCACGACGTCGGTGAGCTGACGCCCACCGTCGCGGCCCTCGCGGCGCTCGCCGATTCGCCGTCGTCGCTGCGCGGGATCGCGCACCTGCGCGGCCACGAGACCGACCGGCTCGCGGCCCTCGCCACCGAGATCGTGCGTCTCGGCGGCGCCGTCACCGAGACCGCGGACGGCCTGGAAATCGAGCCGGCGCCGCTGCACGGCGGCATCTGGCACTCCTACGCCGACCACCGGATGGCCACTGCGGGAGCGATCGTCGGCCTGGTCGTCGACGGGATCGAGGTCGAGGACATCGGCACCACCGCCAAGACCCTCCCCGGCTTCGAGGAGCTGTGGCTGTCGTTCCTGTCGGGGAGGTCCTCCTGAGACGGCGCGAATACGACGAGTCCGACGTCCGGGTACGGCCCGGGCGCGGCTCCCGGCCCCGGACGAAGGACCGTCCCGCCCACCGCGACGCGGTGGAGGGCATGGTCGTCTCCGTCGACCGCGGCCGCTGGGGCGTGGTGCTCGAGGGTGATCCCGACCGGCGGATGACGGCGATGCGGGCCCGCGAGCTCGGCCGGACACCCATCGTGGTCGGCGACCGGGTGGGGGTCGTCGGCGACCTGTCGGGCCGACCCGACACGCTCGCGCGCATCGTCCGCGTGGAGGACCGCAGCACCGTGCTGCGCCGCACCGCCGACGACACCGATCCGTTCGAACGCGTGGTCGTCGCGAACGCCGAACAGCTGCTCATCGTGGTCGCGCTCGCCGACCCCCCGCCCCGCACCGGTCTCGTCGAGCGGGCCCTGGTGGCGGCCTACGCCGGTGGTCTCGAGCCGATGCTCGGGCTGACCAAGAGCGACCTCGCCGATCCCGAGGAGTTCGCCGCGCACTTCGCCGATCTCGACGTCCCCGTGCTGCTGGTGGGCCAGGGCGACGACCTCACCGCCCTGCACGAGCGGATCGACGGTCGCCTGACCGCGCTGATCGGGCATTCCGGGGTCGGCAAGTCGACGCTGGTGAACCGGCTCGTGCCCGACGCCGACCGCGCCACCGGCGAGGTCTCCGGGGTCGGCAAGGGACGGCACACCTCCACCCAGTCGGTGGCACTGCCCCTCCCCGAGGGCGGGTGGGTGGTCGACACCCCCGGCATCCGGTCGTTCGGGCTGGCCCACATCGAACCCGACGACGTCGTCGCAGCGTTCGCGGATCTGGCCGAGGCGGTCGAGGACTGCCCGCGCGGGTGCACGCATCTCGGCCCGCCGGCCGACCCGGAGTGCGCCTTCGACGCCCTCGAGGGCAAGTCGCACCGCCGTGCGATGGCCGTGCGCGACCTGCTCGCGGCGCTGGCGTCCAACGACCCCTGGTGAACGAGCGAACCCCCGGCACCGTCGGTGCCGGGGGTTCGTCTCTCGTGCTTCGGATCAGCGCATGCCGAGCGCGCGACGGATGAATCCGCGCTTGCGGGTCTTCTCGATGGTGGTCGCCAGACCCACACGCCGGCCGGTGACCGGGTCGATCTCGGGCGCCCCGCCGAATCCCTTCTCGGAGGCGGTCTCCGGGGCGGCGTCGCGATCGTCCTTGAGGTACTTGTCGGGCAGCGACAGCTTGGCGATGGTGCGCCAGGACTTCCAGTACTGCACCGCGAGCGGACCCGTGGTGTAGGGCAGGTCGTACTTCTCGCACAGCTGCCGCACGCGCACGGCGATCTCCGCGTACCGGTTGGACGGCAGGTCGGGGTAGATGTGGTGCTCGATCTGGTAGCTCAGGTTGCCGGTCATGAAGTCCATGACGCGGCCGCCGGAGATGTTGGCGGAGCCGAGCATCTGACGCAGGTACCACTCGGCGCGCGTCTCGTTCTCGACGTCCTTTTTCGTGAACTTCTCCGCACCGTCCGGGAAGTGACCGCAGAAGATCACCGCGTTGGTCCAGATGTTGCGGACGAAGTTGGCCGTCGCGTTGGCCTTCATCGTGGACTTCCACGACCTGCCGCTGAGCGCCGGGTAGACGACGTAGTCCTTGAGGTGCTGCTTGCCGAGCTTGGCGAGCACCTCCTTGCCGCGCGCCTTGGTCAGCTCGCGGTCGTCGCGCCCCTGGATGACCTTGCCGAGCTCGAGCAGCTGGATGGCGATGCCGTACTGGAACAGTGCCGCGAGGATCGCGTTGTAGGCGAGGTTGCCGAGGTAGAACGGCTTCCACCGCTGGTCGCGGGTCACGCGCAGCAGGCCGTATCCCACATCGTCGTCCATGCCGAGGATGTTGGTGTACTTGTGGTGCAGGTAGTTGTGGGTGATCTTCCAGTGCGCCGACGGGTCGACGTTGTCCCATTCCCAGTTGGCGGAGTGCACTTCCGGGTCGTTCATCCAGTCCCACTGCCCGTGCATCACGTTGTGCCCGAGCTCCATGTTCTCGATGATCTTCGAGAGGGACAGCGCGGCCGTGCCGAGCCACCACAGGGGCCGCTTGTTCGATCCGAGCAACGCGAGACGCCCACCGATCTCGAGGCCTCGCTGCAACCGGATCGTGTTGCGGATGTATCGGGCGTCGCGCTCACCGCGCGACTCCTCGATATCGCGCCGGATGGCATCGAGCTCGCGGCCGATGGCCTCGACGTCCGCCTCCGTCAGGTGCGCGTACTCCTTGACATCCGATATCGCCATGCGGGCTACCCTACCGTAGGTTACGGCTCCGTAGGTTGATCGATTTCCCGGCTGTGGCGCGAATCACACGGCGGCGGGCAGCCTACCACTCCGCGTCCGTCCACGCCGTGCCCGCCGGTCCGCGACCGCCTGCGCGGCATGGGTCCGCAGCGCGGTGAGCAGGCCGCGGCGACGTCCCGTCAACGAATCGGTGAGCGCCTCGGCGGCCCCGGCACGCAGCCGCTCGAACTTGCGCTCCGAGGAGGTCTCCGGCGCATCGTCGGAGGTCGCCTTGAGGAACCGGTCGGGCAGGGCGAGCTTGTGGATGGTGCGCAGTGCCAGCAGGTACTGCCGGCTCAGCGGACCCGTCGTGTACGGCAGGTCGTACCTGGCACACAGCGCCCGCACCCGCGCGGCGATCTCCGGATAGCGATTGCTCGGCAGGTCCGGGAACAGGTGGTGCTCGATCTGGTAGCTGAGATTGCCGGTCAGGAAGTCCATCGCCTTCCCGCCGGAGATGTTCGCACTGCCGAGCAGCTGACGCAGGTACCACTCCCCGTGCGTCTCGTTCTCGTAGTGCTCGACGGTGAACTTCTCCGCGCCGTCCGGGAAGTGACCGCAGAAGATCACCAGATACGCCCAGATGTTGCGGACCACGTTCGCGGTGAGGTTCGCATACAGCGTGCTGCGCCAGTTGCGTCCCGTCAGGGCCGGGAAGAACACCAGATCCTTGACGATCTGACGCAGCGCCTTGACCGCGAAGTCCTTGTTGGGCTGCGAGTTCCACTGCGCGGGGGGCACTCCCCGCATCTGCTTCTCGGCCGCGAGATCGTGCAGCGCGATGCCCCACTCGAAGGTCAGGGCGAGCACGACGTTGGCGAGCGGCTGCGCGAGATTGCGTGGGCGCCACTTCTCGTCGCGGGTCATCCGCAGGATGCCGAATCCCACGTCCTCGTCCATGCCGACGATGTTGGTGTAGGTGTGGTGCGCGTAGTTGTGGGCGCGCTTCCAGTGCTCGGACGGCCCGGTCTGATCCCACTCCCACGAGGTGGAGTGGATCTCCGGGTCGTTCATCCAGTCCCACTGCCCGTGCATCACGTTGTGCCCGAGCTCCATGTTCTCGATGATCTTCGCGAGCGACAGCGCGGTCGTCCCGGCGACCCAGCGCGACCGGTGACGCGAACCGAACAGCAGGCACCGGCCCACCACCTCGAGTCCGCGCTGCAGGCGGATGACGGAATGGACGTAGCGGGCGTCCCGCGGGCCGCGCGAATTCTCCACATCCCGCCGAATGGCATCGAATTCGTTTGCCAGAGAAACGATATCGGTTTCTGTCAGATGTGCGAATGCACGGATGTCGGTGATGGCCAAGCAGGATTCCTAAGCAGGTTGCGGTCGGTGTCTACACATCCAACGTGCAGTCACCGGCCGCAGCGGAGATACAGGTCTGGACGCGTTCGCCCTCTGCGCGTTCCTTGCCGGATCGCAGATCGACGACGTGCCCCTTCTCGAGCGGCACCACACAAGTCTGACAGATTCCCATGCGGCAGCCGAACGGCATCAGCGCGCCGACCTTCTCACCGGCCTCCAGAATCGTGGTCGCACCGTCCACGGTAACCGTCTTTCCGGACTTCGCGAAGGTGATCGTCCCACCCGAGCCGGAGGTGTCGGCGCGGCTGACGGCGAACCGTTCGAGGTGCACGCGGTCCTCGATCCCGGCCGCGGACCAGTGCGCGGTGATGTCGTCGAGCATCTGCTGCGGGCCACACGCCCAGGTTTGCCGCTCGCGCCAGTCGGGGCACACCTCGTCGAGCTCGGACAGCGCGAACTTGCCCTGATCACGCGTGTGCCGGATGTACACGCGGAACTTGTCGTGCGTGGCGTCGAGGCGCTCGAGCTCGGAACGGAACATCACCCGGTCGGCGGTGGGCGCCGAGTGGACGTGCACGACGTCGGGCAGGTCGAGCTCGCGCTCGCCCGCACGGCGGTCGAGGGTGCGCAGCATCGACATGATCGGGGTGACGCCACTGCCGGCGGTGAGGAACAGGATCTTCTCCGGCGGCGGGTCGGGCAGCACGAAGTCGCCCTTCGGGGCCGCGAGGCGCACGACCGTGCCCTCCGGCACACCGCCCACGAGGTGGGTCGACAGGAAACCCTCGGGCATCGCCTTGACCGCGATGGAGATGAGCTTCTCGTCACGGGTCGGCGCCGAGGTCAGCGAGTAGGACCGCCAGTGCCAGCGGCCGTCGATGTGCAGGCCGATGCCGATGTACTGACCCGGGGCGTAGTCGAAGTCGAAACCCCAGCCCGGGCGGATGACGATCGTCGCGGAGTCCGGCGTCTCCCGGGACACCGACACGATGCGGCCACGCAGCTCACGTGCCGACCACAGCGGGTTGACCAGGTGCAGGTAGTCGTCGGGCAGCAGAGGCGTCGTCAGCCGGGCCGCGGCGCCGCGCAGGATGTTGGAGATCGATCGATCCCTCGTCGCGACGTGCGCCGCAGGCTTCTCGATCCATTCCTTGAGACCCATCCGACCGCTTCTCCTCACTCCGGTTACGCCTCCGTAGGTTATCAGAGGTTACGGTAGCGTAGGTTTTCCGTGAGCGCGATACCCGCCACCGGCACCCGGGATCAGAGCAGTTCGAGCAGGAACGGCAGCTCCTGTGCCGCGTACCAGGCGAGCTCGTGGTCCTCGGCGTCACCGAGCACGAACTCGGCTTCCTCGTCCCCCAGATCCGCCTGGTCGATCACCTCGCGGGCGCGGGCGATGTCGGTCTCCGCCTCCTGCAGATCGATGTGCACGGACGCCACCGCCGACATCGGGATCGCCCCGGGGAGCTTGACCACCGCGTCGTCGAGATCCGGGCGCGGCTTCACGTCGCCGACGTCCGCGGCGATGACCACGCGGCGGGAGGTGAAGGCAGGATGCTCTCCCGGCTTCTCGTCGGCGAGCAACCGCAGCGACGCACGCGCCGCCTCCGCCATCGCGACCTCGGCGAGTTCCTCGTCGTCACCGGCCGTGTAGGCCTCCCGCAGGGCGGGGGTCACCGCGAAGGCCGTGCGGCCCACCGCGTCCACCTCGTCGTCGGCCACGAGCCGCTGCACCATCGCGAGCGTTGCCGGTACATAGACACGCGTCACTTCTCACCTACCGGCATCCAACAACTCCTCGAGTGATTCCTGTAGCAACGTCGATGCCACCTCGACGTCCGGCATCGCGTCGCGATCCGCATTCAAACCGTAGTAGATGCTGCCGTCGTAGGACGTCAGCGCGATGCTCAACGCCTGATTCCGCAGCAGCGGCGCCACCGGGTACATCTCCAGCAGCCGCGCACCCGCCAGGTAGAGGGGGTGCTGCGGCCCCGGCGCGTTGGTGATCATGAGATTGAACATGCGCTGGGAGAAGCCCATCGCGACACGGGCACCCACCGCGTGCATCGTCGCCGGCGCGAAACCGGACAGCCGGATCATCGACTGCGCGGAGATCCGCCGCCGCTGCCGCTCGTAGGCCTCCCCGGCATGCGCGATGTGCGACAGCCGCACCACCGCGTTCGGCTCCCCCACCGGCAGGTCGAGCAGGAAGGACGAGATCTCGCCCCGGGGATGGACCTGGATGGTGTCGTCGGTGGTGTCGGCGTCGGGTTCCTGCGCGTACACCGACATCGGCACCATCACCCGCACCACGGTCGATTCGGTGACCGCCTCCCCGCGCGAGAGCAGCCAGTACCGCAGCGCCCCCGCGATGACCGCGAGGACGACGTCGTTGATGGTGCAGCCGTAGCGCGCGTGGATCTTGCGGTACGGCGCGAGGTCGGAACGCACCACCGCGAACCGGCGGCTCCGCGAGATCGAGGTGTTCAGCGGCGTCTCGGGCGCCGACTGCGTGGCCGTGCGGGCCAGGCGACCGACGGCCTCGACGGTGTCGGTGAGGGTCGATGCGAGATCCCCCACCGCGTTGCGGACGGCGGCCACCCCCTCCCCCGGCCGGGCCACCAGATCGGCGAGGGCACCCACCAGCAACTCGGTGTCCGAGGGTTCCCGCTCGGGCATCCACAGTTCTTCCGGCGTCTTCCGGGGCACCGGGTCCTTGTCGAAGAGAACCTGCCCGATCTCGAGCGACTCCTCCCCGTCGACGAGCGCCGAGTGCGATTTGATGAACAGCGCGACGCGCCCGCCGGCCAGACCCTCGACGAGATACATCTCCCACAGCGGCCGGGTGCGATCGAGCGGCCGGGAGACCAGGCGCGCGACGAGGTCGTGCAGCTGCTCGTCGGAACCGGGCTTCGGGAGGGCCGAGCGCCGCACGTGATAGGTGATGTCGAAGTCGCGGTCGTCGACCCAGACCGGGCGCGACAACCCGAATGCGACCTCCCGCACCTTCTTCCGGTACCGCGGCACCTCGGGCAGCCGCTGCTCGACCAGCTTCAGGACATCCTCGTGGTCGAATCCGCTCTCGGGAGGTTCGAGGATGGCCAGCGAGCCGATGTGCATCGGCGTGTCGCTCGTCTCCAGGTAGTAGTACGACGCGTCCTGCGCCGTCATCCGAGTCACCATCGTCGCGTGTCCCCCTCCAGCGCAGAACCTCCTGTCCGGCGCCGGTCCGCCGCCGCACCGTCGGGGGGTGCGTCGTCGAGCCCGGCGAGGTCGATATCGAAGAGTACGGCCAATTCCGTCAGTACTTCGCGTGAACCATCATGGTGGACACCGACCATCCCCGCAGCGGCGGCGCCGCGCACATTGCCGACGAAGTCGTCGACGAAGACGCAGTCGCCGGGTTCGAGGTCGAGCAGACGGGCCACCAGCCGGTAGCTCTCCGGGTCCGGTTTGGCGATCCCGACGTCTCCGGAGAGCACCACCCGGTCGACGAACGGGCCCTCGAGGTCGCGCAGCCACTGCGCGCCGGGGCCGCCGGGGTCGTTGCTGAGCAGGGCGGTGTGCACCCCGCGCCCGCGCAGGTGCCGCACCACGGCACCGATGGTCTCCGGGTCGGTTCCCGGACCGACGAGCACACCACCGACATCGAGCACCAGTCCTCGCAGCACCAGACCACCGTATGCCGCCGCGGCCGGTTCCTCGTGCTGCGAACCGGCACCCGGTCGTGGCATCATCGTCGCGGTTCGTCCTCTCCCGAGCCACACCGCACCGGTCTCCGACCGGTGGTCCGTCGTTTCTTCTCTCGGGAGGGATCCGTGTCCGATCGTCACACCGGCCGCTACGTCCGCCGCCTCGTCCGTGTGGAACCCCCGGCCGTGGAACTACCGGCCCTCGAGCCCACAGCCATCGCACCCACAGCCGCCACCGCGAGTCTCCCTCGCCGCCGCGCCGTCCGCGGGCACGCCGTGCCGCGGCAGACCCCGCACGACGGCCGCTCCGGGCGGCCGGCACGACCCGCACCCGGGATCGTCCTCGAACCGGGGGCGGCCCGGTTCGCCGAATCCGCGCTGCGCCTGGTCCTCGAAGCGATCGACGGGCGTCGGCCGGTCGCGCAGCTGAAGACGGTGCTCGACCCGCGGATCGTCACCACCGTCGCCGGATCCCGGTCGGCGCGCGCCGGCCGCGGAGCCGCGGTGCTGCTGCGGACGCGGGTGCGGGCCGTCGACGCGGAGACCGCCGAGATCTTCGGCAGCTACAGCCGGGGGCCGCGGGTGTTCGCCTTCGCCGGGCGGATGGTGCTCGCTGCGCCCCGCGCCCGCGCACCGAGACGCTGGACGATCACGACCCTGTGGCTCGGCTGAGCCACAGGGTCGTGTGTCGGAGTCCCTCGGGAGCTAGCGGCGCTTGTCGGCCTTGGCGTCGCGCCGAGCGGCGGCGCGGCGCTCCTTGCGCGAACCGGCCGGGCGGGCACCGGCGGTGGTCTCGCCCCCGCTGGTGCCGGTCACCTGGGCGCGGCCGTCCTCACCGGGGCCGACGTAGGTCAGGCGCCGCTCGGTCTCGTCGAGACCCTTCGCGGTGAGCGCCGCCGGGGCGGGCGCTGCCTGCTCCCCGGCGGGGGTGGCCCCGGCGGGTGCGGCCTTGGACAGGCTCGGGGCGGTCCTCGCGGTCGCGGCGGCGGAGGCGGCGTCGAGCCGGACACCCGCGGACGGCTGCGGCTTCGCCGCCTCGACCTGCAGGTTGAACAGGAATCCGACGGACTCCTCCTTCAGGCCGTCGAGCATGGCCGTGAACATGTCGTAACCCTCGCGCTGGTACTCCACGAGCGGGTCGCGCTGCGCCATCGCACGCAGGCCGATGCCCTCCTTGAGGTAGTCCATCTCGTAGAGGTGCTCGCGCCACTTGCGGTCGAGGACCGACAGCAGCACGCGGCGCTCGAGTTCGCGCATCGCGCCCTCACCGGCGATGCCCTCGATCTCGGCCTCGCGACGCTCGTAGGCGGCGCGGGCGTCGGCGAGCAGCACCTCGAGCAGGCCGTTGCGGTCGAGGTCCTCGTTCTCGGCGACGAGCTTCTTGTGGTCGACACCCACGGGGTAGAGGGTCTTGAGTGCCGTCCACAGCTGCTCGAGATCCCAGTCCTCGACGTACCCCTCGGCGGTCGCGCCGTCGACGTAGGCGGTGACGACGTCGGTGAGCATGTGCTGCACCTGGCCCTCGAGGTCCTCGCCGCGCAGGATCCGGCGGCGTTCCTCGTAGATGACGGTGCGCTGCTGGTTCATCACCTCGTCGTACTTGAGGACGTTCTTGCGGATCTCGAAGTTCTGCTGCTCGACCTGCGTCTGCGCGCTCTTGATGGCCTTGGAGACCATCTTCGCCTCGATCGGCACGTCGTCGGGCAGGTTCAGCCGCGTCATGATCGACTCGAGAGCCGCGCCGTTGAAGCGCCGCATCAACTCGTCGCCGAGCGACAGGTAGAACCGCGACTCGCCGGGATCGCCCTGACGGCCGGAGCGGCCGCGCAGCTGGTTGTCGATACGACGGGACTCGTGCCGCTCGGTGCCGAGCACGTACAGGCCGCCGGCGGCGCGCACCTTCTCGGCGTCGGCCTTCGACTCTGCCTTGAGCCGCTCGAGGGTCTCGTCCCAGGCCGCCTCGTACTCCTCCGGCGTGTTGACCGGATCGAGGCCGCGCTTGCGCAGCGCGATGTCGGCGAGGATGTCGGGGTTGCCGCCGAGCACGACGTCGGTACCGCGACCGGCCATGTTCGTCGCGACCGTCACCGCGCCGGACCGGCCGGCCTGGGCGATGATCTGCGCTTCCTGCTCGTGGAACTTCGCATTGAGGACGCTGTGCGGCACGCCGCGCTTGGTGAGCTGCCGCGACAGGTACTCCGACCGCTCGACGCTGGTCGTGCCGATGAGGACGGGCTGGCCCTTCTCGTGACGCTCGACGACGTCGTCGACGACGGCGGCGAACTTCGCCTCCTCCGTCTTGTAGATCAGGTCGCCCTGGTCGACGCGGACCATCGGCTTGTTCGTCGGGATCGGGATGACACCGAGGTTGTAGATCTGGTGCAGCTCGGCGGCCTCGGTCTCGGCCGTACCGGTCATGCCGGACAGCTTGTCGTAGAGACGGAAGTAGTTCTGCAGGGTGATCGTGGCGAGCGTCTGGTTCTCGGCCTTGATCTCGACGCCTTCCTTGGCCTCGATCGCCTGGTGCATGCCCTCGTTGTAGCGGCGACCGGACAGGATGCGGCCGGTGAACTCGTCGACGATGACGACCTCGCCGTTGCGGACGATGTAGTCCTTGTCCTTGGTGTAGAGCTCCTTGGCCTTGATGGCGTTGTTGAGGTAGCTCACCAGCGGCGAGTTCGCGGCCTCGTAGAGGTTGTCGATGCCGAGCTGGTCCTCGACGAATTCGACGCCCGCCTCGTGCACACCGATGGTGCGCTTGCGGATGTCGACCTCGTAGTGCACGTCGCGCTTGAGCAGCGTCGCGATGCGGGCGAACTCGGAGTACCACTTGCTCGACGAGTCGGCCGGGCCCGAGATGATGAGCGGGGTGCGGGCCTCGTCGATGAGGATCGAGTCGACCTCGTCGACGATCGCGTAGTTGTGGCCGCGCTGGACGAGGTCGTCCAGCGAGTGCGTCATGTTGTCGCGCAGGTAGTCGAAGCCGAACTCGTTGTTCGTGCCGTAGGTGATGTCGGCGGCGTAGGCCGCGCGGCGCTGGGCCGGGCTCATGCCGGACAGGATCACGGCGGTGTCGAGGCCGAGGAAGCGGTGGACGCGGCCCATCCACTCGGAGTCGCGCTTGGCGAGGTAGTCGTTGACGGTGACGACGTGGACGCCGTCGCCGGAGATGGCGTTGAGGTAGGCCGGCAGCACACAGGTGAGGGTCTTGCCCTCACCGGTCTTCATCTCGGCGATGTTGCCGAAGTGCAGCGCCGCGCCGCCCATGATCTGCACGAGATAGTGCTTCTGGCCGAGCACCCGGAAGGACGCCTCCCGGGCGGTCGCGAAGGCCTCCGGCAGCAGATCGTCGAGCGTCTCGCCGTCCTGGTAGCGGGCGCGGAACTCGTCCGTCTTGGCGCGGAGCTCGGCGTCGGTCAGGGCCTCGAAGTCCGGAGAGAGGGAATCGACGTGTTCGGCGATGTGCTTGAGCCGCTTGACCATGCGACCTTCACCGATCCGGAGCAGCTTCGTCAGCGACAGCACTGGTGTGTTCGTCCTCAATCTCGGGTACCTGCACGGACAAGAAATCCGGCCGAGGCCTTGTCGGACCCCGGCCGGATTCCATGGTAGGCGCTGCAGCGAAGCGACCGCGATGGCGAGGTGCCTTCGGTCACTCCGCGTGGCTCACACGAGCCTGATCAGACCGTAGTCGAAGGCGTGCCTCCGGTACACGACGGACGGCCTGTCCGTCTCCTTGTCGTGGAACAGGTAGAAGTCGTGACCGACGAGTTCCATCTCGTAGAGGGCGTCGTCGACGGTCATCGGCTGGGCGTTGTGCTCCTTCACGCGCACGATACGACCGGGACCGTCCTGCGGTTCCTTGTCGTAGTCGGAGAGCGACAGGTCCTGGGAGATTCCCAACGAGTCGTCCTGCGCGAGGGCTGCCGTCGCTTCCGCGACCGACACCGGCGTCTTCTCGCCGTAGGACACCTTCCGGCGTTCCTTGGTGCGACGCAGTCGTGCCTCCAGCTTGCCGATCACCGACTCGAAGGCCGCGTAGAAGCTGTCGGCGCTGGCCTCGGCCCGCACGATGGGGCCCTTCCCTCGGGCTGTGATCTCGACTCGCTGACAACTCTTCCTCTGACGGCGGTTGCGTTCGTGCTGCAACTCGACGTCGAAGATGAAGATCGTCGGATCGAAACGCTCGAGCCGAGCGAGTTTCTCGGAGACGTAGATCCGGAAGTGATCGGGGACCTCGACGTTGCGTCCTTTCACGACAACGTCGGCACGGGGGCCTTCCGTAGCGGCATCTGCCTCTGCAACGGAAACTCTGGACTTCGAAGGGGTCGTCACGCGTACCTCCCGAGTTTCGGCCGGCGCAGCCCGCGCGCCGGCATTGTCGATGAGCGCCACGAGGGCACTCGCCCGGAATCGGAAGAACAGGCGTTTCCACCCGTCTACCTTGTTGTTTCCGGGTCTGATTGCGACGGTAGTACGTAACCGACCCGTGTGCCACCGTTCCCGCGCTATTTCACCGCGCGTCACCTGTTCGCCCGTGTGGAAGGGGTCCGCCGGCCCTCGGCGAGGGGGTCCGGCGACCCTCGGAGACGGGATCAGGCGTGGGCGGAAGTGAGCACTCCGACCGGTCGGAAACCCGCCTTCCGGAGGGCGCGTACGGCCTCGCGGGCGGTGGCGCCGGTGGTGACCACGTCGTCGACGACGAGCACCGGCAGCGTCCGCGGCACCGCTCCTGCGCGCACCACGATCCGGCCCGCGAGATTGCGTTGCCGGGCCGCGGCGTCGAGTCCCACGGAGTCGCGCACCCCGGCGGTGGTGCGCAGGACGGGGTGCACGTGCAGGCGCCGGTCGTGGTCCGCGGCTCCGCGGGCCGCGCGGGTGACGGGATCGCCGCCCCGCGCCCGCGCGGCCCGGACCCGGGTGGGGGCGGGCACGACGAGCAGCGGACCGGCCGGCAGTTCGCCCCAGCGCCGCAGCCGCGACACCGCGACCGCCCACGCGAACCCGAGCGGGGCGGCGAGGTCGCGGCGACCGCGTTCCTTCGCGACGATCACGGCGCGGCGTCGGGCGCCCGTGTACGGGCCGAGACTCCACACCGGCACCCCGGGGTCGACGCGGGGTGTCACGCGGGCCGGATGGTCGGCGAGTTCGGCGGCGCAGCGGCGGCACCAGGACGTGCCTGCGGCGCCGCACCCTCCGCACGCGAGGGGCAGCACGAGGTCGAGGAGGGCGGCGAGCACAACGGCAGTGTGCAGGCCGTCACCGACAGCTGCCCGGGTCAGCCCGGCAGGACGGGGATCGCGGCGAGGCCGGCCAGGCCGGGTACCTCCCGCCAGTAGCGGTCGCCCGCCGGGTCGCGGTTGTTGAGCTGGAAGACGGTGCGCGAGTCGGCGACGAACTCGCTCGCCGTCGACGCCTCCACCGCCACGACCGGCGGGGTGAGGTTGCGGCTCGGCAGCGCGTCGATCCGGGAGCCGTCCACCGCGATCTGCACGACCGGCACGTCGGAGGCCGCGCGGGAGACGACGATCGTGTCGGCCGTGCTCCAGTCCAGCGCCAGCGCGGGGCCGCCGAGGCCGAAGCCGATCTCGCGGGGGTTGGTGAGGGCGTACTCGCCGCTGGTCGTGGGCACCACGGTCGCGACGAACACCCGGCCGTCGACGATCAGTGCGGCGCGCACCCCGTCGCGGGACAGGCGCAGTTCGCTGATCCGGCCGCCGAGGCCGCGGACGGCTCCGGCCTCCACGCCGACCACGGTGACGCGGCCGGTGCCGGGTTCGCGGACCGCGCGCACCACCGCGGTGCCGTTGACGACCGCCCACACGGAGTTGTTGTTCGGCGCCCAGGACGGGCGGGTGATGAACTCGCCGTCGACGGCGGGTTCGGCGACCCCGTCGGTGTAGGTACCGATCATGAGCTGGGCGGCGGGTTCGGGAGCGGGTTTGCCGGTGGACTGGACGGCGGCGACGAGTTCCCCGTCGAGCGACAGGGCGACGGACTGCAGGTCGGTGGCGTTGCCGAAGAAGCCGCGCACCGGGGTGACCCCGTTCTCGGCGACGCTGACCAGGCCTCCGTCGAGCAGGGCGTGCAGGCCGACCGTGACGCTGGAGGCGGCGAGGGGGTTCATCGACGCCACGTCGGCGGTGGTCCACCCGTTGGGGAACCGTTCGTCGAGGGGCTGCCCGTCGGCGAGCAGCTGATAGGGGCCACTGATGTCGGCATTGGCGAGCGTCCAGATCACCTGGGCGGCGAGCAGTTCCCGGTCCTGCCGGCTCATCGTGCCGATGCCCTGGAAGTCGATGCGGATGCCGCCGAGCCCGACGCCCACGTCCGTGGTGCGGCCGTCGGCCTTGGTCACTGCGCCGACGACGGTGAGGCCCTCGAGCAGGTTCTGCACGGCCGGTGCGAGCACGGTCTTGGGGCCCTCGACGAGCAGGCCGATCAGCTGCGCCGCCGTCTGCTCGGGGGTGCCGGTGATCCAGCGCGGGTCGGGGACGATCGCGGTGCCGGACGGGTCGACGAAGTACAGCGACCGGCTGCGGTAGCTGTTGAGGAAGCGCGGGCGGTCCATGATCACGCCCGGCGGCATCTCGTCGATGCGCCACTCCCCGTCGGTACGCACGAGCGAGAAGCGGGCCTCGAAGGGACCGTCGGCGGCCCGGTAGACGCCGCCCTCCTCGAGATGGCCGACCGTGTTGGCCCGCACCACGTAGGTGGCGGAGTCGCCGTCGCGTTGCTCGACGAGGACGTCGACCTTGTCGACGATGGTCGTGCTCGCGGCGTCGTCCCACCGCTGCGACATGCTGCCGGTGAGGAACTGCCGGGCGGCGCGGTGCCGGTTGGTGGGGTCGGTGCTGGCCTGCAGGAAGTCGCGCAGCAGCAGGTCCGGTTCGCGGCCGGGGACTGGTGCGGCGACCTCCGTGGTCGACGGTCCCCGCTCGAGGGTGCCGATGGCCTGCGGGGACGACGAGTCGGGCAGGGTCGCGCAGCCGGACACCACGAGGCCGAGCACCGTCAGCAGCACGACGAGCACGCCCGCCCGGCGCGGGATCGAGCGGGTCATGGGGCGGCTCCTTCGGACGGCGAGTCGGTCGGCCGGTTCGCCGGGGGTGCTGCTTCGTGCGGGGCTGCGTCGTGGGGCGGGACCGCGCCGTCGGGTGGGACCGCGCCGTCGGGTGGGACCGGGCCGTCGGAAGGTGCGGGAGTGCTCGACGTGTCCTCCACACGCCACCCGCCCACGGCAGGGCCCTCGGGATCGGACGCGGACTCCGGCGGCTTGCCCTGCACCGCCTTCACCGCGCTGGGCACCAGCGGAAGCGGGCTGCGGCCCACCTTGCGGCCCCGTTCGCGGGGCAGGGTGAGGCGGAAGCTGGCGCCACGGCCTGGTTCGCCCCACGCCTCGAGCTTGCCGTTGTGCAGGTTCGCGTCCTCGACGCTGATGGCCAGGCCGAGGCCGGTGCCGCCGGAGCGGCGGACCCGGGACGGGTCGGAACGCCAGAACCGGTTGAAGACGAGCTTCTCCTCGCCGGGGCGCAGGCCGATGCCCTGGTCGCGCACGACGAAGGCCGCGGCGGTGTCGTCGGCACGCAGCCGCAGCAGGATGGGCTTGCCCTCGCCGTGGTCGATGGCGTTCGCCAGTAGGTTCCGCAGGATGCGTTCGACGCGGCGCGGATCGACCTCGGCCTCGACGGGTTCGTCGGGCAGGTCGACGATGAGTTCGGTGGCGGTCTCGCGGGCGAGATGCCGCACGGTCGAGACGGCGGCGCGGGCACACATGCGCAGGTCGAGGCGTTCGGCGGCGAGTTCGGCGACGCCCGCGTCGTGGCGGGAGATCTCGAGCAGGTCGTTGAGCAGGCTCTCGAACCGGTCGAGTTCGGTGACGAGCAGTTCGGAGGACCGCTTGAGCATCGGGTCGAGGTCGTCGCTGGCGTCGTGGATGAGGTCGGCGGCCATGCGGACGGTGGTGAGCGGGGTGCGCAGTTCGTGGCTCACATCGGAGGTGAACCGTTTCTGCAGGTTGCCGTACTCCTCGAGCTGGGTGATCTGCCGGGACAGGCTCTCGGCCATCTCGTTGAACGACATCGCCAGCCGCGCCATGTCGTCCTCACCGCGGACCGGCATGCGTTCCTTGAGCCGGCCGTCGGCGAACCGCACGGCGATGCGGGAGGCCGACCGGATCGGCAGCACGACCTGCCGCGCGACGATCATCGAGATCGCGGCGAGCAGCACGAGCAGCACCACGGCGCCGACGAGGAGGGTGCCGCGGACCAGCGCGAGGGTGCGTTCCTCACCACCGAGCGGGAAGATCAGGTACAACTCGAGGGTGGAGATGTCGGAGTCGGTGGGGCTGCCGACGATGAGCGCCGGGCCGGTGTAACCCTCCGGATCCGCCACCGTCGCGAACTGGTAGGCGATCTGACCGTTCTGGACGAAGGCGCGCAGGTTCTGCGGGATCTGGTCGGCGGGACCACTCGCGGTGGGGGCCCGCGGCCCCTCACCGGGCACGATGAGCACGGGATCGAAGGTGCCGGCGACGCCGGTGTCCTGTCCCCCGTCGCTGCCGCGGTTGGTCAGCGTCGCCGCGGCCCCGTCGAGACGCACCGCGAGCGAGCCGGAATCGTCGGCACCCGCGAGTTGCGCCTCGACCAGGGCGCGGGAGCGTTCCATCTCCTCGGTCGCGGCGTCGATCTTCACTTCGAGCAGGCGGTCGGTGATCTGACTCGTGAGCACCACACCGAGGACGAACATGACGATCACCGACAGCGTGAGGGTCGAGGTCACGACCCTCAGCTGCAACGAGCGTCGCCAGGTGTGCGCGATGCGGCTGCTCACCGATCGCGACCACCTCACCAGCGGCAGCGTTCTGCGTGTGATACGCCGCCGTAGCCGGTAGGTACGGATCACGGCGGTCCGGCCTTGTAGCCGACCCCCCGCACCGTGAGAACCGCCTGGGGATTCTCGGGATCCTTCTCGACCTTGGCACGCAGCCGCTGGACGTGGACGTTCACGAGACGGGTGTCGGCGGCGTGCCGGTAGCCCCAGACCTGCTCGAGCAGGACCTCACGGGTGAACACCTGCCGCGGCTTGCGGGCGAGGGCGACCAGCAGGTCGAACTCCAGCGGGGTGAGCGAGATGGTCTCGTCGCCGCGGGTCACCTTGTGGGCCGGGACGTCGATCGTCAGGTCGCCGATGGTGAGGACCTCCGCCGGCTCCTGCTCGGTGCGGCGCAGGCGGGCCCGCACCCGGGCGACGAGTTCCTTCGGCTTGAACGGCTTGACGATGTAGTCGTCGGCGCCGGATTCGAGGCCGAGGACGACGTCGACGGTGTCGGACTTGGCGGTGAGCATCACGATGGGCACACCGGAATCGGCGCGGAGCACCCGGCAGACGTCGATCCCGTTCATGCCCGGAAGCATGAGATCGAGCAGTACCAGATCCGGGCGGATCTCACGGACGGCCCCGAGCGCCTGGGTGCCGTCTCCCACCACGAACGGTTCGAATCCCTCGCCGCGCAGCACGATGGTGAGCATCTCCGCCAACGCGGTGTCGTCGTCGACTACCAGAATCCTCGGCTTCATGTCCCTATCGTGTCACCCCTTCACCGTCGTGAAGCAGATTTGAGATGCGAACGGCGAGTTGCTGCGGGTCCGTATCGGGGCCCGCCACCTCCCAGGTCGACATCCAGTGCCGTTGCGCGAGTCCGTCGTACACCTCGCCCGTCCGGCACTGCAGATCGCCGTCGCGCTCGTAGGCGTCGCGTTCGCGGTCCGCCTCGGTGGCGGCGCGGTGGCGTGCCCGCTCGGCGGCCAGGGCGACGGGAACCCGCAGCAGCAGCTGCAGATCCGGCACCGGCAGGCCGAACCGATCGAATTCGAGCTGCCGGATCCACTCGACGGCCGGGCCCGCCGCGTCCTGGTGGCGACGGGCCGCGGTGTACGCGGCGTTGGACGCCACATAGCGGTCGAGCAACACGATGTCGTTGGTGGAGAGCATCTCCCGCAGCTCGTCGGCGGCCTCGCGCCGGTCGAGCGCCCACAGCAGGGCCATCGCCTCCACACTCGACGCGGTGTCGCCGTGCTGTCCGCGCAGCGCCTCCGCGCCCAGGTCGGCGTGGATGGAACGGCCGTAGCGGGGGAAGGCCAGCGTCGCGACCTTCCTCCCCTCGGCCCGCCAGGTGCCGACGAGGCCGGCGGACAGCGTCCGTTTGCCGGCCCCGTCGAGACCCTCGACGACGATCAGATCACCCATGCGGTCTGTTCTGCGATTCTCGCCGAGCGCCGGGGATCAGTAGCGGTAGTGCTCGGGCTTGTACGGGCCCTCGACATCGACACCGATGTACTCGGCCTGCTCCTTGGTGAGCTTGGTGAGCTCGCCACCGAGCGCCTCGACGTGGATCTTCGCGACCTTCTCGTCGAGATGCTTGGGCAGGCGGTAGACCTCGTTGTCGTACTCGTCGTTCTTGGTCCACAGCTCGATCTGCGCGATGACCTGGTTCGCGAACGAGTTGCTCATCACGAACGAGGGGTGGCCGGTGGCGTTGCCCAGGTTCAGCAGGCGACCCTCCGACAGCACGATGATCGAGTGGCCGTCGGCGAAACGGAACTCGTCGACCTGCGGCTTGATGTTGATGCGGGTGACGTCGGCGGCACGCTCGAGACCGGCCATGTCGATCTCGTTGTCGAAGTGGCCGATGTTGCCCAGGATCGCCTGGTGCTTCATCCGCTTCATGTGCTCGAAGGTGATGATGTCCTTGTTGCCGGTCGCGGTGATGACGATGTCGGCCTGCTCGATGAAACCGTCGACCGTGACGACGTCGAAGCCGTCCATGAGCGCCTGCAGCGCGTTGATCGGGTCGATCTCGGTGACGGACACGCGCGCACCCTGGCCGCGCAGCGCCTCGGCGCAGCCCTTGCCGACGTCGCCGTAGCCGCACACGAGGGCGGTCTTGCCGCCGATGAGCACGTCGGTGCCGCGGTTGATGCCGTCGAGCAGCGAGTGGCGGGTGCCGTACTTGTTGTCGAACTTGCTCTTGGTGACCGAGTCGTTGACGTTGATGGCCGGGAACACCAGCTCACCGGCGGCCGACAGCTGGTACAGCCGCAGCACACCCGTGGTGGTCTCCTCGGTGACACCCTTGACGGACTCGGCGATGGTGGTCCACTTCTTCGAGTCGGCGGCCAGCGATCGGCGCAGCAGCTCGAGGAAGACCTTGTACTCGGTGGAGTCGTGCTCCTCGTCGACCGGCGGGACGACCCCGGCCTTCTCGAACTGGGCACCCTTGAGGACGAGCATGGTGGCGTCGCCGCCGTCGTCGAGGATCATGTTGGCGGGCTCACCCGGCCAGGTGAGCATCTGCTCGGCGGCCCACCAGTACTCCTCCAGGGTCTCGCCCTTCCAGGCGAAGACCGGGACGCCCTTGGGCTCCTCGGGGGTGCCGTGCGGGCCGACGACCACGGCGGCGGCCGCGTGGTCCTGGGTCGAGAAGATGTTGCAGGAGGCCCAGCGGACCTGCGCACCGAGCGAGACGAGGGTCTCGATGAGGACCGCGGTCTGCACCGTCATGTGCAGCGATCCGGAGATCCGGGCGCCCTTCAGCGGCTGCACCTCGGCGTACTCGCGACGCAGCGCCATCAGGCCCGGCATCTCGTGTTCCGCGAGCCGGATCTCCTTGCGCCCGAATTCGGCGAGGGACAGATCGGCGACCTTGAAATCGAGACCGTTGACCCGGTCGGCGACGAGCGTGGTGTCAGACACGTGCAGATGCCTCTTCCTGTCGGCAGACTGATGATTGATCCCAGGCTATACAACCCGGGCGCCGAACAGTGAGGTCGCATCCCTCCGGTCAGGCCCCCTCGAGGGGTTCAGCTGCGGACGGCGGCGCGTTCCACGAACGGCACGAGCAGGTCGGCGAGATCGGCGGCGACGTCGCGGCCCGAACTGGGCGGCATCGACACGAAGCTCAGCGCGACCCGCACCACCGCGCGGGCGAGGACACCGCCGTCGTGCTCCGAGGCGCCGATCCAGCTGTGGCAGAAGGTGTCCGTCAGACGGCCCGCGCCGCGTTCGAGGATGGGCGCGGCGTCCGTGGTGATCAGCCGCAGCAGATCCGGTTTCGCCTCGCCGTCGAGCAGCGACCGGATCAGCGGGTCGGCGGCGGAGGCCTCGAAGAAGAACGCGAACCCGTCGACGAGAGCGGCACGGGCATCGCCGGCGTGGGCGTAGACCGAGTCGGCGACGGCGTCGACGAACTCGTCGACCAGGCGCAGCGCGTAGCCCTGGGCGAGGCCCTGCCGCGAGGAGAACTCCTTGTAGAGGGTCTGGCGGCTGATCCCCGCAGCCCGCGCGACATCGCTCATCGTGATCGCCGACCAGTCGCGTTCGAGGAGCAGCTCGCGCATCGCGTCGAGGATCGTCGAGCGCAGCAGCACCCGGCTGGCCTCCTGGAAGGGGACGCGGGTGGGCGCCGGGGTGGCTCCGGTCCGTGCGCGTGCTCTCGCCATGGTCGGAACGTTCTCACGCCGTGCGGACGCCGTCAAAGCGGGCACGCTGCGGTGATCTCATCGCCGCGCGATCTCGACCATCTCGAAATCGGCCTTGGCGGCACCGCAGTCCGGGCACGTCCAGTCGTCGGGGATGTCCTCCCAGCGGGTGCCGGGCTCGATGCCCTCGTCGGGCCAGCCCTGCGCCTCGTCGTACTCGAAGCCGCACACCAGACACCGGAACAGGCGGTACTCGGTATTCATCGCTCGCACTCCTCGTGCTCGGTATTCATCGCTCGCGCTCCTCGAAGTCGATCTTCTCCCGGACCCCGCAGTCGGGGCACGGCCAGTCGTCGGGGACGGCACTCCAGGACGTGCCCGGAGGGAAGCCCTCGCGGGGAGCGCCGGTGGTCTCGTCGTACACGAAGTCGCAGACCGGGCAGCGGTAGGCGGCCACGACGATGTCGTCCTTCCTGTTTCGTACCGGGATGCCGGTTACCGGGCGGAGTCTCCCCCGGCGCCGTAGCGGGCGAGGATCGCCTCGCGCTTGCTCGGTTCGATGTTCACGCGGGTGATGTCGCCGTCGTAGTGCTCGAGCACGCGGTGGTCCATCACCTTCCGCCACAGCGGCGGGAAGTAGGCGAGGGTGATCATCGTGGCGTAGCCGGCGGGCAGCTGCGGCGAGATCTCCATGCTGCGCAGGGTCTGGTAGCGCCGCGTGGGGTTGGCGTGGTGGTCGCTGTGGCGCTGCAGGTGGTAGAGGAAGATGTTCGTCACCAGGTGGTCGCTGTTCCAGCTGTGCGCGGGACTGCAGCGCTCGTACCGGCCCCGGTCCGTCCTCTGCCGGAGCAGACCGTAGTGCTCGAGATAGTTCACGACCTCGAGCAGCGAGAACCCGAAGACCGCCTGGATCAACAGATAGGGCACGATCCCCACACCGAACACCGCGACGAGCACCGCGAAGAGCACGACGGAGATCGCCCACGCGTTGAGCACGTCGTTCTGTGGGCTCCACACCGGCTTGCCGAGCCGCTCGAGACGGGCGCGTTCGAGCCGCCAGGCCGAACGGAGGCTACCGACGACGCTGCGGGGCAGGAACCGCCAGAAGCTCTCCCCGAAGCGTGCGGAGGCCGGGTCCTCGGGGGTGGCGACCCGCACGTGGTGGCCGCGGTTGTGCTCGATGTAGAAGTGGCCGTAGAAGGACGGGGCGAGCGCCCACTTCGACAGGCGGCGTTCGAGTTCGACCTTCTTGTGGCCGAGTTCGTGGGCGGTGTTGATGCCGATGCCGGCCACCACACCCATCGAGATCGCGAGGCCGATCTTCGACACGAGGCCGAGGCCGCCGTCGATGCCGAGCCAGGACAGATCACCGGCCGACCACAGATAGCAGGCGAAGACCAGCGAGGCGTACTGGAACGGCAGGTACAGGTAGGTGCACCAGCGGTAGAACATGTCGTTCTCGAGCTGTTCGAACAGTTCCTCCGGCGGGTTCTCGCCGTCGGGACCGATGAACAGGTCGAGGGTCGGCACGAGTACGTAGACGAGCAGGGGGCCGATCCACCACATCACGGGGGTGACGGCCTGCAGGCCGAGCTGGTTCCCACCCCACACGAGTGCGGTGGCGAGGAACAGGGCGGTCGGCGGAACCAGCCCGAGCAGCCAGAGGTGACGCTTGCGGTCGTGCCATTGCACAGCGGGTTCGGTGGGCGAACCCGGGGAGGCGGTGGTCATGTCGACTCCTCGTCGCGGTCGTCGGTGCCGGTATGTCCACATGGACGTGATGCGCACCACTCTGTGGTTGACTCTAGACCGCATTTCGTTCGAGGTCTAGACATTTGAAGTGATTTGTAAATCTCCCGGGGTGCAGAAACGCCGGAGGGCGAGCTCGTCGAGCTCGCCCTCCGGTCGTGAACGGGGTCTACGTGATCAGGACACCTCACCGAGCTGCGCCCGGAAGACCTGAGTGTCGGCAGCACAGCCGTGTACCGTCGGTTCGCGGTCGCAGGCCGACAGCCAGGCCGAGTCCCCCGGCCGCAGGGTCACACTCTCACCCGCGCACTCCACGCGGGCGATACCGGCGGTGCACAGCAGGATCTGCGGGCTGCCACCGGCGACCGGTGCGACGTCGCCGGGCCCGAGCTCGAACCGCGACAGGGCGAACTCCGGTGCGGGGGTCCGGTACCGCCACTCGAACGCGGCGACCTCCTCCGCCTTCAGGATCGGTACGGAGGCCGCGCCGAAGTCGAGCACCTTGAGCAGTTCGGGGACGTCGACGTGCTTGGGAGTCAGGCCCCCGCGCAGGACGTTGTCGGAGTTCGCCATGATCTCCACGCCCATGCCGTGCAGATAGGCGTGCAGGTTCCCGGCGTCGAGGTAGAGCCCCTCGCCCGGCTGCAGTGTGACCCGGTTGAGCAGCAGGGACGCGAGCACGCCCGCGTCGCCCGGATAGAAGTCGGCGAGCTGCAGGGCGGTGCGGATCTCCGGTACGAAGTCGCGGTCGCCGTTCCCACCGGCGGCCAGATAGCTCACGCAACCGTCGAGCACGCGCGGCAGCAGCGCCGACAGCGCCGGCGGCGGCAGGGTGATCCACGTCGTGAACAGCGCCCGCAGACCGTTCGAATCCGGTTGCCCGGCGAGCAGACCCACGTACGGATCGAGCTCCGGCACCGCGAGGGCCTCGAGCAGTTCGACGGTGCGTTTCGGGTCGCGGAAACCGGCGAGGGCCTCGAAGCGGGTCAGCGCCACCACGAGTTCCGGCTTGTGGCTCGCGTCCTTGTAGTTGCGGACGGGCGAGTCGATGGGGATGTTCTGCGCCTCCTCCCGCGCGAAACCCTCCGCCGCCTGGCGCGCACTCGGATGCGCCTGCAGCGACAGCGGCTCCTCGGCCGCGAGCAGCTTCAGCAGGAACGGCAATCGTGGCCCGAAGGCCTCGACCACACGCTTCCCGAGGGTCGTCTCGGGATCGGCCGTCAGCACCTCGAGCAGCGACACCGCGTCGCCGTCCTCGCCGACGAGCCGCGCCGGGTCCGCGGGATGCGCCCCGAGCCACAGTTCCGCCTCGGGATGATCGGACGGCACCGTCCGGCCGCACAGGGATGCGATCGCGGTGCGCGACCCCCAGGCGTACGAGCGCACCGCGCCTTCGAGTCGATGCACTATCGACCTCCGGCCAGGGCGAGATAAGCGGCGGCCATCTCGGTGCGGACGGTCAACACGGCCACCTGTTCCAGCACGGGGGGTACCGTGCTCGACTCGAATTCCCCCACTACAGACACCAATTCCATATCCGGTAATGCTGCCGCCCTCCGTTGGGCGGCCGATCGATCCGCATCCGTGCTCAGCACGAACACCCGTGCCGGCGCCACCGGCGCCGGGCCGTCCAGTTCCTCGTCGTGGAAGAACGGGTCGTACGGTTCCCCGCTCGCGGTGGTCCCGGCGACCAGCCGGTCGCGCGCCACCAGCACGTCGCTCAGCGCGGCAGCGGCGGCGACGATCCCGGCGGCCTGCAGCAGCGACTCGGCGGCGTGCCGCGCCAGCACCGCGGTGACGGCCGAATCACCGGCCAGGATCACCCTGCGCGACTGCATCCGCACGGCGAGCGCCTTGGCGGGATTGTGGAAGACCTCATTGGACGGGTGGTTCCGCGCCGCCTCGGCGTCGACGGCGTCCGCCACGTCGGCGAGCGCCGGTAGCCCGGGGATCCGCGTGGCGCTCTGCAGCACCCCGATCACGGCGCACAGCACCGCTACGTGCCGCGCGAGCACGTAACGCGTCTGCACGTGCACGCGCGGGGGCAGCATCACGGCGCGACCGGCGGCGACGGCCCGCACGGGACCCTCGTCCGGGGCATCGACGACGACCTCGGCGCTGCGGCGCAGACCGGCGTCGACGGCGCGAGCCAGTTGCGGATCGCCGGCGTCGTTCCCGGCGACGACCACCACGTCGAGGGCACCCACCCAGGGCGGGGTCGCGGGGGCGGAGACCAGCGGCACCGCGGACTGTTCGGAGAACAGCGCGACGACGAGCTGGGCCGCCAGACGCGACCGGGCGTCGGTGCCCACGAACACGACGCTGCGCGGGTGCATCCCCTCGATGCGGTCCAGCTGTCGTTCCTCGACCGCCGCGGCGACCGCCCGGATCTGGGCGCCACCGAGGGCCGCGCTCCGCAGGATGCCGTCGACGTCGGCGGCGAGCACGCTGCCCGCATCGTCGAAATCGAACAGCGGTGACGGTGCCGTCACGACCACATCACCTTCCTTCCGCCGCCGCGACATCGGCGTCGCGCCGATCTCGTTCCGACCCTCCGCCGACACGACATCGGCACGTCATCGAACGGACACCGGCACGACATGTGCCGACTTCTCGATTATTCCCGTTGTCCGACCGCTTACGCACGAACGACGGAAAGGATCTCCCTCACGAGAGCGTCCACCTCGTCGGCGGTCCGCGCCTCGACGTTCAGCCGCAGCAGCGGCTCGGTGTTCGACGCACGCAGGTTGAACCAGGCGTGGTCGGGCAGATCCACGGTCACCCCGTCGAGCCGGTCCACCGACACGGCGCGATCGGCGAAGGCCGCGACGACGGCCTCGGTGCGCTCGTCGGCGTCGGCGACGGTGGAGTTGATCTCCCCCGAGGCGGCGTAACGGTTGTACGAGCTCATCAGCTCCGAGAGCGTGCCGTCGGCGCCGGCGAGCGCGGCGAGCACGTGCAACGCGGCGAGCATGCCGGAATCGGCACCCCAGAAGTCGCGGAAGTAGTAGTGCGCCGAGTGCTCGCCACCGAAGACCGCACCGGTCTCGGCCATCTGCTGCTTGATGAACGAGTGCCCGACGCGGGTGCGCACCGGCTTGCCGCCCTGCTCGGTGACCAGCTCGGGAACCACCCGGGAGGTGATGAGGTTGTGGATGATCGTCGCGCCCGGCTCCTTGGCGAGCTCGCGGGAGGCGACGAGCGCCGTCACCGCGGACGGGGTGACCGGCTCGCCGCGCTCGTCGACGACGAAGCAGCGGTCGGCGTCACCGTCGAAGGCCAGGCCGACGTCGGCGCCGGACTCGACGACCAGCCGCTGCAGGTCGACGAGATTCTTCGGATCGAGCGGGTTGGCCTCGTGGTTGGGGAAGGTGCCGTCGAGCTCGAAGTACAGCGGGACCAGTTCGACGGGCAGCGCCCCGAGGACTGCGGGGACGGTGTGCCCACCCATGCCGTTGCCGGCGTCCACGGCGACCTTGAGCGGGCGCATCTCCGACAGGTCCACCAGGCCGCGGACGAACGAGGCGTACTCGTCGAGCACGTCGCGTTCGGTGATGCTGCCACGGGGACCGTCGTAGGACGGCACACCGTCGATCAGGTCCCGGGTGATGGTGCCCAGGCCGGTGTCCTGGCCGACCGGCTTCGCCCCGGCCCGGCACAGCTTGATGCCGTTGTACTTGGCGGGGTTGTGGCTGGCGGTGAACATCGCTCCGGGCGCGTCGAGGATGCCCGAGGCGAAGTAGAGCTGGTCGGTGGAGGCCAGGCCGATGGTGACGACGTCGAGGCCCTGCTCGGTCACGCCCTCGGCGAAGGCCCGGGACAGGGACGGCGAGGAGGCACGCATGTCGTGACCCACCACGACCCGGCTCGCCCCGCCCTCGTTGCGCAGCAGACGCGCGAAGGAAGCACCCACCTCGCGGACGAACTCGTCGTCGATCTGTTCACCGACCACTCCGCGGACGTCGTACGCCTTGATGACCGCTGACACCGACTCGGCAGCTCTCGCCACTGTTTTCGCTCCTGAGACTCGACTGGTGCGATGCCGTCCTCCGCGGCCTCGCACTCCGATCAGCCTAGTGGGACCGGACTCAGGAGGTGGGATCGGGAAGAACCCGCAGATGTCCGCGCCGTCCGGTGCGGGCGGTGGGGGGCACGACCGCGCGCTGCGCGTCGTCGGAGCTCTCATCGGTCGAATCGGGTTTGGCCCGCTCCCCCAGGCCGGCCTCGCGCACTGCCTCTGCCAGCGCCGTCAGGTCGTCCTCGTCCGGGGTGGTCGACGAGAAGGCCCCCTCGTACCGGACCAGTTCCCAGCCCTTGGGGGCGGTGATGCGCGAGCCGTGCATCTCGCAGAGATCCCACGAGTGCGGCTCCGCGACGGTCGCCAGCGGCCCGACAACGGCGGTGGAGTCCGAGTACACGTAGGTCAACGTCGCGACAGCAGGGTTCTTGCACCCAGGCCGGCAGCATCGACGCAGTGTTCTCACGACTGGGAGCGTAGCGCGCCGAGCGCCGAAGGACTATTCGGACACACCGTGACCGGGATCCGGATTTTCGTGTCGTAGTGTCCATGGCATGGTCCGCGCACGTCGTTCCCGCCCTGTCTCGTCCCGTTCCGTGACGCGTCGCGGCCGGGGAATCCGGGGCCCGCTGCTCCCCCAGAGCCTGCCCGCCTGGAAGACACGCGCCGAGAAGTTCGACCTGCTCGTGCTCGAGGCGTTCGCGCCGATCGACGGTCTGTGGCACGACCGACTCACCAAGCTCGACATCGCCGTGGACGAGGTGCCGAAGATCCGCGCCCGCGACCCCGACACGGTCACCTGGCCCGACGAGGTGGTCGCGGACGGTCCGGTGCCTCTGTCGCGGCTCGTGCCCGCCGGCATCGACCGGCGCGGCGCCGCGACCCGCGCACGGATCGTGCTGTTCCGCCGACCGCTCGAACTGCGGGCGAAGGATCCCGAGGATCTGCGGGATCTGGTGCACGACGTGCTCGTGCAGCAGGTCGCGACCTATCTCGGGGTCGAACCCGAGGTCGTCGACCCGGATCTCGACGAGGACGAGGACTGATCGCACCGCGATCGTGAGGACTGATCGCACCGCGATCGTGAGGACCTCTCACGGATACGACACAGGCCGGGCACCCGTCCCCCAACGGATGCCCGGCCTGTGTCGACCTGGCGTCGGATGTCTCGGCTCAGGCCCGTACTCCCCGTACCGGGCCGGAAACCGTTCTCAGACTATTCCGCGCTTGAGGCGGCGACGTTCCCGTTCGGAAAGTCCGCCCCAGATACCGAACCGCTCGTCGTGAGCGAGGGCGTATTCGAGACATTCGTCCCGAACCTCACAGCCCATGCAGATGCGCTTGGCCTCCCGCGTGGAGCCACCCTTCTCGGGGAAGAATGCCTCCGGGTCGGTCTGTGCACAGAGCGCACGCTCCTGCCACTGTTCCCCACCGTCGTCCGGGTCTCCGAACCCCGAGATCAAACTCAGGATGGGCGCCCCGTAATCCGGATCGTCACAGACGCTCTCGCCTGCAGTGTCCGTCCGAGTGAGCTCGAAGATGTCGCGCTCGCCGGCCATTGTCCCTCCTCACCTGCAGCGCCGAATCATGACCGGGGGTCAACCCGCTGCCATTCGTCGAACAGTCGTTCGAATGCGGGATCACCGCAAGGAAACTCGGATTCGATTACCGAATGACACGTATGTGATTACACACTTCGGGTGTGTCGCGGTCAAGCGGAGCGGCGCTGTTCACATATCATCGGCCGGTTTGCCTCGAGCCGCTTCGGATGGCGCGCGACCGGGTGCGGGGTGCACCGCTTAGGCTTGGCCCGTGAATGTGACTGTATTGGTCGGAGGTGTCGGTGGGGCGCGTTTTCTCAAAGGTTTGCGCCGACTTCTCGATATTTCCCCCGGCGTCGACCCGGATCCGGACGCGCCGCACCGCATCACGGCGATCGTCAACGTCGGCGACGACGTCTGGATGCACGGCCTGAGGATCTGTCCCGACCTCGACACCTGCATGTACACCCTGGGTGGCGGGATCGACGAGGAACGCGGCTGGGGCCGCGCCGGTGAGACCTGGAGCGCCAAGGAGGAACTCGCCGCCTACGGCGCCATCCCCGATTGGTTCGGTCTCGGCGACCGCGACATCGCCACGCATCTCATCCGCACGCAGATGCTGCGCACCGGCTACCCCCTGTCCGCGATCACCGAAGCGCTGTGCACACGCTGGAAGCCGGGCGTGACCCTGCTGCCCGCCTCCGACGACCGCAGCGAGACCCACGTCGTCATCACCGATCCCGAGGACGGCGAACAGCGCGCCGTGCACTTCGAGGAGTGGTGGGTGCGGCACCGCGCCCAGGTGACCACCCACAGCTTCGCGCACATCGGCGCGGAGGAGGCCAAGCCCGCCCCCGGTGTCCTCGAGGCGATCGAGAACGCCGACGCGGTGCTGCTGGCCCCGTCGAACCCGGTGGTGAGCGTCGGTGCGATCCTCGCGATCCCCGGCATCCGCGGTGCCCTGCGCACCACCTCCGCCAAAGTCGTGGGCCTGTCCCCGGTCATCGACGGAAAGCCCCTGCGCGGTATGGCCGACGCCTGCCTGGACGTCATCGGCGTCGAGACCAGCGCGGAGGCCGTGGGCCGCTGGTACGGCGCCCGCTCGGGCACCGGCATCCTCGACGGCTGGCTCGTGCACTCCACCGACACCGCCGAGGTGCCGGGTGTGGAGGTCCGCTCCGTGCCGCTGCTCATGACCGACACCGACGCGACCGCCGAGATGGCCCGCGCCGCCCTCGAACTGGCCGGAGCGAACCTGTGATGTCCCCCGACACCGTCACCGACCCCGCCGTGCGCGACCACGCTCCCGGCGGCCCGATCGAGATCCGGCCCGTCGCCGGGCTGCCGGAGTTCCGGCCCGGCGACGATCTCGCCGCGGCCATCGTGCAGGCGGCGCCCTGGCTGGCCGACGGCGACGTCCTCGTCGTCACCTCCAAGGTGGTCTCGAAGGTCGAGGGACGGATCGTGCCCTCCCCCACCGAGCCCGACGCCCGCGACGCGCTGCGCCGACGCCTGGTGAACCAGGAGGCCGTGCGGGTGCTCGCCCGCAAGGGCCGCACCCTCATCACCGAGAACAAGCTGGGCATCGTGCAGGCGGCGTCCGGCATCGACGGCTCGAACGTCGACGGCGCCGAACTCGCGCTGCTTCCCGAAGATCCCGACGCGAGTGCCGCGGCGCTGCGCGAGCGGATCGCGGCGCTGCTCGGGGTGCGGGTCGCGGTGGTCGTCACCGACACGATGGGCCGCGCCTGGCGCAACGGCCAGACCGACGCCGCGATCGGCTCGGCCGGGCTGCCCGTCCTGTACGGCTACGCGGGGTCGCACGACTCGCAGGGCAACGAACTGATGGTGACCTCGGTGGCGGTGGCCGACGAGATCGCCGCCGCCGGGGATCTGGTCAAGGGCAAGCTCGGCGGCGTGCCCGTCGCCGTGGTGCGCGGCCTCGACCTGCCCGACGACGGCTCCACCGCCCGGTCGCTGATCCGCAGCGGCGAGGAGGACCTGTTCTGGCTCGGCACCGCCGAGGCCCTCGAACAGGGCCGCCGCGAGGCACTGCTGCTGCGCCGCTCGGTGCGGCAGTTCGCCGCCGAACCGGTCGACCCGGAGGATCTGCGGGAGGCCGTCGCCGACGCGCTCACCGCCCCGGCCCCCCACCACACCCGCCCGGTGCGATTCGTGTGGGTGCGCACCGAGCAGGTGCGACGCCGGTTGCTGGACCGGATGCGCGAGAAGTGGGCCGAGGACCTGAGCGGCGACGGCCTGTCCCCGGACGCGATCGAACGCCGGCTGGCCCGCGGCGCGATCCTCTACGACGCCCCCGAGGTGATCGTGCCGTTCTGGGTGCCCGACGGCGCCCACCGCTATCCCGACGCGCAGCGCACCGCCGCGGAGGCCACGATGTTCACCGTCGCCGCCGGTGCCGCGGTGCAGGGTCTGCTCGTGTCCCTGGCCACCCGCGGGCTGGGCAGCTGCTGGGTGGGGTCGACGATCTTCGCGCCCGAGGTGGTCCGGGAGGAACTCGGGCTGCCCGCCGACTGGTCGCCGCTCGGCGCGGTCGCCGTCGGCTATCCGCTCACCGAACCGGAACCACGCGACCCCGCGGACCCGGGCGACGCCCTCGTGGAGCTGTAGCCGTGTCGGCGCGTTCCCTGCACGCCTCGGCGATCGACCGGCTCACCGCCTGGCGCACCGATTCCGAGGACGCCGAGTCGCTGCGGCACACGATGCTCGCGTTCCTCGACTCGGCGCCCGACGGGTGCCTGCGCGAGCACGTGCCCGGGCACATCACGGCGTCGTCGATCGTCCTCGACGCCGACCACCGCCACGTACTGCTCACCCTGCATCCGCGGGTGGGCCGGTGGATCCAGCTCGGCGGGCACTGCGAGCCGGGCGACGAGACGGTCGTCGACGCGGCGCTGCGCGAGGCCCGCGAGGAGTCGGGCATCGACGATCTCGTCATCGACCCGGAACTGCTGTCGGCGCACACGCATCCGATCACGTGTTCGCTGGGGGTGCCCACCCGGCATCTCGACCTGCGGTTCCTGGTCACGGCCCCGGTGGGGGCACAGCCGGTGCGCAGCGAGGAATCCACCGACCTGCAGTGGTGGCCCGTCGACGCGCTGCCGCCGGAGGCCGAGCACGACACGATCGCGCATCTGGTGCGGCTCGCCGGTCTGCGCCGCTGAGCGGCGCAGACCGGGGGCACACCGGAAACAGCGGCGTCGGAAAGGTTTCAGAAGCGGACGGGCGCGAGCTCGGGATACTTCGGGGTGACACCGTCGCCGGAGGAGACCCCGCGCAGCCGGCGCCCGACCCACGGGATCAGGAATGCGCGGGCCCACTCGAGGTTCTCGGCGCGTTCCTCGGCGCGGGTCTTCGCCGGCAGTTCACCGAGCTGCACCGGTTCGAGGGTGTGCTCGACGCCGAGCAGGTCGAGCACCCGGATCGCCATGTTCCGGTGTCCCGCGGCGGACATGTGCAGCCGGTCGAAGTCCCACATGCGCAGGTCCCGGTACTCGTCGAAGCGCCAGAAGTCGACGATGGTCGCGCCGTGCCGGTCGGCGATCTCCCGGACCAGCTCGTTGTACACCGCCCAGCGGCCCCGCAGCGCCCGGAAGACCGGCGCCCAGCTGCCGTCGTAGGCGGTCCACATGAGGATGCGCGCGCCGGTCGCGGCGAGCTTGCCGATCGCCTCGTCGTACTCGGCGGCGAGCGCGTCCAGGTCGAGCTTGGGCCGCATGAGGTTGTTGCCGCCCGCGTAGATCGTCACCAGATCGGGCCGCATCGCGACGGCCGCGTCGAGCTGCTCGTCGATGATCGGCCGCAGCAGCCGACCCCGGATGGCGAGGTTCGCGTACGCGAAGTCCTCCGAGTGCCGGGCCAGCTCACCGGCGACGAGGTCGGCCCAGCCGCGCAGCCCGTTCGGACGCGACGGATCCGGGTCGCCGACCCCCTCGGTGAACGAGTCCCCGAGCGCCACATACCGTTCGAAAGCCATCTCGCTCCTTCTCACACGTCGGTGCTGAAGCGGATGCCGCCGTCGGGGATCTTCACCCCAGGCCACACCCGGGCACCACGCAGCAACTCGCATCGGGCACCGATGTCGGCGCCGTCGCCGATCACGCCGTCGCGGATCAGCGCGCGCGGACCGACCCGCACCCCGAAGCCGACGATGGTCCGCTCGATCACCGCACCGGCCTCGACCCGCGCACCGTCGAAGATCACCGCGCCGTCGAGCCGGGCCCCGGCACCGATCTCGGCGCCACGACCGACGACGGTGCCGCCGATCAGCAGGGCACCCGGCGCCACCGAGGCACCGGGATGCACGAGCGCCTCACCGCGCTGCCCCTCGAGGGCGGGCGACGGGGCGATGCCGCGGACCAGGTCGGCGGAGCCGCGCACGAAGTCCTCGGGAGTGCCCATGTCGCGCCAGTAGGCGGCGTCGACGTGGCCGAACACCCGCTTGCCCTCGGTCAGCAGCGCCGGGAACACCTCGCGCTCCACCGAGACCGGGCGGCCCTCGGGGATCGCCTCGATGATCTCGCGGCGGAAGACGTAGCAGCCGGCGTTGATCTGGTCGGTCGGCGGGTCCTGGGTCTTCTCCAGGAAGGCGGTGACGCGGCCGTCCGCGTCGGTGGGCACGCAACCGAACGCGCGGGGGTCGCCGACCCGCACGAGGTGCAGCGTCACGTCCGCCTCGGTACGCAGGTGCGTGTCGAGCACCGCGCCGAGATCGGTGCCGCCGAGTACGTCGCCGTTGAAGACCATGACGTTGTCGGCCCGCAGCCGCGGCAGCACGTTGCGGATACCGCCGCCGGTGCCCAGCGGTTCGGTCTCGGTGACGTACTCGATCTCGAGTCCGAAGTCGGAGCCGTCGGCGAAGTGCTCCTCGAAGACCTCGGCCTTGTACGAGGTGCCGAGGACGACGTGCTTGATGCCGGCCTCACGGATCCGGGCGAGCAGGTGCGTCAGGAAGGGCACCCCCGCGGTGGGCAGCATCGGCTTCGGCGCCGACAACGTCAGCGGACGCAACCGCGTGCCCTGACCGCCGACCAGGATCACCGCATCGGTATGCGGTGCTGCAGCACTCGTCATCGTCTCCCCTGTTCACTGTCGTTGCCGATCGGCACCTGCCGATCGGTGTCCGCCTTACGGCGTTCCCGGACCGCGGCGGCGACCGCGATCTTCGATCGCACCTGCAGTCCCGCGCGCAGGGCCCACCGCAAGGGTGCCTGCCAGGGATGCGGATGGCGATCCGCCTGGAAACGGTAGGCACTCTCGTGGTGTGCCGGAAGCATGAGCTCGGGATGCCGGCCTGCGGCGTGCCCCTTCGCGTGGGTGACCACCGCGGACGGGACGTAGACGTTGAGCCAGCCGGCCCGGCCGAGCCGGTCGCCGAGGTCCACGTCCTCCATGTACATGAAGTACCGCGAGTCGAAACCGTCGACGGAGTCGAAGGCGGCGCGGCGCAGCAGCAGGCACGAGCCGGACAGCCAGCCCACCGGGCGTTCGCTGATCTCCTCGTTCTCCTGGCGGTACCGCCGGGTCCACGGGTTCGACGGCCAGACGCTGCCGAGCAGCGCGTGACCGGCCCCGGACACCAGGGTGGGCACCGCCCGCGCCGACGGGTAGACGCTGCCGTCGGGTTCGTGGATCAGCGGCCCGAGCGAGCCGGCGCGCGGCCAGCGGCGGGCCGCCTCGAGCAGTTCGTCGAGCGAACCGGGTCCCCAGCGCACGTCGGGGTTCGCGACCACGACGAATTCGGCCGACGGGTCGATCTCGGCGACGGCCCGGTTGACCGCGGCGCCGTAGCCGATGTTCCCGCCGGTGCGCAGCAACCGCACGTTCTCGTGCGCGGCTTCGGCGGCCTCGGGGGCTCCGTCGGTCGAGCCGTTGTCGGCCATGACCACCTGCGTCGGGAGTGCGGTCGCGGAGGCGAGCGAGGTGAGAAAGTTCTCGAGGTGCTCGCCGGGCGAGTAGGTCACCGTCACCACGGCCAGCGTCGATTCCACGCGGGCCACCTTAGCGACCTCATCGGTGTGCGACACCTCACGGCCCGCGTTTCCCGCACGTGGTGCGTCGTGTTCCCAGGTCAGGCCCGGCATCGGTCGCGGCACCGTCGGCGGCGAGCGCCGCGTGCAGCGCCTCGCGCCACGGCCGCAGCGGCGTCAGCCCGGCCTGCGCCCAGGCACCGCCGTCGAGCACCGAGTAGGCCGGGCGCGGGGCCGGGCGCACGAACTCGTCGCTGCTGCACGGGTGCACACGCTCCGGATCGGCGCCGATCTCGGCGAACACCGCCCGCGCGAGGTCGAACCAGGTGGCCTCCCCCGTGTTCGTCGCGTGGAGGATGCCGCCGGGCACACCGGCGGCGCGACCTGCCAGCTCGAGCAGGGCGTCGGCGAGGTCGCGGGCGTAGGTGGGGCAGCCGCGCTGGTCGTCGACGACGCGCAGGGTGTCGCGTTCGCGTTCGAGCCGCCGCATGGTGGCGACGAAGTCGTTGCCGTCGCCCGTGTAGACCCAGGCGGTCCGCACGACGTGCGCCGACGGCAGCGCGGCGAGCACCGCCTGCTCACCGGCGAGCTTGGTGCGGCCGTAGGCGGTGCGCGGGCCGGTGGGGGCGTCCACCCGGTAGGGCTCGGTGGCGTCCCCGGCGAAGACGTAATCGGTGGACACGTGAACCAGATGTGCGCCCTTGTCGGCGCACACGGCGGCCAGCACTCCGGGGCCGGTGCCGTTGACGGCCGCGGCTCGTTCCTCGTCGGTCTCCGCAGCGTCCACGGCGGTGTAGGCGGCGGCGTTGATCACGACGGATCCCGGTTCGACGGCCGCGGCGACGGCGGCGGGATCGGTGATGTCCACCTCGGCCGAGCCGACCCCGCGGACGGGGAGCCCAGCGGCAGTGGCGCGGGTCACGAGATGACGGCCGAGCTGGCCGTGGGCACCGGTGACGAGGAGATTTCGCACCGGGAAAGTCTGGCACGCCGGAGTGGTGCACGCCGACCGGGTACACCCACCAGTAGCCTTCGAACCGACACCCGAACCACGACAGGAGGAGTACCCGGTGCCGTCCGACCCCCCTCGCCGCAGCGGCGACCGTCCCGGCTCGCCGGGGCGCCGCACCCGCGCGGACGGCTCGGCACACGGCGAGCCCGGTGCCGCCCGACCCAGGCGCAGCCGGACCACGGATCGTCCCGGTGTCTCCCCCGACCGTGCCTCCCGCGAACCGCAGCGGGTGGCCCCCGACGCCGCGAGCGCGGCCCGGATCTACCACGGCCGGCCCTGGCAGGTCGCCGTGGCGATCGCCGCCTGCCTCGTGCTCGTCGTCACCGGTGTGGCCTGGCGCAGCGTCGACTCGCTGCAGTCCTCGCTCGCGTCCGTGCGGGGGCTGGGCCTCGGCGACGGTGAGGACGGTGCCGTCGACATCCTGCTGGTGGGAACGGACAGCCGCACCGACGCCCACGGCAACCCGCTGTCGCAGCGCGAACTCGACGCGCTGCGGGCCGGCGAGGAGATCGCCAACAACACCGACACCATCATCCTGATCCGGGTGCCCAACGACGGCCGGTCCGCGACCGCCCTGTCGATCCCGCGCGACACCTACGTCGAGGTGCCCGGGATCGGCATGTCGAAGATCAACGCGGCCTACGGCGCGACCAAGGCGCTGCGCGCCGAGGAACTCGTCCAGACGGACACCGACCCCGACGAGGTCGAGGCCGAGTCCACCCAGGCGGGCCGCGAGGCGCTCATCGAGTCGGTCGCCGACCTCACCGGGGTGACCGTCGACCACTACGCGGAGGTCGGGTTGCTCGGCTTCGTGCTGCTGACCGACGCGGTCGGCGGTGTCGAGGTGTGCCTGAACGCCCCGGTCGACGAGCCGCTGTCGGGGGCGCGGTTCCCCGCGGGCCGGCAGACCCTGCAGGGTTCGGACGCGCTGAGCTTCGTGCGGCAGCGACACGACCTGCCGCGCGGTGACCTCGACCGGATCGTGCGGCAGCAGGTGTTCATGGCCTCGCTCGCGCAGAAGGTGCTCAGCGCGAAGACGCTGTCCAATCCGTCGAAGGTGAGCCAGCTGACCGCGGCGGTGCAGCGGTCGGTGGTGCTGGACTCCGACTGGGACATCATGGCGCTGGCCACCCAGCTGCAGGGCCTGGCCGGCGGTGCCGTGACGTTCTCGACGATCCCGGTCCAGGACATCAACGCGATGACCGACTACGGCGAGTCGGTCGTGCAGGTCGATCCCGACGAGGTCCGCGACTTCGTGGCCGAGCTGATCGGCCGCGAACCCGACGGCCGCGAGACCACCTCCACTCCGGTTCCCGCCCCGGACATCGATCCGTCCACGGTCACGGTCGACGTGGCCAACGCCGGATCCGTCGCCGGTCTGGCCTCCGAGGTCTCGTACTTCCTGTCCGCCGAGGGCTACGGCGAGGGCGAGGTGGGCAACTACACCGGCTCCGGCGTCGGGACCTCGACGGTCTTCGGTGCGGACGAGGATGCCGACGAGACCCGCGCGGTCGCCGCGGCGCTCGGCGGGCTGAAGACGGCGTCGGATCCGTCGCTGCCCTCGGGCACCGTGCGGGTGGTGCTCGCCGGCGACTACACCGGGCCGGGTTCGTCGTCGTACACGGGCTCGTCCACCTCGGCCTCCGCGGCCGGCGCGGACCTGATCCCGGCCGGTGGCACGCCCACACCCGCTCCCGCCGCCCCACCGATCGACGCGGGTTCCGACGGACCCCGCTGCGTCAATTGACGCGAACCCCGCTATGTGAACCGAGGTAGATGTGACGACTCTGACCGACCGGTTGCTCGATCCGATCCTCGCCGCCGATCCGGCAGGCCCCCGGATCACCTGGTACGACGACGCCACCGGCGCCCGGATCGAACTGTCCGCGCTGACCCTGGCGAACTGGGCGGCGAAGACCGCCAACATGATCCGCGACCAGTTCGGGGTCCTGCCCGGCGGCCGCGTCGCGGTGCTGCTGCCCGCGCACTGGCAGAGCGCCGCGGTGCTGCTCGGGGTGTGGTGGGCCGGCGCCGAGGTGGTGCTCGACGCCGATCCCGACGTCGATCTCGCACTCGTCACCCCCGACCGCCTCGACGAGGTCGCCGACGTCGCCGAGGTCGCGGCGCTCTCGCTCGACGCCTTCGGCGCACCCGTCCGCGACCTTCCGCCCGGCATCACGGACTACGCCACCGATGTGCGTATGCACGGGGATCGGTTCCGTTCGTCCGGTGCCGGCGACGTCGTCCTCGACGGCCGCTCGCTCACGGACGTCCTCGACGCGGCGCGGGCCGCGGCGGAGAACGCCGGGATCGATGGCGGCGACCGCGTGTTGTCGAGCCGCGACTGGTCCGATGCGGACGCCGTCGTCGAGGGTCTGCTCGCCGTGTTCGCGGCCGGTGCGTCGCTGGTGCAGGTGAGCAATCCGGATCCGGCGGCGACCGAGCGTCGCGTCACCAGTGAGAAGGTCACCGTCCGTCTCGACGGCTGAGTCCACCTACCTGCGGTAGCCGCCGTCGGCGAGACCCGCTTCGATCTCGAAGCTGTTGCGGGCACCGGGATTGCGCAGCTCCTCCCGCAAGTAGCGGACCGCGAATCCGAGGCCGTACCGGGCCCATTGGTCGGCGTGCACCGCCTCGTGCCGCAACAACCGGCGCGACGGCAGCGCCGAGGTGAGGAAGACTCCACCGAGAGTCGTTCCGCCGCGGGCGAATCCACCGCGCATGCCCGAGCAGACGAACAGGCCGGTTTCGTCGTCGAAGGACACCGAGCCACCCCAGGCGCGTCCCCAGCACAGGGCCAGCGCCGTGACGGCACGCACCGACGGCACACCCCGCGCGGCGCGTACCCACCTGTCCCGGAACCGGATCCGTCTCGTCATCCCGTCAGCCTACGGCCGGACGCGCAGACGTGGGAATCGTCACGAAAGTTGCTCCGCGAGCTGGGAGTTCACGTGCGCGCCACGATCGCGGCGTAATACCGGCCGACGGTGATCCGATGAATCGTCACGGAAGGTTCGACCGATCGTGGGTGCACCCACGGAAAGGCGAAGGTACTCCTCGTGACTCGATTCGACAGCCCGTCGCTCAGCAGGCGGACCGTGCTCAAGGCGGCGCTCGCGGGCGCCGCCGGACTGACCGGGGCCGCCGCACTGACCACCTCCCGTCCTGCGGTCGCCCGTGCCGTCCCCGCGGGCGGCTACGAGGAACTGTGGGTCGGTTCGGACATGGGCCCGATCAAGGTCCAGGTCCAGTGGGCCCGCCGCGGTGGCAGCGCCGCGTTGTACATGCTCGACGGGATGCGTGCCCGCACCGACGCGAACGCGTGGTCGTTCGAGACCAACGCGTTCGAACAGTTCGCACTCGACGACGTCACCCTCGTGATGCCCGTCGGCGGCGAATCGAGCTGGTACAGCGACTGGTACAATGCGAGCAACTTCAACCAGCAGAGCGTCACCTACAAGTGGGAGACCTTCCTGACCCGGCAGCTGCCGGACGCGCTTGCCGCGCGGGGCGTCGACCGCACCCGCACCGGCATCGTGGGTCTGTCGATGGGCGGTACCGCGGCCCTGAACCTCGCCGCGCACCACCGCGACCAGTTCAGGTTCGCTGCGTCGTTCTCCGGTTATCCCTGGCTCACCGCACCGGGCATGCGCACCGCCGTGCGGATCGCGATGCTCGACGCCGGGCTCTACAACGTCGACGCCATGTACGGCCCGCCCTGGGACGGGACGTGGGTGCGCAACGACCCCTTCAGCCAGGCCGAGAGCCTGCGCGGGCTGCCGATGTACATCTCGGCCGGCAGCGGCATCCCGGGTTACGCCGACGGCATCGAGAACATGGTCGATCTGGTGAACACCGTCAACGGCATGGCACTCGAGGCACTGTCGCTGGCGACCACCCGGGCGTTCCAGGTCCGCCTCGCCACCCTCGGGATCGGCGCGATCTACAGCTTCCCGAACGTCGGCACCCACAGCTGGCCCTACTGGTCCGGTGAACTGTGGCAGGCCCGCCCGCACATCCTCACCGCGCTCGGCGCCTGGTGACCCCACGGCCCGTGGGGTGATCCGCCGTCGGCGGACCACCCCACGGTGTCCGTGCGGTGTCGGCGTCAGCCGGCCATCGCGGCGACCGGGGAGACCCGGCTCGCCCGGCGCGCCGGCACCAGCGAGGCCACCACCCCGGCGAGCCCGCCCACCAGCACGATCGCCGCGAGCTGCCACCACGGCACCGCGCCCACCGCGAGATGGCTCGCGCCGATCACCGAGGCGGTGCCCGCCGCGCCGAGGAGCAGACCCAGAGCGACCCCGAGGAAGGAGGCGACCCCGGCGATGATCGACGCCTCCCGCACGAGCAGGCTCCGCACCCCGGCCCGCGACAGGCCGACCGAGCGCAGCATCGCCGTCTCGCGGCGCCGCTCGAGCACCGACAGTGCCATCGTGTTGCCCACGCCGATCAGGGCGATCACCGTGGCCACCGACAGCAGACCACCCACGATGAGCAGCATCGTGTCGAGGATCTTCTCCAGCATCTGACGCACCTGGACCGCGCCGACCACCTCGCTGCCGGGCAGAGCCGTCGCGGTGATCTTCGCCAGGTCGTCGGTGACCGCGACGAGGTCCTCGTCGGACAGCCCGTCGTCGAGCTTGAGCCACAGCGTGTCCGGGGCGACGGCACCGGCGACGGCGGTCAGGTCGCTCCACGCGATCATGTCCGGCATCCCCGCCTCGGTCGTGGCGACGGTCAGGTCCCGGCTGCCGGCCGGACCGCCGACGGTGACGGTCGCGCCGTCCTCCACACCCAGTGAACCCGCCAGCGACTGCTCGAGCACGATCGTGCCCGCCTCGGGCAGCCGCACCTCCCGGCGGAGGGCCGAGGCCATCGCCTCGGGGTCGACGCCGAGCACCGAGGTCTCCGTCCCGTCGAGCGTGAGCTCCACGGTCGCGATCTCGGCACCGGCACGCACCCGGTCGACGGAGGTCAGCCGCGCGGACAGGTCCGCGGGGATCCCGTCCCCCGGCGCGGACACGGCCATGTCGACGGGGAACTGCTCGTCGATCACCTCGGGCGCACCGACCTTGAGGGTGCCGACACCCACCACGATCGTCGCCGTGAGGGTCACGCCGATGAACAGCGCGGTGGCCGTCGCCGCGGTGCGGCGGGGATTGCGGCGGGCGTTGCCCGCGGCGAGCGTCGCGAGCGGCCCGCCGATGCGGGCCAGGACGTCGCCGACGGCCGCGACCGCGGCCGGCACGAGCCGGCGGGACGCGAGCACGACGCCGACGAACAACAGCAGCCCACCCGGGCACGCGAGCATCACGTTCGCGACGGCCACCCCGGCGGCGAGCAGCAGTGTGCCGCCGACGATCACCAGCGCCGCGCAGATGCGGCGCAGCCACGAGTCGCGGACCGGTTCCGGCTGCGTCTCGAGCGGTTGCAGGGCGGCCAGCGCGGGGACACGGGTCGCGGCGCGGGCGGCGCCGTTGGCCGCGACGACCGTCATCCCGGTGCCGACGATGAGACCGACGAGCACCGTCGTGACGGTCACGGACACGGAGGACAGCGGGATCGGGGCGTCGACCGCCCGGGCGGCAGCCACCACCGCGGCCGCGAGCCCGCATCCGGTGAGCACGCCGAGCGCCGCGGAGACCAGCCCGACGACGAGCGCCTCACCACGGACACTGCGGCGCACCTGGGCGGCCGTGACGCCGACGCACCGCATGAGGGCGAGCTCGCGGGTGCGGGCGGCGAGCAGCACCGAGAAGGTGTTGGCGATGACCAGCCCGGCGACGACCACCGAGATCGCCGCGAAGCACAGCAGGACGTTGCGCAGCAGGGAGATGTCCCCGACGTAGGCGCCGGCGACCTCGGTGGCACGATCCGCGCCCGAGACCACCTCGGCGCCCGGCGCCACTGCCTCGACCGCGGTCCGCACGGCGTCGAGGTCACCCATGACACGCACCTCCCAGTCGGTCGTGTCACCGGTCCACGCGCGCACCTGCGCGACGTCGCCGAAGACCGACCCGGCGTTCAGGGCGAGCGCCGACCCCTCGAGGTCGACGATGCCGACGACCTCCACCGTCGACGGGGGCACGGACCCGGCCACGTCGAGGATCGTGACGGTGTCGCCGATCGCGCGGCCCGCCGTCGAGCCGACGGCGACCTCACCGGGAGCGGACGGCCAGTGCCCGTCGCCGAGCCGCTGCCAGCGCAGGGTTCCCTCGGGGGCCACCGCCGTCGCGGTGCCGTGGGAGGACGCGCCGTCCGCGTCGACGAGACGCACCGGTCCGGTCACGTCCAGCGCGGCCTCCTGCACTCCCGGTGCGGTGGCGACGGCGGCGAGCAGGTCGTCGGCCGCGACGTCGCTGTCGCCGGGAAGGACCGCGGCGGAGACGTTCTCGTACTGCTCGGCGGTGGACTTCGTGACGGACGCGCTCACCGTGTCGCCGAGCACGAGGGTGGTGACGACGAACGCGACCGCGACGAGCACGGCCAGCGCCGACGCGACGTAGCGGCCGCGGTGGGCGCGGGCCTGCGCCAGGACCAGATGCCTCATCGGACCGTCGCCGCCGTCGCCGAGCGCAGCTCGCGCATCGTGTCGATCACGGAATCGACCGTGGGATTCTCGATGCCGCCGGCGAGCCGGCCGTCGGCGAGCCGGCCGTCGGCGAGCAGCACCACCCGGTCGGAATAGGACGCGGCGACCGGATCGTGCGTGACCATCACGACGGTCTGCCCGGTCTCCCGCACGCTCGACCGCAGCATCGAGAGCACCTCCGCACCGGCGTGGGAGTCGAGATTGCCGGTGGGTTCGTCGGCGAAGATGACGTCGGGCTGCGGCAGCAGCGCCCGCGCGACGGCGACGCGCTGCTGCTGCCCGCCGGACATCTCGTGCGGGCGGTGATCGAGCCGGTCGCGCAGCCCGAGGCGGCCGGTCACCTCGTCGAACCATTCCGGCGACGGGCGGGTCCCCGCCAGACGCATCGGCAGCAGGATGTTGTCGCGGGCCGTGAGCACGGGCAGCAGGTTGAAGGCCTAGAACACGAATCCGATCCGGTCGCGGCGCAGTTCGGTGAGCACCGTGTCCGACGCGGAGCTGATCTCGACGTCGACGCGGTGGCGGTCTCCGTGGAGGATCACCCGGCCGGAGTCGATGCCGTCGAGCCCGGCGAGGGCGTGCATGAGCGTCGACTTCCCGGAGCCGGAGGGACCCATGATGGCGGTGAACCGGCCTCGTTCGAAGGCGACGGTCACGCCGTCGAGGGCACGGACTTCGGCGTCGCCGCGCCCGTACACGCGGACGACCCGCTCGGCGGTGCACGCCGGGACGAAAGAACTGATCGAGGTCATGTCTCGACCGTAGAAATCCTGCGGCGCAGGCACATCGGCCCGGAAACCGATCTTCGTCCCGGCGGTGTCCTACCCCGGGAGGACCGCTCCTCCCCGGGGATGACACCGGAGTCCTATTCCCCCGAGCCGAGCAGTTCGTCGGGGCGTACCAGGCCGGCGCGGAAGGCGAACAGCACCGCCTGCACCCGGTCGCGGGAGCCGGTCTTGGCGAGGACCCGGCCCACGTGGGTCTTCACGGTGGTCTCGGAGAGCACCAGCCGCTCGGCGATCTCGCCGTTGGTCAGGCCGTGCGCCATCGCGACGAGCACCTCGAGTTCGCGTGGGGTGAGGTCCTCGGGGATCTCGACGGGCGTCGACCTCCGTTCGGCGGTGTCGAGAAGCGGTGAGACGTGTTGCAGCAGCGACCGGGTCGCGCGCGGGGCCATCACGGCGTCGCCGCGGTACACCGTGCGCACCGCCGCGAGCAGGTCCTCGGGCGGGGCGTCCTTGAGCAGGAACCCGCTCGCCCCGGCGGCGATGGCCTGCACGACGTAGTCGTCGTTGTCGAAGGTGGTGAGCACCACGACCTTCGGGGCGCCGGGGGTGCTCAGCAGCGACCGGGTCGCGGAGATCCCGTCGACGCGGGGCATCTGGACGTCCATGAGCACCACGTCGGCGCGCACCCGCGCGAGCTCGGCGAGGGCGGCCGCACCGTCGGACGCCTCGGCGACGACCTCGATGTCCGGCTGCGATTCGAGCACCATGCGGAAGCCGGCGCGGACGAGCTGCTGGTCGTCGACGAGTCCGACACGGATGATCGTGTCGTCTCCGGTCACGGGTTCGGTCACGGCCTCCACCCTAGGCACCGGCCGGCAGGGGCAGTTCGGCGCGGACCCGGTAGCCCCCGCCGTCCCGGGGTCCGGCGATCGCGCGGCCACCGTGCAGGCGGGCGCGTTCCTCGATGCCGGTCAGGCCCTGCCCACCCGGCCGGGCCTCGACGAGCGCGGCCGCGCCCCGGCCGTCGTCGACGATTTCCACGACCAGCGTGTCGGCACACCAGTCGAGGTGCACCTGCGCGAGCGCGCGGGGACCGGCGTGTTTGAGGACGTTGGTGAGCGACTCCTGGACGATCCGGTAGACCGACAGGCCGAAGCCCTCCGGCACCGCGCGGGACCGCCCGTCGACGGTGAACTCCACCTCGATCCCGCTGGTGCGCATCTGCTCGACGAGCGCCGGCAGGTCGTCGACACCGGGAGTGGTGGTGAACTCGCGCGGGGTGTCCTCCCGCAGCACCGACAACAGCGACCGCATGTCGGTGAGGGCGCGACGGCCCGTGTCCGCGATGGTGATCAGCGCGTCGGCGGCCGCCTGCGGATTCGCCGCGGCGGCGTAGCGGCCCCCATCGGCCTGCGCGATGATCGCCGTGAGCGAGTGCGCGACGATGTCGTGCATCTCCCGGGCGATGCGGGTGCGTTCCTGCGTCGCGGCGAGTTCGGCCTCCTTGAGCCGCTCGAGTTCGAGCAGCCGATTGCGTTCGGTGAGCGAGTCCATCTCCCGCAACCGCAACCCGCGCACCCGCCCGAAGGCCCACACCCCGGCCAGGAAGACCGCCACGAACGTCGCGGCGGCGACGGCCTCGAGCACCGTGCGACCCTCGTACTGCCCGAGATACCGCAGCCCGGCGAGGGCGCCACCGAGCAGCGCGGCCCCGAGCGCGGTGTTCGCCGCCCAGCGCGGGGCGTAGGCGGCGAGGGCGTACACGGCGACGGGCACGGCGATCGTCGCGAGCGGCAGCAGGTGCGGCAGGAACGCCAGATGCACGTAGGCGGCGAGCGCGACGATCGCGCCCGCCACCACGGGCCGGCTCCGACGCCACGCGAGCGGCACCGTGAGCGCGAGCGAGACCAGCAGTTCCGGAACCGACCGGCCGTCCGCGAGGTACAGGACGAATCCCGTCAGCGCGAGCAACCCGGCGAAGGTCCCGTCGATCACGCCGGGGTGGGTGCGGGCCCACCGGTTCCACCGTTCGAGCAGCGGTGTCCTCTGCACGGCGCGGGGCTCCGTCAGCCGAGCAGCTTCTTGCGCAGCGCCTCGTCCTTCTCGAGCACCATCTGCTCGAGGCCCGCCTGGAAGTTCTCCATCCGCTCGCGCAGCGCGGCGTCGGAGGCACCGAGGATGCGGGCGGCGAGCAGGCCGGCGTTGCGGGCGCCGCCGATGGAGACGGTCGCGACCGGCACACCGCCGGGCATCTGCACGATCGACAGCAGCGAATCCATGCCGTCGAGGTACTTCAGCGGCACCGGGACGCCGATCACCGGCAGCGGCGTGGCCGAGGCGACCATGCCGGGCAGGTGGGCGGCGCCACCCGCACCCGCGATGATGACCTTGATGCCGCGACCCGCGGCGGACCTGGCGTAGTCGAGCATGCGCTGCGGGGTGCGGTGCGCCGAGACGACACCCACCTCGAAGCGGATGCCGAACTCGGCCAGCGCCTCGGCGGCGGCCTGCATCGTCGGCCAGTCGGAGTCGCTGCCCATGATCAGGCCGACCTGTGCACCCTGTGCCATGTCACTCACCGTTCTCTCCCGTGTGCTCGTTCCAACCGTCGGTCCACTCCGCGTGCGAGAGCCAGTGCGCGGCCCGCTCCGCCCGTTCACGGACGGCGGCGACGTACTCGGGGTCGTCGATCGAGCCGGACGGATCGCCGAGCACGTTGACGTGACCGATCTTGCGGTCCTTGCGCTCGCCCTTGCCGTACAGGTGGACGTGCACGTCCGGCATCCGCGCGAACAGGTGGTGCAGGCGCTCGTCCATGCTCATCTCCGGCGCCTCCGGGGCACCGAGCACGTTCGCCATCACCGTCACCGGCGCGATGGGGCTGGTGTCGCCGAGCGGGTAGTCCAGGACCGCACGCAGGTGCTGCTCGAACTGGCCGGTGCGGGCACCGTCCATGCCCCAGTGACCCGAGTTGTGCGGGCGCATCGCCAGTTCGTTGACGACGAGCTCACCGGATTCGGTCTCGAACAGCTCGACGGCCATGACACCGACGACGCCCAGTTCCCCGGCGATCCGCAGGGCGAGCTGCTCGGCGGCCGCGGCGACCTCCTCGGGCAGGTCCGGGGCGGGCGCGATGACGACGGCGCACTGCCCGTCGCGCTGGACGGTCTCGACGACCGGCCACGACGCGCCCTGGCCGAACGGGGAGCGCGCGACCATCGCCGACAGCTCGCGCCGCCACGCGATCTTCTCCTCGGCGAGCAGCGGCACACCGGCGGCGAGCTGCTCTGTGACGACCCGCTCGAGTTCGGCGTGGTCCTCGAGGATCCACACGCCGCGGCCGTCGTAGCCGCCGCGCGCCGCCTTGAGCACGTAGGGGTCGCCGAGAGTGCCGAGGGCGGCGCGGGCGTCCTCGACGGAGGTGATCTCCGCGAACTTCGGCATCGGGGCGCCGAGCTCACCGAGCCGCTTGCGCATCGCCGTCTTGTCCTGGGCGTAGATCAGGGCCTGCGGGGGCGGCAGCACCGCGACACCCTCGCGCTGCAGCACCTCGAGGTGTTCGGTGGGCACACCCTCGTGGTCGAAGGTCAGGGCGTGGGCACCGGTGGCGGCCTCGCGTAGGGCGTCGAGGTCGTTGTGGCTGCCGAACACCACGTTGGGGCTGACCTGGGCTGCGGGCTCGTCGGGGCTGCCGGCGAGGACTCGCAGCGTCTGGCCGAGCGCGATCGCCGCCTGGTGCGTCATACGCGCGAGCTGACCGCCGCCGATCATGGTGACGACCGGCATACCCGTCGTCAGGGTGCGGGGAGTATCGGATCTGGGGGACGAATCAGGTCTGCCTGTCACGGGTAACCATGGTGTCACAGCACGTCGTGCCGCTTTCGTGGCGCTCCCTCGGGGCGCGCGGGGAGCGCGGCCCCCGCCGTGGGCGTGCGCGAGCGGAGATGTGTGGGTATGCCGACAAATGAACCGATGTTTCGGAAATTCACAGGTGTGTTTCGTACACTTCTCCGAGTGTCATTCGTCGATGAAGCCCTGAGCCGAGTTCCACAGCCTCTCCGAGGGCTGTTGTTCCGGCACCGCGAATTGATCAAATTCGCCATCGTCGGCGGGACGACCTTCGTGATCGACTCGGTGATCTTCTACACCCTCAAGCTCACCGTGCTCGAGGAGAAGCCCGTGACCGCCAAGATCATCGCCGGTGTCGTGGCGGTGATCTGCTCGTACGTCCTCAACCGGGAGTGGTCCTTCCGGAACCGCGGCGGACGCGAGCGTGCCCACGAAGCGTTCCTGTTCTTCTTCATCAGCGGTATCGGCGTGGTGCTGTCGTTCATTCCGCTGTGGATCTCCAGTTACGTTTTCAACCTGCGTGTTCCCGAGGTCAGTCTCACCACCGAGAACATCGCGGACTTCGTCAGCGCGTACATCATCGGAAATCTCCTGCAGATGATCTTCCGGTTCTACTGCTTCCGGAAGTTCGTCTTCCCGGAGGAGATGACCCCCGAGATCCACGAGGCCGAACCCGCCGGCCGGCTCGAGCGTCCCTGAATCCTCCCGGACCCGGCCCCCGGCCGGCGTCCCGGTCAGCGCGGTTCGCGTAGATCGCTCACCGGTATCGTCCGGCCGCGCGGCGCCCCGAGGAACAACGCGAACAGCGCGGGCCGGCGCCGCTGCAGTTCGAGACGCCCCCCGTCCGCCTCGGCCAGCGCCCGTGCCAGTGCCAACCCCACCCCGGTCGAACCGCCGCCCGAGAAACCGCGGTCGAAGACGTAGGGGGCGAGTTCGTCGCTGACCCCTTCCCCCTCGTCGGCGACCTCGACGCACACCGTCGCGTCGCCTCGGGTCTCCACCTGCCGCACCGACACCGTGCAGGTGCCACCGCCGTGGACGAGGGCGTTGTCGACCAGCACCGCGACGGCCTCGCGCAGCCGCGAGCCGGTCACCGCGGCCCGCAACGACGGGTCGCCGCGCAACACCAGTTCGCGGCCCGCGTCCTGGTAGGGACCGCGCCAGTCGGCGATCACCCCGGTGAGCTCCCCCACCACCGACACCTCGGTGCGCTGGTCGGCGGAGCTGTCGCGGGACTGCCGCACCAGCTCGTCGATGGCGGTGGTGAGACGGTCGACCTGCGCCATCGCCGCCTCGGCCTCCTCCACGACCGCCGGGTCGTCGTGGGTGGACAGCTCGTCCAGGCGCAACCGGATCGCCGTCATCCGCGACCGCAGCTGATGGGAGACGTCGCCGACCAGCGAGTGCTCGCGCTGCAGACGGTGCGAGATCTCGACAGCAGCGGCGTCGAGCACGTCCGACACCCGGTCGAGCTCGGGGACCCCGTGGCGGCGGGGAACCGCCCGGAAGTCCCCTTCCGCGAGGCGTGCGGCGCGGTTCGCCACGTCCCGCAGCGGATCGGCGAGACGCCGCGCGGTCGCCACCGCCACCACCGCACCGGCCGCGACGGACAGCAGCACCAGCAGGCTCACCGCGGCGAGGACCTGCTGCTGCAGGGTGCGCATGCTCTCCGAGGGCACCTCGATGAGCAGCGACCCGGAGGTCCCCATCGACAGCGATTCGACGATCGGCGAGTCCACCACCGGGGTGCCGATGTCCAGGCGCGCTGCGACGTTCTCGGGGGTCGGGTAGACCACCACGACCCGCCCGTCGTCCGGTACGAGCAGCCGCAGCGAACTCGTGTCGAGCCCACCGACGACGAACCCGTCGGTGCCCTCCTGGGAGATGATCTCGTCGGCCATGCGTTCGAGCCGGTTCTGCAGGTCGCGGCGCGCAGTGTCCTCGACGAACAGGAACGCCGTGTAGGCGAGGGGGACGCCGAGCAGCAGGGCGACGAGCAGCACCGTCGCGAGGACGGCGTTGAGGATGCGGCTGCGCACCGGACCGTCAGTCGGTGTTCAGGCGGAAGCCGACACCGCGCACGGTGGCGATACGCCGCTCCCCGGCCGGTCCCTCGTCGCCGATCTTCCGGCGCAGCCACGACATGTGCATGTCGAGGGTCTTCGAGCCGCGCAGGTCGGCATCGCCCCACACCTCCTCGAGGATGGCGTCGCGGGAGACCACCTGCCCGGCGTGTTCGAGGAGCACCCGCAGCAGCTCGTATTCCTTGTTCGCGAGGGTCACCTCGTGACCGTCCACGAGCACCCGGCGAGCCGCGCGTTCGAGACGGATCCCGGCGACGTCCACCACGTCGTCCTGGTCGGGGCCGCCGCGGCGCCGCAGCAGCGCCCGGACGCGGGCCATGAGTTCGGCGAGGCGGAAGGGTTTGCCGACGTAGTCGTCGGCGCCCGCATCGAGACCGACGACGAAGTCGACCTCGTCCGTGCGGGCGGTGAGCATGAGCACGGCGAGGTCGGAGCGACCGGCACGGATCTGCCGGCACACCTCGAGGCCGTCCATCCCGGGCAGCCCCAGGTCCAGGATGAGCAGTTCGAATCTGCCGGACAGCGCTTGTTCGAGTGCCGCGGGACCGTTGTCCTCGACGGTCACCTCGTAGCCTTCACGTCCCAGCGCGCGGGACAGCGGTGCGGCGATGGCCTCGTCGTCTTCGGCGAGCAGAACGGCAGTCACGAACTCAGACTACGGATCGCGGTGCGCTTTGTCGGGGTTACCGCACCGCCGTACCCGAGCGTGACGGTCACCACGCCTTGCGTCGCTCGTGATCCTCCCGGCCGTACGTCGTGGTGCGGTCGTCGGCGTCCTCGTGCTCGTCCCTGCGGTCGTCCGTGTCGAACGCCTCCCGGTACAGCAGTGCGTGCACCTGCTGCACGTCGGGGATGTCGTCGAACTCGATCGGATCCTCCGCCGCGGAGACCACGACGAGGGTGCCGGTGCGGAGCATCCGGTCGACGAGCCCGTGCCGGAACTGCACGTTGCTGATCCGGCCCATCGGGATGTCGATACCGCTGTGGGTGATCACGCCGGTCCGGACCAGCACCCGCCGGTCGGTGACGATGAAGTGCGTGGTGAGCCAGCGGACGAAGGCGGGCACGCACCGCCAGGCCACGAGCGCGATCCACAGCACCGCCACGACGATGCCGCACCAGGTGGAGACCGCGCCGTCGAGACGGGCCTGGATCAGGCCGAGGAGGAAACCCGCGACCGCGGTGCCGAAGAGGAAGGTCAGGGCGGGCAGCACGAGTGCCTTCCAGTGCGGATGCCGATGCAGCAGCAGCTCTTCCTCGGGTGCGAGGGCGTCCTCCGGATATCCCATACGGGACACGATGGCACACGCCGGGGTCGTGCCGACACGACCGGTGCGCCCGGATTCTCAGGCGGGTCGCAGGTGCGTGATGTCGCCCGCCGCGACCGCCACCGGTGCTCCCCCGGTGTCGGGCCGGATCACGATCCGGCCCTGGTCGTCGACGTCCACGGCCACCCCGCGCAGCTCGGTGTCCCCGGGCAGGATCGCGCGCACCGCCAGCCCGATGGTGCTGCAGTGTTCCCGGTAGGCCGCGGCGAGCTCGGCGGTGTCCCAGCCGGCCCGCGCCCACGCCCGGATCCGGTCGCCGAAACCGGCCAGCAGCGCCTCGGCCAGGCGGGTGCGGTCGAGGTCCGCGGCGTTCTCGAGCAGCAGGGAGGTCGCCGTCGGGACGGGCAGATCGTCGCGTTCGAGTGTGACGTTGATCCCGATCCCCGCGACGACCACCGGCTCCGGGCTGGTGGAGGCGACCTCCACGAGGATCCCGGCGAGCTTGCGGCCCTCGACGAGGACGTCGTTGGGCCATTTCAGCTGCGCCGGCACACCGGTGACCTCGCGTACGGCGTCCACCGTCGCGATGCCGCACAGCAACGGGAGCCAGCCGAGGTTCTGCAGGGGGCAGTCGGACAGCCGCAGCAGCACCGAGACGATCACCTGGGCCCCCGGCACCCCGTTCCAACTGCGCGAATGCCGCCCGCGGCCGCCGTTCTGGTATTCGGCGAGCAGCACCTGCCGGTCGCCGCCGTCGGCAGCCGCGGCGAGCAGATCGGCGTTGGTGGAGGTGGTCTCGTCGACCACGTCGACGCGGGTGTAGAAGCCCTCACCATCGGCACCCACGAGGGTGGCGCGGAGCCGCTCCGGATCGAGCGGTGTGCGCAGGGAGACGAGGTCGGTCGGGTGCTGGTCGGAGGCCATGGACACCAGCCTAAGGTGGGCGGATGTTCCCTACCCGCCGGTAGGTCGAGTTCAATGAACTACCTGTTCGGGACCTCGGTGAAGCGCCTTTGTATGACGCTCGCTAAGCTGACTGGCCATGACCACTGTCCAGGAGCCGTCCGCGCCCGAGGCGGCGAGTACGCCCGATATCCACACCACCGCCGGCAAGCTGGCCGACCTGCGCAACCGTCAGGCCAAGGCGCAGACTCCTGTCGGTGAGGCCGCAGTCGAGAAGGTCCACGCCAAGGGCAAGATGACCGCTCGCGAGCGCATCCACGCGCTGCTCGACGAGGGTTCCTTCGTCGAACTCGACGCCCTCGCCCGTCACCGCAGCACCAACTTCGGCCTCGCCGACAACCGTCCGGTCGGCGACGGCGTCGTCACCGGCTACGGCACCATCGACGGCCGCGACGTGTGCGTGTTCTCCCAGGACGCCACGGTCTTCGGTGGCAGCCTCGGTGAGGTCTACGGCGAGAAGATCGTCAAGGTCATGGACCTGGCCCTCAAGACCGGCCGTCCGCTGATCGGCATCAACGAGGGTGCGGGCGCCCGCATCCAGGAGGGCGTCGTCTCCCTCGGCCTCTACGGTGAGATCTTCCACCGCAACGTGCAGGCCTCCGGCGTCATCCCGCAGATCTCGCTCATCATGGGCCCCGCCGCCGGTGGCCACGTCTACTCCCCGGCCCTGACCGACTTCGTCGTCATGGTCGACCAGAGCAGCCAGATGTTCGTCACCGGCCCGGACGTCATCAAGACGGTCACCGGTGAGGACGTCACCATGGAGGATCTGGGCGGCGCCCACACCCACATGGTCAAGTCCGGTGTCGCGCACTACGTCGGCGCCGACGAGCAGGACGCCCTCGACTACGTCAAGGACCTGCTTTCCTATCTGCCGAGCAACAACCAGGCCGCCGCGCCGCGCCTGGCGCCGAGCGACCCGATCGTCGGCGCGATCGAGGACTCCCTCACCCCGGAGGATCTCGAGCTCGACACGATCATCCCGGACTCGCCGAACCAGCCGTACGACATGCACGAGGTCATCCGTCGCCTGCTCGACGACGACGAGTTCCTCGAGGTCCAGGCCGGTCGCGCGGCGAACATCATCGTCGGCTTCGGTCGCATCGACGGCCGCAGCGTCGGCATCGTCGCCAACCAGCCCACCCAGTTCGCCGGCTGCCTCGACATCGACGCCTCCGAGAAGGCCGCGCGTTTCGTGCGCACCTGCGACGCGTTCAACGTGCCGATCATCACCCTCGTCGACGTGCCCGGCTTCCTGCCCGGCACCGAGCAGGAGTACAACGGCATCATCCGCCGCGGCGCGAAGCTGCTCTACGCCTACGGTGAGGCGACGGTCGGCAAGATCACCGTCATCACCCGCAAGGCCTACGGCGGCGCGTACGACGTGATGGGCTCGAAGCACATGGGCGCCGACGTCAACCTCGCGTGGCCGACCGCCCAGATCGCCGTCATGGGTGCCTCCGGCGCCGTCGGCTTCGTCTACCGCAAGCAGCTCAAGGAAGCCGCTGCGAACGGTCAGGACGTCGACGCGCTGCGCCTCGAGCTGCAGAACGAGTACGAGGACACCCTCGTCAACCCGTACGTCGCCGCCGAGCGCGGATACGTCGACGCGGTCATCCCGCCGTCGCACACCCGCGGCCAGATCGTCTCGGCCCTGCGGCTGCTCGAGCGGAAGATGGTTTCGCTCCCGCCGAAGAAGCATGGAAACATTCCGCTGTGACGCTCCACGGCAGGACCGGGCGTGCCCGGTCCTGTCGTGACCAGCACGGCGTAGCACGCCGGCGACGGCGTGCGATGAACCCGACGAGAGGGATCGACATGACAGCGACCCAGCGGGCCTTCGGGGTCCGGGCGGACGCGCATCCGGGGGGTGCCCGGTGACAGCAACGGCAGAGGACAAGATCATCACCGAGTTCGAGGCGGACCAGGAGTCTCCCGTCGTCGGCGTCACGGCGTCCGACGAGACGGCCCCGGTCGTCGAGGAGACCCCGGCCGAACCCGCGACCGCGCCCGCGCTGCGCATCGTCAAGGGCAACCCCACCGACGAGGACGTCGCAGTGCTCGTCGCCGTGCTGAGCGCCGCCGCGGCGTCGGCCGGTGGTGAGGACGGCGACGGCAAGCCGGCGGAGACCTGGGGCGATCCCACTCGGATGCACCGGCAGTGGGCTCCGTTCTCGCCGTACTCGTACCCCAACCGCGGCTGACATGCCCCGTCTGGTGCTGGCATCGGCTTCACCCGCCCGCCTGGCCGTTCTCCACGCGGCGGGCGTGAAGCCCCTGGTGCAGGTGTCGGGCGTCGACGAGGACGCCGTCACGGCGTCCCTTGCGCCCGGCACCCCACCGGGAACGGTCGTCACCGAACTCGCCCGCGCCAAGGCGTCGCACGTCCTGCCCGCCCTCCGCGAACAGGGCCTGCACGACGCGGTGGTGATCGGCTGCGACTCCATGCTGCTGATCGACGGCGTGCTGCAGGGCAAGCCCGGCACCGTCGACGCCGCGCGCGAGCGCTGGAAGACGATGGCGGGCCGCAGCGGCGAACTGCTCACCGGTCACGCCGTGCTCCGGGTCCGCGGCGACGAGCTCGTCGCGCAGGCGGCCGCGCACAGCGGCACGGTGGTGCACTTCGGCACCCCCACCGACGAGGAACTCGAGTCGTATCTCGACAGCGGTGAACCCCTGCAGGTGGCCGGGGCGTTCACCCTCGACGGTCTCGGCGGCTGGTTCATCGAGGGAATCGAGGGCGATCCCTCCTCGGTGATCGGCATCGGCCTGCCCCTGGTACGCCGTCTCCTCGCCGAGGTGGGCATCTCCGTGGCCCGCCTGTGGGCGGAGAACGCCGCGATCCCCCTCGACGCGCTCGAGGACCGCTCGGATCGTTCGCCCGCCGACTGAGTCCGGGCGTCTCCGTTCCCGCCGGCTACTTCTCCAACGACCGGGCCAGCGACCGCGCCATGGCCGCGGCCTTGCTCTTGGCGCGCTCGGCGTCCGGCCCGGTGAACAGTTCGTCGACGGTGCCGCACCACAGCTCGAGCCACCGCTCGAAACGCTCCGCGGTGAGTCCGTGCTGCCCGTGCAGGGCCCGGTGCACCGGCAGGAAGGCCCCTTCGTAGCGGGTCGTGCGGAACAGGATCTGCTCCCAGAAGTCACCGACCACCACGAGGTGGTCGTCGAGCCCGATCACGGCCAGGACGTCGAAGACCGGTGCGAGGACCGGGTCGGCGACCGCACGCTCGTAGAACCGCCGCACCAGCACGTCGATGTCGGTGCGCGACGCGAGTTCCGCCCGGCCCACCTCGCGGTGGCCGCTCCCACTCGTGATCACGTCCCAGCACGCTACCGCCTAGAATCGACGGCGCACCTGCCACCACAGCCTCAGGAGCCCACGTGCCCGTCGCGCCCGACAAGAACCCTTCGTTCGCCGCCTACGCGGATCCCACCCGTCTCGTCTCGACGGAGTGGCTGTCCGCCCATCTCGGTCATCCCGAGGTGAAGGTCGTCGAATCCGACGAGGACGTCCTGCTGTACGACGTGGGGCACATCCCCGGCGCGGTGAAGATCGACTGGCATCTCGACCTCAACGATCCGGTCACCCGCGACTACATCGACGGTGAGCGGTTCGCGGCGCTCATGGACCGCAAGGGCATCCGCCGCACCGACACCGTGGTGATCTACGGCGACAAGTCCAACTGGTGGGCTGCCTATGCGATGTGGGTCTTCAAGCTGTTCGGCCACGACGACGTGCGTCTGCTCGACGGCGGCCGCGACGCGTGGATCTCCGAGAACCGTGACACCACCCTCGACATCCCCTCCACGGTCACGAGCGGCTACCCCGTCGTCGAGCGCAACGACGCCCTGATCCGCGCCTACAAGGACGACGTCCTCGCGCACCTGGGCAGGGGCCCGCTGATCGACGTGCGGTCGCCGCAGGAGTACACCGGTGAGCGCACCCACATGCCCGACTACCCCGAGGAGGGTGCGCTGCGCGGCGGCCACATCCCCACCGCGGTGTCGATCCCGTGGGCGAAGGCCGCAGCATCGGACGGACGGTTCCGCTCCCGCGCCGAACTCGACGAGATCTACGGCGGCATCAGCAAGGACGACGACGTCATCGCCTACTGCCGCATCGGTGAGCGGTCGAGCCACACCTGGTTCGTGCTGACCTACCTGCTCGGTTACACCAAGGTGCGCAACTACGACGGCTCGTGGACCGAGTGGGGCAACGCCGTCCGGGTGCCGATCGTCAAGGGCGAGGAGCCCGGGGACGCGCCGGTCGCATGAGCATTCCCGCGCCCCTGGCCGAGATCGTCGACGACTTCGCGTCCGTCGAGGGTCAGGACAAGCTGCAGCTGCTGCTCGAGTTCAGCCGCGAGCTCCCGCCGCTTCCCCCCGAGCTGGAGGAGGCGGCCATGGAGCCGGTACCCGAGTGCCAGTCTCCGCTGTTCCTCGCGGTCGACGCCTCCGACCGCGGCCGGGTGAAGCTGCACTTCAGCGCTCCGCCGGAGGCACCGACGACGCGTGGTTTCGCGTCGATCCTGCATCAGGGTCTCGACGGGCTCAGCGCCCAGGAGATCCTCGACGTCCCCGACGACTTCTATTCGGCACTCGGCCTGGCCGACGCGGTGAGCCCGCTGCGTCTGCGGGGCATGAGCGCGATGCTGACGCGGATCAAACGTCACCTGCGCTCCTGACGCGGTCATGGAGTTCACCGAACTCGACGACTACCGGATCGCCGCCGGCATCCTGACGGAATGGTTGCCGTGTGCGGCGGAGGACGACTGGCGGGCGGATCCCCGCCCGGCCTCCTACATCCACGAGGCGCACCTGCGCCGCACGTCGGGAGCCCGGTACGGCGGGGGCCGCGACTCGTGGCTCGGGACCGCTTTCGAGGTCCCCGGTCCGCTCGACGGAGAGGCGTTCCGGCGGGCGCTCCAGCGGTGGATCGACCGGCACGAACCGTTGCGCAGCCATGCCGCTCTCGGCGACGAGGAGAGCGGCATGGTCGTGCGGCGCACCACTCCGCCGGGCCGGGTGTCGGTGCGGCCCATCCGGCACGACGCAGCCGAACCGGACACCATCCGCGACCGTCTGCTCGGTCTGCTCGACGACTACACGGCACCCCATCTGTGGCCGTCCTACGTGTTCGCCACCCTCGAGCGGTCCGGAGACGAATCTCACAGCGGGGATTTTGCCCCTTTCACGGTGTTCTTCGGGGCCGATCACTCCATCATCGACGGCTATTCCGTGGTGTTGGTCGCACACGAGATCTCCGCACTCTACGACGAGGAGCGCACCGGCCGGGCCGCCGATCTGTTCCCGGTGGGCAGTTACATCGACTTCGGCGCCGCCGAGCGCGACGAGTCGGCACGGGTGGACGACGACCACGAGGCGGTCCGGATCTGGCGCCGGACCCTCACCGAGGGCGGCGGACAGGCACCGGCCTTCCCCCTGCCGATCGGGCAGCGTCCCGCCCGCGCGGTCCCGCAGCGGCGGCTGTCCGAGCGGTGGTTCGACGACGAGCAGGCATCGCAGTTCTCGGCCCGCTGCCGGCGCTCGGAGGCCGGCTTCTTCGCCGGTGCCCTGGCGTGCCTGGGACAGGCCGCCACCGAGCTCGCCGGCACCGACCGCTTCCGCACGGTCGCCCCCGCCCACACCCGCGCCGGGCCGATCTGGGCGGGCTCACTCGGCTGGTTCGTCGGCCTGCGGCCGATCGACCTGGACCTCACGGGCACAACGGGTTTCGACGAACTGGCGGCGCGCGGCGCGGCCGAGTTGCGGCGCACGCGCGCGGCGGCGCGGGTGCCCTTCGTCCGGGTCGGCGAGCTTCTCGGGACGCCGATCCTCCCCCGCTTCGTCGTGTCGTACATGGACGTGCGGTTCGTGCCGATGGCGGCGCAGTGGCCGGAGCTGAACGCCCGCGCGCTGCGCAGCCGCAGCTACACCCACGACGTCTACGTGTGGATCAACCGCACCCCCGAGGGCGTGAACGTCTCCGCCCGCTTCCCGGACAATCCCGTCGCCGGCGAGAACGTCCTGTCGTTCCTGTCCCGCACCCGCGAACTGATGCACCTCGCGGTGCCCGCCGGGCCCTGGGCCACACCGCCGGAAACCGGGGCAGTCCCACCTACTGGCAGGTAACATTGCGGGGTTTCGGACCCGCCGTAGTGTGTAGTGGCCATCCGGTTACATCGTCTATCGGATTGGCGCTTAGACTGCCCGTTGACGGAAATAACCTAACGATCGATCAACAGGAGGCTCCGTGCCCAGTCATGCCAGCGCGCAGATCACGAAGGTGCTCGTCGCGAACCGCGGCGAGATCGCTGTGCGGGTCATCCGAGCCGCCAAGGATGCGGGCTACGGCAGTGTCGCCGTCTACGCCGAACCCGACGCCGACGCGCAGTTCGTGAAGCTCGCCGACGAGGCGTTCGCTCTGGGCGGCACGACTTCCGCCGAGTCCTACCTGGTGTTCGACAAGATCCTCGACGCCGCCAAGAAGTCCGGCGCCGACGCCATCCACCCCGGCTACGGCTTCCTCTCCGAGAACGCCGACTTCGCCCAGGCCGTGATCGACGCCGGCCTGATCTGGATCGGCCCCTCGCCGCAGGCCATCCGCGATCTCGGCGACAAGGTCACCGCCCGCCACATCGCCGAGCGCGCCAACGCTCCGATGGCCGCCGGCACCAAGGACCCGGTCAAGAACGCCGACGAGGTCGTCGAGTTCGCGAAGAAGTACGGCGTTCCGGTCGCCATCAAGGCCGCCTTCGGTGGTGGCGGACGCGGCATGAAGGTCGCGCAGACCATCGAGGAGATCCCCGAGCTGTTCGAGTCGGCCACCCGTGAGGCCGTCGCCGCCTTCGGCCGCGGTGAGTGCTTCGTCGAGCAGTACCTCGACAAGGCCCGCCACGTCGAGGCCCAGGTCCTCGCCGACCAGCACGGCAACGTCATCGTCGCCGGCACCCGCGACTGCTCGCTGCAGCGCCGCTTCCAGAAGCTCGTCGAGGAGGCCCCCGCGCCGTTCCTGACCGACGAGCAGCGCAAGCGCATCCACGAGTCCGCCAAGGCCATCTGCCGCGAGGCCGGTTACTACGGCGCCGGCACGGTCGAGTACCTCGTCCAGGGCGACACCGTCTCCTTCCTCGAGGTCAACACCCGCCTGCAGGTCGAGCACCCGGTCACCGAGGAGACCGCCGGCATCGACCTCGTGCGCCAGCAGTTCCGCATCGCCAACGGCGAGAAGCTCGAGATCACCGAGGATCCGACCCCGCGCGGCCACGCCTTCGAGTTCCGCATCAACGGTGAGGACGCCGGTCGCGGCTTCCTCCCGGCTCCCGGCCCGATCACCGTCTACAAGGAGCCCACGGGCCCCGGCGTGCGCGTCGACTCGGGTGTCGTCCAGGGCGACGTCATCGGCGGCCAGTTCGACTCGATGCTCGCCAAGCTGATCGTCACCGGTGAGACCCGCGAGCAGGCCCTGCAGCGCGCCCGCCGCGCCCTGGCCGAGTTCCAGGTCGAGGGCCTCGCCACGGTCATCCCGTTCCACCGCCACATCGTCGAGCATCCCGCCTTCGTCGGCGACGGCGAGAAGTTCGACGTCTACACCAAGTGGATCGAGACCGAGTGGGAGAACACCATCGAGCCGTACACCGGTGGTGCCTCGCTGGAGGACGAGGACGAGGCGCTGCCGCGTCAGAACGTCGTCGTCGAGGTCGGCGGCCGTCGCGTCGAGGTGTCGCTGCCCGGCCAGTTCTCGCTGGGCGGTAACGGCGGCGGCGCCGGTGTCATCCGCAAGAAGCCGAAGGCCCGCAAGCGCGGTGGCGCCGGTGCCGGCAAGGCTTCGGGCGACGCCGTGACCGCGCCGATGCAGGGCACCGTCGTCAAGGTCGCCGTGAGCGAGGGCCAGGAGGTCGCCGAGGGCGATCTGATCGCCGTGCTCGAGGCCATGAAGATGGAGAACCCGGTCACCGCCCACAAGTCCGGTGTCGTCACCGGCCTGTCGGTCGAGCCGGGTGCGGCCGTCACCCAGGGCACCGTTCTCACCGAGATCAAGTAACACGCATCTCGAGTCAGGGCCCCGCACCGTTTCCGGTGCGGGGCCCTCGCCGTTCTCGGCTACTAGGCTGGTGTCATGGCCGAACGCCCCGAGGTCCGCATCGGAACCGCCGAACGCGAGGAGGCGGTGGAGCTGCTCGGCGAGCACTTCGCGGCGGGTCGCCTCAGCCTGAGTGAGTTCGACGAGCGGGTCGCGCTGGCCATGCAGGCGACCATCCGCGCCGACCTCGTCCCCCTGTTCGCCGATCTGCCCACCGCTCCGGCCGTGGTGTCGTCCGAGCCTCGGAACGTCGCCGAGGAACTGCTGACACTGGTGCCTTTCGTGATCGTCGCGTTGCTCGCGATCGCGGTGGTGCGGCATCCGGTCGTGATCCTGGTCGCGCTCGGCGCCCTCTACTTCGTGGGCCGGCGCGCCTACCGGCTGATCACCGAGGAGCGCGGGTCGCGCTGATCCGGCGGGCCGCTACGCTCTCTCCCATGGCCGATTCCCCCGACATCCGCATCGGCAACGCCGAACGCACCCGCGCCCTCGATCTGCTCGGCGAGCACTTCGCCGCCGGCCGGCTCACCCTCACCGAGTTCGACGAACGCAGCGCGAAGGCATCGGCGGCCACCACCCGCGCGGATCTCGACGTGCTGTTCGCCGATCTGCCGGAGGTCACGGCCGCGACGCCGGCGACGACCCGGGATCTGCCCGTCGTCTCCGTGGACAAGGATCCCGAGCGGTGGCGGAAGGTGGTGGTGGCCCTGACGCCCCTCGTCGCGCTGCTCCTGTTCTTCGTGTTCGACTCGTGGTTGTTCTTCCTGCTGATCCCGGCCGTGAGCATCGTGCTCTACGGCGGTTCGCGGCGGCGCGGGGAGAGCTGCTGATCGTGCTGTCCCTCCTCCGGCACCGCGCCGTTCCCCTGGTGGTCGCGGTGGTCGTGATCACGGCCATGCTGATGACCCCGGGTGGCACCGTGCCGAGCGGGCCGCCCCACACCGACAAGGTCACGCACGCGCTGATGTTCGTAGTGCTTGCGGTGTGCTCGCGGTACGCACGGATCTCCCCCGTCGTCACCCTGCTCTGGCTCGCCGTCTACGGGGTGCTCACGGAGTTCCTGCAGGCCACGGTCGCCGTGCGCCGCTCGGGTTCGTTCTGGGACTGGTGCGCGGATCTCGCCGGAGTGATGATCGGACTCGCGATCACCGCGACCGTCCGTTCCCGCGCTCGCGTGGGCGCGAGACCGCAAGGCAACCCCCGTGATTCGTCACAATCGTCCTGACCGTACTCGCCTGCTCGTGGCAGGTCGGCTACGTCTTCTTCATCACCCGGCGCAGGCTACGCCCCGGCCACATCGCGCTCTCCTCCGACGGGATCCACTTCAGCGATCACGCCACGACACCTGGATCCCCTGGGAGGCCACGGCGTCCGGTGTTCGGCCCGACCCCCTGTACGTCGTGTTGGTCGCTCTGCCTCAACGGGGTGCCGTGACGAGTTCACGAGTTCACGAGTTCCGTTGCCGTGGCGGATCATCGACGACCGGAAGCACGACGATCTGCGTGTCTCGTCCCGGTGTTCCCCCGGCTACACCGCCCGCCTCGACCGCCGCCGGTTCGAGATCGCACCCGAACTCCTCGACGCCGTGCTCGACCACTACCTCCGCGATCCCGACGCCCGCGCCGAACTCACCGATCCCGACGCGATCACCCGCCGGGTCGACGAACTGCGTTCGTACGCACCCGGTCCGCGGTGGCGGCGCTACGGGTTCGTGCCCGTGCCGCGGCTGAGTGCCTCCACCCCACAGTGAGCCTCAGGCGGTGATCCGAGAGCCGGTGCTCGCCGCGTCGGTGCGCTCCGAGTCGACGAGCCGGGTACGCAGGGCCTGCAGGGTGTCGTCGTCGAGACCGAGTCCGGCGGCGAAGTATTCGTCGATGGTGCCGTACCGCGACAGCGCCTCGTCGACGGCGACCTCGAGATACTCACGCTGCACGCCGAGCATCGGCTTCAGGATCTCCGGGTCGCCACCGAGATCCCGGAACCGTGCGAACAGCGGCTCGAGCTGCGGCAGCAGCATGTCGTTGGTGCGCAGATAGTCGGCGAAGACCGCGTCCTCGCCGGCGCCGGCGAACAGCAGCAACGACGCGGCGGCCCAGCCGGTGCGGTCCTTGCCCGCACTGCAGTGGACGAGTGCGGGCACCCCGCCGTGCGCGACGCCCTCGGCGAAAGTCCGGTAGGAAGCGACGGCGCTCGGCAGGCGCACGAAATCGCGGTAGCTCTCCCGGAGGTACTGCGCCGCACGACCGTCACCGAAGGCCTCCGCGGCCGCCGCCGGATCGGCGACGATCTCCGGCAGCGCGGCTGCGATCGATCCGTTCTCCCGATCTGCCAGGACGTCGAGACCGACGTGCCGCGCTCCCGCCGGGAGCCGGTCGGGGCGCCGCTCCTGCTCGGCGAGGGTGCGCAGGTCGAAGACCGTCGTGACGCCCAGGGCGTCGAGGGTCTCGAGGTCGGTGTCGGTCACCCGGCTGAGGTCGGTGGAGCGGAAGACCACCCCGGTGCGGACCACGCCGCCGTGCGCACTCGGGCATCCGCCGATGTCGCGCAGGTTCACGAGCGACGGGATCGCGAAGGTATCCGCATCCGTACCCGACAGGATGTCGGTGGCATCGGTGTCCGACAGGATGCCGGTGGCATCGGTGTCCGGCTGGGTGTCGTCGAGCGATTCGGTCATACCGTCACGGTACGTGCATCCCTGCGAGCACCCGGTCGAGGGCGGCGAGTGCCTCGTCGAGTTCGTGCGTCGTCACCGTCAGCGGGGGCCGGAACCGCAGGCCGCGGCTGCCGGTGCCGATGACGAGCACGTGTTCGTCGTCGTACAGGCGCCGCAGGACCTCGTCGCGGATCTCCGGTGAGGGCAGGGTGGCCGCGCACATCAGGCCGCGGCCGCGCGGTTCGGTGAGCATCTCGTGCTTCGCCCCGAGCTGCTGCAGGCCCGACAGCAGGTGCGCTCCGCTCAGGCGGGCGCGGTCGACGAGCCGGTCGCGGTCGATCACCTCGAGGATGCGGCGGGCGCGCACCATGTCGGTGAGGTTGCCGCCCCAGGTCGAGTTGATCCGCGAGCTGACCCGGAAGACGTTGTCGGGCACCTCGTCGATCCGGCGGCCGGCCATGATGCCGCACACCTGGACCTTCTTGCCGAAGGCGACGATATCGGGCGTCACCCCCATCTGCTGGTACGCCCACACCGTGCCGGTCGCACCACCGCCGGTCTGGACCTCGTCGAACACGACCAGCGCGTCGTGTTCGCGGCACAGGTCCGCGATCGCGCGGAAGAACTCGGGCCGGAAGTGGTGGTCGCCACCCTCGCCCTGAATGGGTTCGGCGATGAAGCAGGCGATGTCGTGGGGGCGTTCGGCGAAGGCCCGGCGTGCCTGTTCGAGGGCGTGTTCCTCGGCGGCGGCCACGTCGCGGCCGTCGCACAGATAGGGCGCGTCGATCCGCGGCCAGTCGAACTTCGGGAAACGCTCGGTCTTGACCGGATCGGTGTTGGTCAGCGACAGCGTGTACCCAGTGCGGCCGTGGAAGGCCTCCGTCAGGTGCAGTACCGATCCCCCGAGCGCCGGGTCGAGGCCACGCGACTCGTTGAGCCGGCTCTTCCAGTCGAAGGCGACCTTCAGCGCGTTCTCGACGGCGAGACCACCGCCGTCGACGAGGAACAGGTGCGGCAGGTCGGGATCGCCGAACACCCGCACGAAGGTCTCGACGAACCGCGCCATCGGGACCGTGTAGATGTCGGAGTTGCTCGGCTTGTTCGCCGCGACCGTCGCGAGTTCGCGGGCGAACTGCGGGTCGTCGGCGAGGTCGGGGTGGTTCATGCCCAGCGCGGACGACGCGAAGAACCCGAACATGTCGAGATAGGTCGTCCCGTCCCGGGCGTCGACAAGGCGCACACCGCGCGAACGCTCGAGGTCGAGGACGAACCCGAACCCGTCGGCCAGCATGTGCTGGGCCAGGACATCGTGTACCCGGGTCGGCGGCAGGTTCTCGGCACCGCCCCGGTCCAGGAATGCAGTGCTCATGACCCCACGGTACGCGAGGAATCCTGCGCGACGAGGGGAACGGAAAAGAATATTTCCTGCGGGAATCGTTATCTCTCGTAAAATGTTTGCAGCACGACGGTGGTGCGGGTGGCGACGTCGGCGGTCGCCCGGATCTCCTGGAGCAGTTGTTCGAGGGCCCGCGGCGATTCCACGCGGACCATGAGGATGTAGCTTTCGTCGCCCGCCACCGAGTGACACGATTCGATTGCCTCGATGTGCCGCAGGCGGGCAGGGGCGTCGTCGGGTTGCGACGGGTCGAGAGGGGTGATCGCCACGAACGCCGACAGCATCTTGCCCAGCGCCTCGGGATCCACCCGCGCACTGTATCCGCGAATGATGTTCCGCGCTTCGAGCCGGCGCACACGCGACTGCACGGCCGAGACCGACAGCCCCGCCTTCTCGGCGAGGGCCGCCAGCGTGGCACGGCCGTCGGCGATCAGTTCGCGCAGCAGCATCCGGTCGATCTCGTCCAGCGAGTCCTTCGACGGGTCGAACTTAGGCGATTCCGGCACGAGCGCAGGGTATCCGAGCACGAAAGGACCTCACCGATGAATGCGACGACCGATTTCCGTGAACGGGCCACCGCCGCCCTGCGTCGCTGCGGCGCCGACCCCGCCGGCCCGGCCGGTCCCGCCGACGGCGACCTCGTCGTCACCACCCCGATCGACGGCAGCGAGATCGGCCGGATCCGCTCCCACTCCCCCGCCGGGAGCGACGCGGCGATCACCACGGCCGCCCGCACCTTCGAGACCTGGCGGGACGTCCCCGCGCCGGTGCGCGGCCGGACGGTCCGGCGCCTCGGGGAACTGCTCGTCGAACACAAGGCGGATCTGGCCGAACTCGTCACCCTGGAGGCCGGGAAGATCCCGTCGGAGGCGACCGGCGAGGTGCAAGAGATGATCGACATCTGCGAGTTCGCCGTCGGGCTGTCGCGCAGCATCTCCGGGCGGACCATGCCCTCGGAGCGGCCCGGGCACCGGCTCATGGAGACCTGGCATCCGCTCGGGGTGGTGGGCGTGATCTCCGCGTTCAACTTCCCCGTCGCGGTGTGGTCCTGGAACACGGCCGTCGCGCTGGTCTGCGGCGACCCGGTGGTGTGGAAACCGTCGGAGACGACCCCGCTGACGGCGCTGGCCTGCGACGCCCTGCTGCGGCGCGCGGCACGGGAATCGGGGGCACCGGACGGGCTGCACCACCTGCTGCTCGGCGACCACACCGTGGGCGAGGCCCTCGTCGACGACCCGCGGGTCGCGCTGGTGAGCGCCACCGGGTCGGTGCGGATGGGCCGTGTCGTCGCGCCGCGGGTCGCGGCCCGGTTCGGCCGCTGCCTGCTCGAACTCGGCGGAAACAACGGCGCGATCGTGACTCCCTCGGCCGATCTCGATCTCACCGTCCGCGCGGTCGTGTTCGCCGCGGCCGGGACGGCCGGGCAGCGGTGCACGACGCTGCGGCGGCTCATCGTGCACCGGTCGATCGCCGACGACCTCGTCGACCGTCTCGCGAAGGTCTACGCCGGTCTGAGGGTGGGCGATCCGTTCGAGGAGGGGGTTCTCGTCGGGCCGTTGATCTCCTCGCGGGCGCACGAGGCGATGCGCACCGCCCTCGACCGGGCCCAGCACGACGGGGGTGTGCTCGTCACCGGCGGCGATCGTGTGGACGGGCCGGGCGACGGTGTCTACGTATCCCCCGCGCTGGTGCGGATGCCGACACAGACGGACGTCGTGCGCGAGGAGACCTTCGCGCCGATCCTGTACGTGCTGACCTACGACGACCTCGACGAGGCGATCGCGCTGCACAACGCGGTGCCGCAGGGCCTGTCGTCGTCGATCTTCACCCTGGACCAGCGTGAGGCGGAACTGTTCCTGGCGCGGTCGGACTGCGGGATCGCCAACGTCAACATCGGTACCTCGGGCGCCGAGATCGGGGGCGCGTTCGGCGGGGAGAAGGAGACGGGAGGCGGCCGCGAGTCGGGTTCGGACTCGTGGAAGGCGTACATGCGCCGGGCGACGAACACCGTGAACTACTCGACGGAGCTCCCGCTGGCGCAGGGCGTCGAATTCGGCTGATCCCCAATGGTGTTCGCGCGTCGTGGTGTTCGCGCGCGGAAACGAGGCTCGCCGCCCCTGCAGTAGGGGTAAAACCCGTTTCGGCGCGCGAACTCGCGGGTCAGTGATTGCGCAGCGCGTCGATCAGTTCGTCCTTCTTCATGTCGGAGTAGCCGCTCAGACCGAGTTCCTTCGCTCGGTCCTTCAACTCGTCGACGGTCCAGTCCTCGTAGGAGCCGGCCTTGCCGCCCTTCTTCCCGACGTTCGACTTGCCCTCGGCGGCCGCCGCGTTGGAGATCCGCGCCGCCTTCTCCTTGGAGGCGCCGTCCTCACGGAGTTCCTCGTACATCTTCTCGTTCTTGATCGACGGGTTCGGCATCGTCTCTCCTCTCCTCGTTCCGCTGCAGGCCGGGTACCCGACGACGCCGCGCCCAATCACGAGCTGTGTGGCGTGCGCCACATCCTGTGGTAGACCAGGGGCATGTATCCAGGGAACTTCGTCGCCACGACCCCCGACAAGGCCGCCATCATCAGACCCGCCACCGGCGAATCGCTCACCTATCGTGAGCTCGACGAACGGTCGATCCGGTTCGCGAAGTACCTGCGTTCCCTCGGTCTGGAACGCGGCGACCACATGGCCCTGATCTCGAACAACGATCTGCGGGTCATGGAGGTGTACTGGGCGGCGCTGCGTTCGGGTCTCTACATCACCGTCGTCAACCGCCACCTGACCCCCGCCGAGGCGGCGTACATCGTCGACGACTGCGGCGCGAAGGCGCTCGTCGTGTCCACGCAAGCCGCCGAGGCGGTGGACCTGGCACCCGAGGCCTACCCGAAGGTCGAGCACCGGGTGGCGTTCGGCGGGACGCTGCCGGGCTTCGAGGACTACGAGGAGGCGATGGCGCGGTTCGACGCCTCGCCCCTCGACGATCAGCCTCGCGGGCAGGACATGCTGTATTCGTCGGGCACGACGGGCCGGCCCAAGGGCATCAAGCCGAAGCTCCCGGACGGGCGGGTGCAGGACATCCCCGACCCGTACACCGCGGTGTTCGCCCCCATGTACGGCTTCGACGACAGCACCGTCTACCTGTGCCCCGCGCCGCTCTACCACGCTGCGCCGCTGCGGTTCTGCGGGACGATCCAGTCGGTCGGTGGCACCGTGATCCTCATGGACCGCTTCGACGCCGAGGAAGCGCTGGCGCTCATCGAGCGGTACTCGGTGACCGCGAGCCAGTGGGTGCCGACGATGTTCGTGCGGATGCTCAAGTTGCCCGAGGAGACCCGCGCGAAGTACGACGTGTCGAGCATGAAGGTCGCGATCCACGCCGCGGCGCCCTGCCCGCCCGAGGTCAAGCGCGCCATGATCGAGTGGTGGGGGCCGGTGATCAACGAGTACTACGCCTCCACCGAGGGCGCCGGCGCGACCTTCATCGACTCCGAGCAGGCCCTCGCCCGGCCCGGGTCCGTCGGCCACGACGGGGTGCTGGGCATCGTGCACATCTGCGACGAGCAGGGTCGTGAACTGCCGACCGGGGGGATCGGCACGGTGTGGTGGGAGCGCGACGAGCGTCCGTTCGAGTACCACAACGACCCGGTCAAGACCGAGCAGGCGACGCACCCCGAGCACCCGACCTGGACGACCAGCGGCGACATCGGCTATCTCGACGAGGACCGCTATCTCTATCTCACCGACCGGGCCGCGTTCACGATCATCTCCGGGGGCGTGAACATATACCCGCAGGAGTCGGAGAACGTGCTCACCCTGCACCCGAAGGTGTTCGACGTCGCGGTGATCGGTGTGCCGAACGAGGAGATGGGTGAGGAGGTCAAGGCCCTCGTCCAGCTGGTCGACGGGGTGGAGCCGAGCCCCGAGCTCGAACAGGAGCTGCTCGACTACGTGCGGGCCCGGGTGTCGCACTTCAAGGCGCCGCGCAGCATCGATTTCTCCGACGACCTGCCGCGCACCCCCACCGGCAAGCTCGTCAAGCACAAGCTGCGTGCGCGCTACACCGCCGCGGTGCCCTCGTGACGGCCGGAACCGTGCTGCCCCTCGACGAACTCGCCGCTCAGCTGCCCGCCGGGGCGCTGGTCACCGATCCGGACATCCTTGCCGGATACCGGCACGACCGGGCGCAGGATCCGGACGCCGCGGTGCCGGCCGCCCTGGTCCGCGCGACCTGCACCGCCGACGTGCAGGCCACCCTGCGGTGGGCGAACACCCACCGGGTGCCGGTGGTGCCGCGCGGGGCGGGCACGAGCCTGTCCGGCGGCTCGGGTGGGCTCGCGCACGGGATCGTGCTGAGCACCGAGAAGATGCGGGCGATCACCGTCGACACCGCGACCCGCACCGCCGTCGCCCAGCCCGGCCTGCTCAACATCGAGGTCAAGCAGGCCGCCGCGGAGCACGGGCTGTGGTATCCGCCGGATCCGTCGTCGTTCGAGATCTGCACGATCGGCGGGAACGCAGCCACCAACGCGGGTGGATTGTGCTGCGTGAAGTACGGGGTGACCACCGATTACGTGCTCGGTCTCGAGGTGGTGCTCGCCGACGGCACGGCGGTGCGGCTCGGCGGCCCGCGGGTCAAGGACGTGGCCGGGCTGTCGCTGACCAAGCTGTTCGTCGGCAGCGAGGGCACCCTCGGGGTCATCACCGAGGTGACGCTGCGGCTCGTCCCACCACCCCCTCCGGCGTCGACGATGGTCGCGACCTTCGCCACGGTCCAGGCCGCCGCCGACGCGGTCGTCGCGATCACCGGTGTGCTGCGCCCGGCGATGCTCGAGTTCATGGACCGGGCGTCGATCGGGGCGGTGGAGGACATGCTGCGCATGGGCCTGGACCGCTCCACCGAGGCGATGCTCATCGCCCGCTCCGACGCACCGGGATCCGCGGCGGCCGAGGAGATCGACATCATGGTGCGGGCCTGCCGCGAGGCCGGCGCCGACGACGTCTTCGCCACGGACGACGCGGAGGAGGGCGAGGCGTTCACCGCCGCCCGGCGCATGGCGATCCCAGCGGTGGAACGCACCGGCAACCTGCTCCTCGAGGATGTCGGGGTGCCGATCCCGGCGCTGCCCGCGCTGGTGGGTGGCATCGCGGAGCTGGCGACGGAGCACGACGTCACGGTCGCCGTGATCGCCCACGCGGGGGACGGCAACACGCACCCGCTGATCGTCTTCGACCCCGCCGACGAGGACATGACCGCCCGCGCCCACCTGGTGTTCGGGAAGATCATGGATCTGGCCATCGAGCTCGGTGGCACCATCACCGGTGAGCACGGCGTCGGCCGGCTCAAGAAGCCCTGGCTGCCCGCGCAGGTCGGGCCGGACGTGATGGCGCTGACGCAGCGGATCAAGGACGCGCTGGACCCGAACGCGATCCTCAATCCGGGCGTGGTCGTCTGAGGATGTCGGCCCAGTTGTCGGTGCCGGGGTGGACGATGGTGGGGTGACCGACATCCTGGAGCGTTTCTCCGCGCCGACCCGCGAGTGGTTCGCCGGTGCCTTCGACGCTCCCACCGCGGCGCAGCTCGGGGCATGGGAGGCGATCTCGTCGGGGGCGCACACCCTGGTGGTGGCCCCCACCGGCTCGGGCAAGACGCTGTCGGCGTTCCTGTGGTCGCTCGACCGGCTCTCGTCCACCCCCGCCGACGAGCACGCCGCGCGCGAGCACCGCACCCGCGTGTTGTACGTGTCGCCGCTCAAGGCGCTCGCGGTGGACGTCGAACGGAACCTGCGTTCGCCGCTGGTGGGGATCACCCAGACGGCGAAGCGGCTCGGGCTCACTCCCCCGGAGATCACCGTCGGGGTGCGGTCCGGCGACACCTCGCAGGCCGACCGGCGGGCCCTCGCCCGCACCCCACCGGACATCCTCATCACCACACCCGAGTCGCTGTTCCTCATGCTCACCTCGGCGGCGCGGGAGAACCTCGCCGGGGTCGAGACCCTGATCGTCGACGAGGTGCACGCGGTGGCCGGGACGAAGCGCGGCGCGCACCTCGCGTTGTCGCTCGAACGTCTCGATCTGCTGCTGAAGCAGCCGGCGCAGCGCATCGGCCTGTCCGCGACGGTGCGTCCGCACGAGGAGGTGGGCCGGTTCCTCGTCGGTTCGGCACCCATCCGGATCGTGGCGCCGCCGTCGGCGAAGACCTGGGACCTGACGGTCCGGGTGCCGGTGGAGGACATGACCGAACTCGGGGTCTCCGACCCCGACGAGGAGTCGCTGTCCCCCACACCGCAGGCCGGGTCGATCTGGCCGCACGTGGAGGAGCAGATCGTCGACCTCATCACCGAGCACCGCTCGACGATCGTGTTCGCCAACTCGCGACGGCTCTCCGAGCGGCTGACGGCCCGGCTCAACGAGATCCACGCCGAACGTCTCGGCGAGGAAGTCGATCGCGAGCACGCGCCGCCGGCGCAACTCGGGTCCCCCACCGAGACCGTCGCGGGTGCCCCGCCGGTGCTGGCGCGCGCCCATCACGGGTCGGTGAGCAAGGACCAGCGGGCGCTGATCGAGGACGACCTCAAGTCGGGCCGGTTGCGCTGCGTGGTGGCCACCTCCAGCCTCGAACTCGGCATCGACATGGGCGCAGTCGATCTCGTGATCCAGGTCGAGACCCCACCCTCGGTGGCGAGCGGTCTGCAGCGCGTCGGGCGGGCCGGGCACCAGGTGGGCGAGACCTCGCGCGGCGTGCTGTTCCCCAAGCACCGCACCGATCTCGTGCACTGCGCGGTGACCGTCGAGCGGATGGTCGAAGGGCACATCGAGGCGCTGCAGGTGCCCGCCAACCCACTGGACGTGCTCGCGCAGCAGACGGTCGCGGCGACCGCACTCGATCCGCTCGACGTCGACGACTGGTTCGACACCGTCCGCCGCAGCGGGTCGTTCGCGACCCTGTCCCGGGCGGTCTACGAGTCCGTCCTCGATCTGCTCGCCGGCCGGTATCCCTCCGACGAGTTCGCCGAACTGCGTCCGCGGGTGGTGTGGGACCGCGAGGCCGGCACCCTCACCGGGCGGCCCGGGGCGCAGCGGCTCGCCGTCACCTCCGGTGGCACGATCCCCGACCGCGGTCTGTTCACCGTCTACATGGTGGGCGAGAAGAACACGCGCGTCGGGGAACTCGACGAGGAGATGGTCTACGAGTCGCGCGTCGGCGACGTGTTCGCGCTCGGCGCGACGAGCTGGCGGATCGAGGAGATCACCTTCGACCGGGTGCTGGTCTCCCCCGCCTACGGCCGCCCCGGCCGGTTGCCGTTCTGGCACGGCGACTCCCAGGGCCGCCCTGCCGAACTCGGCGCCGCCCTCGGCGAGTTCCTCCGCGAGATGGGTCACGCTTCCCCTGAGGACGCCGAGACCCGTTGCCGCAAGAGCGGTCTCGACGAGTACGCGACCGGCAACCTGATCCGGTTGCTCGACGAGCAGCGCACCGCCACCGGGCACCTGCCCACCGACCGCACGCTCGTCGTCGAGCGGTTCCGCGACGAGCTCGGCGACTGGCGCATCGTGCTGCACTCCCCCTTCGGGTTGCGCGTGCACGCCCCGTGGGCGCTGGCGGTGGGCGCGCGGCTGCTCGACCGCTACGGCGTCGAGTCGCATCCCACCCCGTCCGACGACGGCATCATCGTCCGTCTGCCCGACACCGACGACGAACCCCCGGGTTCGGAGATCTTCGTCTTCGACACCGACGAGATCGACGACATCGTCACCGAACAGGTCGGCGGGTCTGCGCTGTTCGCCTCCCGCTTCCGCGAGTGCGCGGCCCGTGCGCTGCTGTTGCCGCGCCGCAATCCGGGCAAGCGGGCCCCGTTGTGGCAGCAACGCCAGCGGTCGGCGCAACTGCTCGACGTGGCGCGGCGGTTCCCCGACTTCCCGATCCTGCTCGAGACGGTCCGCGAGTGCCTGCAGGACGTCTACGACCTGCCCGCCCTGCGCGGCCTGCTCGGCCGCATCGCCCAGCGGAAGATCCGGCTGGTGGAGGTCGAGACACCCACGGCCTCCCCGTTCGCGACGTCGCTGCTGTTCTCCTACGTGGGCGAGTTCCTCTACGAGGGCGACAGCCCGCTCGCCGAACGCCGGGCGGCGGCGCTGTCGCTGGATTCGTCGCTGCTCGCCGAGCTGCTCGGCCGGGTCGAGCTGCGCGAACTGCTCGACGCCGATGTCATCGAGGAGGCCGAACGCGAACTGCAGCGACTGACCCCGGAGCGCCGCGCCCGCGACGCGGAGGGGGTCGCCGACCTGCTGCGGCTGCTCGGCCCGCTCACCGACGCCGAGCTGCGCGAGCGCACCACCGACGACCCGGCGGAGTGGATCGCCGACCTCGAGACGCAGCGTCGCGCGCTGCGGGTCTCGTACGCCGGTGAGCACCGGTGGGCGGCGATCGAGGACGCCTCCCGACTGCGCGACGCGCTCGGGGTGCCGCTGCCGATCGGGGTACCGACGGTGTTCGTCGAGCCCGTGTCGGATCCGCTCGGCGACCTGATCGCCCGGCACGCCCGCACGCACGGGCCGTTCACCACCGCGGAGGCCGCGGCCCGGTTCGGTCTCGGGCCCGCGGTCGTCGAATCGGTCCTCACCCGTCTGGCCGACGAGAAGCGCGTCACCGCAGGGGAATTCCGCCCCGGTGCGACGGGATCGGAGTGGTGCGACAGCGAGGTGCTGCGCCGGTTGCGGCGCCGGTCCCTCGCGGCGGCGCGGCAGGACGTCGAGCCGGTCAGCACCGCGACGCTGGGCCGGTTCCTGCCCGACTGGCACCATCTCGGCACCGGCCCCGGGGCGAGCGCACTGTACGGGATCGACGGGGTGCTCACGGTCGTCGAACAGCTCGCCGGGGTGCCGGTCCCGGCGAGCGCTCTCGAGCCGCTGATCCTGGCGCCCCGGGTACGCGACTACAACCCGACGATGCTCGACGAGCTCACCACGACCGGTGAGGTGCTGTGGTCGGGTGCCGGGGCGATCTCCGGCAAGGACGGCTGGGTGGCGCTGCATCCGGCCGATCTGGCGCCGGTGAGCCTCCCACCCGCCGAGGACATCGAACTCGGTCCGGTGCACCGGGCGATCCTCGACTCGCTGGCCGGGGGTGGGGCGTTCTTCTTCCGGCAGCTGGTCGACGCGGTCACCGCACTGCACACCACCGCGAGCGACTCGCAGGTGGCCGACGCGCTGTGGGAGCTGGTGTGGGCGGGGCACGTCGCGGGCGACACCCTCGCCCCGCTGCGTGCGCTGATCGGCGACACCTCCCGCGCCAAGCCCGCGCACCGCACCCCGCGGCGGGCACCGCGGGCGCGGATGTACCGGGCCCGGCCGGTGGTGCCGAGCCGCACCGGGCCACCGACGGTGAGCGGCCGCTGGTCGCTGCTGCCCGAACGCGAGACCGACGCGACGGTGCGGGCCCACACCACCGCGGAGTTGCTGCTCGAACGCTACGGGGTGGTCACGCGCGGGGTGGTCGCCGGCGAGGGTGTGCCGGGCGGTTTCGCGACGATGTACAAGGTGCTGGCCCGGTTCGAGGAGATGGGCCGGTGCCGCCGCGGCTATTTCGTCGATTCGCTCGGCGGCGCGCAGTTCTCCACCCCGGCGGTGGTGGACCGGCTGCGGTCGTTCTCCGATTCGATCGAGGGCCGGCACTCGGAGACCGCGGCCGTCACCCTGGCGGCGTGCGATCCGGCGAATCCGTACGGCGCGGCGTTGCCGTGGCCGAGGAGCGCCGCCGACGACGACGCACCGCGGCACCGGCCGGGCCGCAAGGCCGGGGGTCTCGTGGTGCTGGTCGACGGGCTGCTCGTGCTGTTCGTCGAACGCGGGGGCCGCACGCTGCTGACCTTCGACGACGATCCGGGCCGGTTGCGCAGTGCGTGCACATCGCTGGCCGCGACCGTCAAACGCGGCGGGGTCGACAAGATCGTGGTCGAGAAGGTCGACGGTGCGTCCATCCACGGGAACGAGTTCGCGGTGTACCTCGCCGAGGCGGGGTTCGCGGCGACGCCCCGCGGCTACCGGCTGAGGTTCTGACTTGCCGGAGGGAGATACCGTCTTCCGCGCCGCGCGGCGGCTGCGCGCGGCCCTGGAGGGGAAGGTGCTGACAGAGACCGATTTCCGCGTTCCCCGTTTCGCGACGGCCGATTTCACCGGCCGCACCGTCGACGAAGTGGTCTCGCGCGGCAAGCACCTGCTGATCCGGGTCGCGGACGTCTCCGTGCACACGCACCTGAAGATGGAGGGTGAGTGGCACGTCTACGAACGCGGAACCCGTTGGCGCAAGCCCGGGTACAAGGCCCGGATCGTGCTCGGCACCGAGGAGGTGCAGGCGGTGGGCTTCGAACTCGGCATCGTCGAGGTGCTGGCCCGCGACCGGGAGAACGAGGCCGTCGGGCATCTCGGCCCGGATCTCCTCGGCCCGGACTGGGATCCGGAGCGGGCCGCGGCGAATCTGGCGCGCGATCCCGGCCGGCCGATCGGGGTGGCGCTGCTCGATCAGCGCATCATGGCCGGGGTCGGCAACGTCTACCGGTCCGAACTGTGTTTCCTGCGCGGTGTCGATCCGTGGACGCCGGTCGGTGAGGCGGGTGCTCCGGCGGCCTGGGTCGATCTCGCGCACCGATTGCTGACCGCGAATCGCGATCGGACGACGCGGATCACCACCGGCGACCGACGGCCGGGCCGCAATCTGTGGGTGTACGGGCGGCGCGGGAAGCCGTGCCGGCGCTGCCACACCCCGATCCGGTCCGGGGAGATCGGGACCGCGACCGATCCGGAACGCGTGGTGTACCGGTGCCCGCGCTGTCAGCCGTCCCGCGAGAGGGTTTCCGGCTGAGTCGCCGGCCACCGCGTGTGGCCGGCCTGTTCGACCAGCCCGACGCAGTGCCGGATCAGCGTCTCCCGCGACACCGCGAGGTCGCCTTCGAGATAACCCATGAAGAGACTGGTGAGCGCCCCGACGACGCCGAGCGCGACCATGCTGCGGTGCCCCTCGTCGCCGCCCGGGGGCAGCTGGTCGCGGACGAGCGCGACGAAGCTGGGGGCGAGTTCGACGCCGCGTCGGCTGATCGCCGGTTCGCGCAGCGGCGCCAGGAGCAGGACCCGTCCCTTGGCGGGGTCGTCGACCATGAGCTCGACGAAGGCCCGCACCGCCGCCTCGGCGCGTCCGGCGGGCGGGGCGGAGATCACCGCCCGGGCGAGAGCGTCGCGGGCCTGGTTCGCGACGTGGGCGTAGACCTCGCGGACGAAGGTGTCGCGGTCGGCGAAGCTCTCGTAGAAGTACCGTTCGGTGAGTTCGGCGGCGCGGCACACCGCCCGGACGTTGGCGGCGGCACCATCGGTCGAGCCGAGCAGGTCGACGCCCACGGCCAGCAGCCGTTCCCGCCGCAGTCGACGCCGTTCCCTGAGGTCGACGCCTGCCCAGCTGCGTCGCGTGGTGTCCACTGGAGTCGCTTCCCGTCGTTGACTGCGTGCCCGCCGAATCCTACTCTGACAACATGCGTAGTCAGAGCTCCGCCGAGCCGGGCACCGCCCCTTCCTCCGACGAGCGGCGGGCCGCTGCCGGGTCTCACGAGCGGGTCGCTCCGAAGCCCCACGAGCGGGTCGCTCCGAAGCCCCACGAGCGGGTCGCTCCGAAGCCTCTGGGCCCCGACTCGCTGACCTGGAGGTACTTCGGCGGCTGGCGGGGCATGATCTTCGGACCGTGGGCGGGGTCGATGCAGAACATGCACCCCGGTCTCGGCGCGGGCGTCGAGGAGCACTCGGATTTCTTCGACGAGCGCTGGGAACGCCTCTACCGCTCGCTGTACCCGATCTACGGCGTCGTCTTCGACGGTCCCCGCGCGGCGGAGACGGCAGCGAAGGTGCGCGGCTACCACAACACCATCAAGGGCGTGGACAAGAAGGGCCGTAGATACCACGCCCTCGACCCGGAGACCTTCTACTGGGCGCACGCGACCTTCTTCTACAGCCTGGTCGTGTCCATCGAGTGGTTCGACGGTCCGCTCACCCTCGAGGACAAGCACCGGCTCTTCGACGAGCACGTGCAGTGGTACCGCCTGTACGGCATGCCGATGCACCCGGTCCCCGAGTCCTGGGAGGCCTTCCTCGAGTACTGGGACCACATGTGCCGCAACGTCCTGGAGGACAACAAGGCCGCCCGGGACGTGCTGGACATGTGGCGGATCGGCCGCCCGCCCTATCTGTGGTGGTTCCCCGAACCCCTCTGGAGGATCATCCGCCCGCCGGTGATCGCCGGGTTCCTGTGGCTGACGATCGGCCTGTACGACCCGCCGGTGCGCGACCTGCTCGGCTACCGCTGGAGCCGGCCCGAGGCCACCCTCCACGCCCTGATCGGCCGCGCGATCGGTCTCGGCGGCCGGCTCGTGCCGTGGCGCTACCGCTACCACCCGCGGGCCCGCGCGGGGTGGGACCGCGCCTTCGGCCGCATTCCCGCCGCCGGGCTGCTCGAGACCCCGGCCCGCAACCTGCCGCCGGTGGACCGCCGCGACTCGCCGATGCACTACAGCCCGAGGGTGACACGCCGGAATCGCCCGTCCGTTTCACCCTGACGCATTCCCGCCGACCTGTGCGAATCTGAGTGGGTGTCCACGCCCTCGTACCTGTCGTCCGGACGCCGACCGCTCTCCCGCGAGGCGGCGGCCTCCCGCATCAGCGCCTACGTCTACGGCAACATCCTGGTCCTGGCGGCCCTGGTCCCGATCACGACGTCCCCCCAGTACGTGGGGATCGCGATCGTGCTCGGCACCGCGCTGTCGACCTTCATCGCGCACGTCTTCGCCGAGTCCGTCTCGCAGTCCGTGCGGTCCGGGGAGCAGCTGACACGCGCCGAGCGGATCGAGGAACTCCGCGATTCGGTGCCCATCCTCTCGTCGGCGGTGATGCCCTGCCTGATCCTGCTCACGGCCTGGTTCGGCTGGCTCGAGCCACGGACCGCGCATCTCCTCGCGGAGGTCGCGGTGCTGGTTCGTATCGGGTCGACGATCTTCGTCGTGCGGCGGCTGCAGGGACACAAACCGAACACCCGCACGGCGGTCGCCGCAGTGGGGCTCGTGCTGGTCGCGACGATCGTGGTGATCGTGAAGGTCGTGCTCACCCACTGAGTCGACCGAGTTCACCGAGCTCCCAGGGCGCGCCGCGCCCGGCCCGCCCACGGTTCAGGTGATCGGTACCGGTTCGAGGATTTCCGGGCGGGCCTCGGGGGCCGCGGCACGCAAGGCGTCGGCCGACTCGTCGTCCGGTTGCGACTGCGACCGGATCTCGGCCTCGACGCGCGCCCGGTAGGTCTCGATCTCCCGGTCGATCGTCTCGTCGTCCCAGCCCAGGATCGGTGCGACGAGCCGGGCCACCTGCTCCGCGCAGTGCGCCCCGCGGTGCGGGTACTCGATGGCGATTCGGGTGCGGCGCGCCAGCAGGTCCTCGAGGTGCAGCGCGCCCTCCGCAGCGGCGCCGTAGACGATCTCGACCTGCAGGTACTGCGGGGCGTCGGTGAGGGGTTCGAGGAGTTCGGGCCGGCCCTTCGCGAGCGCCAGCACGTCCTCGACGAGCGAGCCGTAGCGGTCGAGCAGGTGCTTGACCCGGTAGGGGTGCAGACCGAACTCCTCGGCAAGGTGCATGGTCTGGTTGACCAGCGCGAAGTAGCCGTCGGCCCCCACGAGGGGCACCTTCTCGGTGATCGACGACGCGATGCGGGCCGGGATGTCCTCGGCCGCGAGATCGACGGCGTCCTCGGCCATCACCCGGTAGGTCGTGTACTTGCCGCCGGCGATCGCGACGAGGCCCGGCGCCACCCGCGCGACGGCGTGCTCGCGCGACAGCTTCGACGTCTCGTCGCTCTCCCCCGCCAGCAGCGGACGCAGCCCGGCGTACACCCCGTCGATGTCGTCGTGGGTGAGCGGCACGACCAGCACCCGGTTGACGTGGTCGAGGATGTAGTCGATGTCGGCCTTCGTCGCCGCCGGGTGCGCGAGGTCGAGATTCCAGTCGGTGTCGGTGGTGCCGATGATCCAGTGGTTGCCCCACGGGATGACGAACAGCACCGACTTCTCGGTGCGCAGGATGATCGCCGAGTCGCTGACGATGCGGTCGCGGGGCACGACGATGTGCACGCCCTTCGACGCCCGCACCCGGAACCGTCCGCGCTGGCGCGACAGCGCCTGGATCTCGTCGGTCCACACGCCGGTCGCGTTGATCACCGCGTGGGCCCGCACCTCGGTGACGGTGCCGTCCTCGCTGTCGCGCACCCGCACTCCCGACACCCGGTCGGCCTCGCGCAGGAATCCCACGACCTGCGTGGACGTCCGCACCACCGCCCCGTAGTGGGCGGCCGTCCGCGCGACGGTCATGGTGTGGCGGGCGTCGTCGACGACGGTGTCGTAGTAGCGGATCCCGCCGACGAGCGAGTTCCGTTTGAGCCCCGGCGCCATGCGCAGTGCGCCGGAGCGGGTGAGGTGTTTCTGCGCGGGAACCGATTTCGCGCCGCCGAGCCGGTCGTAGAGGAAGATGCCCGCCCCGATGTAGGGGCGCTCCCACACCCGGTGGGTGAGCGGGAACAGGAATTTCAGCGGCTTGACCAGGTGCGGGGCCAGCGTCGTCAGGGCGAGTTCGCGTTCGCGCAGGGCCTCGCGCACCAACCCGAACTCGAGCTGTTCGAGATAGCGCAGGCCCCCGTGGAACATCTTCGACGACCGGCTCGACGTGCCGGACGCGAAGTCCCGGGCCTCGACGAGCGCGACCCGCAGGCCCCGGGTGGCGGCGTCCAGGGCGGCACCGGCGCCGACGACGCCTCCGCCGATCACGACGACGTCGAACTGTTCGGTGGCGAGCCGACGCCAGGCCTCGGCGCGCTGCTGCGGACCGAGGAGTTGCACACTCGAATGGTTGGTCACCGCACCCGCTCCCGTGAGTCGCCGACGTGTCGCGATCAAGGCTAGTGGCTCGAGCGGCCCGGCGTGCGGTGGAAACGTGGCAGTCGGGCCCACAACCCTGATGTACGTTCGCACCCCGAATCGACGACCTCAGCGGTTGTGGACCTCGTTTCCCGGTTGTGGGCTTCCGTGCGCACGCGGGCGTGGACGCTAGTAGGTTCATGCGCGCAGCGTGCGGTGAGCACGTTGCGCACGACCGTTCCCGTCACCCGAGGACCACCAGTGAAACAGTTCATCGCGGCGATCGACCAGGGCACCACGTCGAGCCGGTGCATCATCTTCGACCACGACGGGCGCATCGTGTCGGTCGCCCAGAAGGAGCACCGGCAGTACTTCCCGCGGGCGGGCTGGGTCGAGCACGACCCGGAGGAGTTGTGGCTCAACACCCGTGAGGTCGGGGCGGCGGCGCTGGCGAAGGCGGATCTGCGCCGCGACGACATCGCCGCGATCGGCATCACGAACCAGCGCGAGACCACCGTGGTGTGGGATCGCACCACCGGAAAGCCGGTGTACAACGCGATCGTCTGGCAGGACACCCGCACCGACCGCATCGTCGAGGAACTCGGCGGGGAGGCCGGGCCGGACCGGTTCCGGCACGTCACCGGCCTGCCGCTGTCGACCTACTTCGCGGGCCCGAAGGTGCGGTGGATCCTCGACAACGTCGACGGGGCCCGCGCCCGCGCCGAAGCCGGCGACCTCGCGTTCGGCACCGTCGACAGCTGGATCCTGTGGAATCTCACCGGCGGGCTCGGCGAGGAGGGACAGCCGCCGGGCCTGCACGTCACGGACGTCACCAACGCCTCGCGCACCCTGCTCATGGATCTCGGGACCCAGCAATGGGATCCGGAGATCTGCGCGGAACTCGGGATCCCGATGTCGATGCTGCCGGAGATCCGCAGTTCGTCGGAGGTCTACGGGCACGCCCGCGAACGCGGTCCCCTCGCGGGGGTGCCGATCGCCGGGATCCTCGGCGACCAGCAGGCCGCAACCTTCGGGCAGGGCTGCCTGTCCCCCGGCGAAGCGAAGAACACCTACGGCACCGGCAACTTCCTGCTGCTCAACACCGGCACCACCCCGGTGCGCAGCAACCACGGTCTCCTCACCACCGTCTGCTACCGGATCGGCGACGCCCCGGCCGTCTACGCGCTCGAGGGGTCGGTCGCGGTGACGGGTTCGCTCGTGCAGTGGCTACGCGACAATCTCGGGATCATCCGGTCCGCCGACGAGGTCGAGGCGCTCGCGGCGAGCGTCCCCGACAACGGCGGCGCCTACTTCGTGCCGGCCTTCTCGGGACTTTTCGCGCCGCGCTGGCGGCCCGACGCCCGCGGGGTGATCGCGGGCCTGACCCGGTTCGTGGAGAAGGGACATCTGGCGCGGGCGGCGCTCGAGGCGACCGCCTACCAGACCCGGGAGGTCATCGAGGCGATGAACGCCGACTCCGGGGTCGAACTGAGCACGCTCAAGGCGGACGGCGGCATGGTCGCCAACGAACTGCTCATGCAGTTCCAGTCCGACATCCTCGGGGTGCCGGTGGTGCGTCCCGTCGTCTCGGAGACCACCGCGCTCGGTGCGGCCTACGCGGCGGGCCTGGCCGTGGGGTTCTGGAAGGACGAGGACGAGATCCGCCGCAACTGGACCGCCGGCCGCACCTGGGAGCCGCAGATGGACGTCCGGGAGCGGGAGCGACTGTTCGCCGAGTGGAACAAGGCCGTCGAACGCACCTACGACTGGGCCTGAGCGGGGCGGGCTCCGGACGGTCCCACCCCGTCGGGGTCAGTCCAGGTCGTCGTGGCGCATCAGCTGCCGGGCGGCCTCGGTCACCGAACCGCTCAGCGACGGGTACACCGAGAAGGTCGCCGCGAGGTCGCTGACGGTCAGATTGTTCTGCACCGCAAGGGCGATCGGCAGGATCAGCTCGGAGGCGGTCGGCGCCACCACGACACCGCCGATGACCACGCCGGTCGCGGGGCGGCAGAAGATCTTCACGAAACCGCGGCGCAGGCCCGACATCTTCGCCCGCGGGTTGGTGTTGAGCGGCAGCATGACCGTGCGGGCGGGGATCTCGCCCTTGTCGATGGAGGCCTGGCTGACACCGACCGCCGCGATCTCCGGGCGCGTGAACACCGCGGCCGCAACGGTCTTCAGCTTGATGGGGCTGACGCCCTCACCGAGCGCGTGGTACATCGCGATGCGGCCCTGCATGGCCGCGACCGAGGCGAGCGGCAGCAGGCCGGTGCAGTCGCCGGCGGCGTAGATACCGGCGACGGCGGTGCGGGAGACCCGGTCGACGGGCAGATAGCCGCCGCGGTCGACCTCGAGGCCGACCTTCTCGAGGCCGAGGTTCTGCGTGTTGGGCACCGAACCGACGGTCATCAGCACGTGGCTGCCCTCGACGATCCGGCCGTCGGCGAGGAGCACGCGGACGCCGTCCTCGGTGCGTTCGACCCGGTCGGCGCGGGCGTGCTTGACGAGGGTGACACCGCGCTCGGTGAGGACGTCCTCGAGCACGAGCGCCGCGTCCTCGTCCTCGTGCGGCAGGATTCGGTCGCGGCTGGAGACGACGGTGACCTGCACGCCGACCTCGGTGTAGGCGGAGACGAACTCGGCGCCGGTGACACCCGAACCGACGACGACGAGGTGTTCGGGCAGCTTCTCGAGGTCGTAGAGCTGACGCCAGGTGAGGATCCTCTCACCGTCCGGTTCCGCGCCCGGCAGGATGCGCGGGCTCGCGCCGGTGGCGATGAGCACGACGTCGGCCTCGAGGACCCTCTCGTCACCGGTGAACAACTTGGCGCGGACCTGGTGGGCGGCCATGCCGGGCTGCGGGTCGACGAGTTCGCCGTGACCGGAGAACAGCTGCACCCCGGCTGCCTCGAGCTTGGTGCGGATGTCGGCGGACTGCGCGCGGGCGAGGCTCTTCACGCGGGAGTGCACCTGCGGCAACGACACCGCGGCCCGCTCGAGTTCGATGCCCAGATCGGCGGCGCGACGCATGTCGGTGCGCACACCGGTCGAAGCGATGAAGGTCTTGGAGGGCACGCAGTCGAAGAGCACGCATGCGCCGCCGATCCCGTCCGAATCGATCAGAGAGACCGTCGCGCCGTACTGGGAGGCCACCAGCGCAGCCTCGTATCCTGCGGGGCCGCCGCCGATGATGACGATCCGGGTCATTGTTCTCCTCTGTATCGATTCCGAATGGTGTCGGGACGTACCGCTCGTGCGCGCGGGGTGAGCGCACACGCCGCGTTCTACGCTATGCCACGTCCCGTCACCCGCGCACACGGACCGGCAGACCCGGCGCGGAACGCCCCTCCGCCGACCGTGCGGGAGGACGGGTTAACCTTATGACCGTGCCGATCTACGCCGCCTACGGGTCCAACATGCATCCGGAGCAGATGCTGACGCGCTGCCCGCACTCGCCGATGGCAGGAACCGGCTGGTTGCACGGATGGCGGCTGACCTTCGCCGGTGCCGACATCGGCTGGGAGGGCGCACTGGCGACCGTCGTCGAGGACCCCGATTCCAAGGTGTTCGTCGTGCTCTACGACGTGCCCGAGGAGGACGAGCGCAGCCTCGACCGCTGGGAGGGCGCCGAACTCGGCTTCCACCGCAAGATCCGGCTCCGCGTCGACACCGACGAGGGCCCCGTTCTGGCCTGGCTGTACGTCGTCGACGGTTACGAGGGCGGACTGCCGTCCGCGCGGTATCTCGGGGTCATGGCGGACGCCGCCGAGATCGCGGGGGCTCCCGCCGACTACGTCCGCGACCTGCGGACCCGCAACAGCCGCAACGTCGGGCCGGGTCGGCCCGACGCCGACGTCTACTGAGTTCCCCGGCTCGTCCTGCCGGCCGGGCCGCTCAGCCGGCCTGCAGGACGAGATTGGTCATCACCCGCACACCCACCGCGAGCGCCCGCTCGTCGAGATCGAAGGTGGGCTGGTGGATGTCGAGTTCCGGCCCGCTGCCCGACCACACACCGAGACGCCCCATCGCGCCCGGCACGTGTTCGAGATACCACGAGAAGTCCTCGCCCCCACCGGATTGCGGGGTGTCGGACAGGGCGTTGGGGCCGAGGGCGCGGATGGCGTCCTCGAACATGCGCGCCGAGACCTCGTCGTTGACCACCGGCGGCACCCCGCGCCGGTAGTTCAGTTCGTAGCTGACCCCCGTCGGGGCGAGCAGACCGTGGACGATCTCCCGGACCATCGGCTCGAGCAGCTGCCAGGTGTCGTGGTCGCCGGTGCGGACGGTGCCGGCCAGCATGCCGGTGCGCGGGATCGCATTCGGGGCCTTGCCCGCGCTCACCGCGCCCCACACCATCACGGTGCCGGTGCGCGGATCGATACGCCGGCTCAGCATGCCCGGCAGGCCGGTGATGACCGCGCCGAGGCCGTAGACCAGATCGCCGGTCAGGTGCGGGCGCGAGGTGTGCCCACCGGGCGAGTCGAGCACGAGCTCGACGGTGTCCGCCGCCGAGGTGATCGGTCCGACCCGCATGCCGATCTTGCCGGCCTCGAGGCGCGGATCGCAGTGCAGCGCGAAGATGCGCGAGACCCCTTCGAGGCCACCGGCCGCGACGACGTCGAGCGCCCCACCCGGCATGACCTCCTCGGCGGGCTGGAAGACCAGCCGGACCCCCACCGGCAGTTCCGGGACGCTCGCCAGCGCCAGGCCCGCACCGAGCAGCACCGTCGTGTGGGCGTCGTGACCGCAGGCGTGCGACACACCCGGCACCGTCGACTCGAAGGGCAGGCCCGTCATCTCCTGCAGGGGCAGCGCGTCCATGTCAGCGCGCAGCGCGATCCGCGGGCCCTCGGACGGCCCGAGATCGCAGATCAGGCCGGTGCCGCGGGGCAGCACCTTCGGGTCGAGCCCGGCGGCCCGCAGATGGTTGGCGACGAACTCGGTGGTGGCGTACTCCTGCCGTGCGAGTTCCGGATTGGCATGGATGTGGCGGCGCCAGGCCGACAGGTCGTCGAGGTGCCGGTCGAGCCACTTCTCCACGTACGGATTCATCGGCGATCGACCCCCTCGAGGAACACCGCACGACGGTCCGGGTCGGCGGCGGCACGGGCGGCGGTGCGCGCCAGCGCGCGGGCCCCGTCGAGCACCGCGCGGTCGGCGGACCACGTGACGCACGCGGCGGCGAACGCTTCCTGATGTGTGACCGCGCCACCGGAGTCGAGTCCGATGACGGGATGGATACCCGGAACCACGTTCGTCACGTTTCCCATGTCGGTGCTGCCCAGGGGGCGCGCTCCTTCCTCCTCCACGGGCAGCGGACGGCGCCCGAGATCGATGATCTCCTCACGATATGCCTGCACCAGCCAGGGGTCGGGAGTGAGTTCGGTGTAGGTCGGCGACACGGTCCGGATCCGGTGGGTGCAGCCGGTGGCGAGAGCCCCTGCGGCGAAACAGTTGCGGGCCCGTTCGACCAGGTCGTCGAGGAGTTCGCTGGTGCCCGCGCGCAGGTAGTAGAGCAGCTCGGTGTGGCTCGGCACGATGTTCGGCGCGATCCCGCCCTGCGCGACGATCCCGTGGATCTGCTGTCCGGGATGCAGGTGCTGGCGCAGCAATCCGACCGCGACCTGCGCGACGGTCGCCGCGTCGGCCGCGTTGAGGCCGTACTCGGGGGCGGCGGACGCGTGGGCCTCGCGGCCCTCGTACTCGACCGCGATGTCGGCGAGGGCGAGCGAGGTCGCGCCGGTGATGTCCTGGGGGCCCGGGTGCACCATCATCGCGGCGCCGACGTCGTCGAACACGCCGCGCTCGAGCATGAGCACCTTGCCGCCACCGGTCTCCTCCGCCGGGGTGCCGATCACCCGCACGGTGACGCCGAGTTCGTCGGCGAGCGCGGCCAGTCCGATCCCGGCGCCGGCGGCCGCGGCAGCGATGATGTTGTGCCCGCAGGCGTGGCCGATGCCGGGCAGTGCGTCGTACTCGGCGAGGAACGCCAGGACGAGCTCGCCGCTGCCGTAGCGGGCGTCGAAGGCGGTGGGCAGATCGGCGATCCCCGTCCGCACCTCGAAACCGTGCTCGCGCAGGACCTCGACGACCTTGGCCGCGCTGCGGTGCTCCTCGAAGGCGAGTTCCGGTTCGGCGTGGATCGAATGCGACAACGCGATGAGGTCCCCGGAAGCAGCCTCGATCGCCCTGTCGGATTCGGTCGTCACGTGGTCCAGTCTGTCATGCCCGCCCGGGCCGATCGATCCATCCGCGCACCCTGTTCCGGCGGGGCACGAACACCCGGTTGCGGTTAGGGTCCGATGCCATGGGTGTACCGGACCAGACCTTCGATCCCGCCGCCGCAGCCGAGGCGGCCGCCGCGGCCCTCGCCGAACGCACCGGGGTGCCCGAGCACTCCGTCGCCGTCGTCCTCGGTTCCGGATGGCGCGCGGCCGTCGACAGCTTCGGGGCGCCGGTGGCCACCGTGCCGATGAGCGAGCTGCCCGGTTTCCTGCCGCCGACCGCCGCCGGGCATCCGGGCGAGGTGCACTCGGTGCGGGTCGGCGACAAGTCGGTCCTCGTCCTGGCGGGCCGCATCCACGCCTACGAGGGGCACGACCTCTCCCGCGTCGTGCATCCGGTGCGCACGGCCGTCGCGGCCGGGGCCCGCACGGTGATCCTCACCAACGCCGCGGGCGGCATCGATCCCGAGTTCGCGGTGGGTGAGCCGGTGCTCATCTCCGACCATCTCAACCTCACCGGCCGGTCGCCGCTGGTGGGCGCCCAGTTCGTCGACCTCGTCGACGCCTACTCCGCGGATCTGCGGGCACTGGCCCGCGAGTTCGACCCGAGCCTGCGCGAGGGCGTCTACGCGGGGCTGCCCGGTCCGCACTACGAGACGCCGGCGGAGATCCGCATGCTGCGCACCCTCGGCGCCGATCTGGTGGGCATGTCCACCGTGCACGAGACCATCGCCGCGCGCGCCGCCGGTGCCCGGGTGCTGGCGGTCTCGCTGGTCACCAACGCCGCGGCGGGCATCACCGGGGAACACCTCGATCACGCCGAGGTCCTCGCGGCGGGTCGTGCCGCCGCGACCCGCATGGGTGATCTGCTGCGTGAACTGGCGGCCCGGCTGTGACGCTGCGGTTCGGGACGGCGGGACTGCGCGGCCCGGTCGGTGAGGGCCCGGACTGCATGAACGTGCCGGTGGTCGTGCGCACCACGGCGGGCCTCGCGTCGTGGCTGATCATGCAGGGCCATGCCGGGGGCACCGTCGTCGTGGGCCGGGACGCACGCACGGGCTCGGCCGAGTTCCACACCGCCGCCGCGGAGGTCCTCGCCGCCGCGGGATTCGACGTCGTCGCGCTCGGGCGCCCGCTGCCGACGCCGGTGACCGCCTTCGCCGTCCGCGCGCTCGGGGCGGTGGCCGGGGTGCAGATCACGGCCTCGCACAATCCCGCCGCCGACAACGGTTACAAGGTGTACCTCTCGGACGGTGCGCAGCTGCTCTCCCCCGCCGACCGCGAGATCGAGGCGGCGATCGATGCGGCACCCGCCGCGGAGGACGTCCCGCGCACGCCGGTCGCGTCGCGGGGCGACGAGCTGGTGGAGCGCTATCTCGCGCGGGTGGCCGGGCTCCCCCGGTCCCCGCACCGGACGCTGCGCATCGCGCTGACGGCGCTGCACGGGGTGGGCGGTGAGACGGCCGTCGCGGCGCTGCGGGCGGCGGGCTTCGGCGACGTGCACGTCGTGGAGTCGCAGTTCCACCCGGATCCGGCCTTCCCGACGGTCGCCTTCCCGAATCCCGAGGAGCCCGGTGCCACCGACGCGGTGCTGGCCCTCGCGGCCGAGGTGGAGGCGGATCTCGCGCTCGCGCTGGATCCCGACGCCGATCGCTGCGCGGTGGGCGTGCCCACCGCGCAGGGATGGCGGATGCTGCGCGGCGACGACACCGGGGTGCTGCTCGGCGACCGGATCCTCGCCGCGTCACCGCCGGGCTCGCTGGTCGCCACGACGATCGTGTCGTCGACATTGCTGAGCCGGCTGGCCGCCGCGCGCGGGGCACGGTTCGCGCAGACCCTGACGGGTTTCAAATGGCTCGCCCGCGCCGGTGAGGGCCTGGTCTACGCGTACGAGGAGGCGATCGGGCACTGTGTCGATCCCGATGCGGTCCGTGACAAGGACGGCATCGCGACGGCCGTGGTGGCGGCCGACTACGCCGCCGAGCTGAAGGCGGCGGGACGCACTCTCACCGATGCCCTCGTCGACCTGCACCGCGAGTTCGGGGTGCACGTCGGCGGGCAGGTCTCGCTGCGGGTGGACGACCCGGCGCGGATCGACGCCGTCATGGATCGGTTGCGGACCGCGCCGCCCGACCGGCTGGCGGATGAAGCGGTGACGTTCACCGACCTGGCGGCGACGGACGGCCCTCTGCGCACCGACGCCCTGGTGTTCGAAGGGGCGACGCTGCGGGTGGTGGTCCGCCCGTCGGGGACGGAGCCGAAGCTCAAGTTCTATCTGGAGGTCGTGGACGAGCGGGACCGCCCGGCCGCGGAAGCAACCCTGGAGGTGCTGCGCGGCTGGGCGGCCTCGCTCGGCTGATCCGTCCTGTGCGGATCCCGCCCTGTGGGGGTCACATGGTGTGCGGCGGACCGTAGGTCACGACGGTGTCGCCGTTCGAGGTGATCGCCTTCAGGTACGGGCGCACGTTCACGGGGCCGACGACACCGGAGATCGAGGCGTGCACGCCCGCGATGTGGATCGTCGTCTCGGGACCGTCGAAGGCGACGCCCTCGAGGATGGGGACGTCGGTGATCCCGCCGGGTTCGAGCAGGATCTCGGCCTCCTGCGAGGGGATGATGTCGCCGCCGAGGATGCCGAGTGACTCCGCACCCACGTTGAGGGACACTTCGGGAGCGATCCCGACGTCGCCTCCGACCGCGACCTCGGTGTCCTCGGGTTCTCCGCCGATCGGCCCGATCGCCTCTGCGTTCAGCCCGAGCGAGAACCCCTCGGCGAGCCCCAGATCGACCCCGCCACCGCTCTCGACGCCCCATTCGAGGCCGGGGGTGTAGAGGGTGATGCCGCCACCGGGCAGGGCCACCGGATAACCGACCTGGAAGCCGGCGACCACCGAGGTGCCGGTGAAGGCCGCAGCCTCCGGTCCGGTGATCCGGATGGTGTAGACCGCGTCGTAGAAGAACTCCGCGCTGACGGGTGAACTGTCGAGCGGCGGGACGAACTGCGTGGAGATGTCGGACTGGATGACCTCGATGGCGTGTCCACCCTCCAGCGGCAGGATCCGCGAGCTCTCGACTTCCGCCGCGGCCGACCCGGGACCGGTCACGGCGGCCACGACGGCGACCACCCCCACCGACAGTCCTCGGGCCCACCCACGAATATTTCTGCGGGATAAAGTTTCTGCCATTCCGTCGCCCCCATCTCTGGTGTCTTCACGTGGCGCACTTCACAGAGCACACCGAAGCGTACGGAAGGATCGAGATCTGTAGGTTCCCTTTGTGTAACGAGATGACTGCGGTTCAGGTGTCACTCCAGCACCACGAGTCACACGAACAACAGAAGTCTCGCGCTCAGCGGGGTCCGAACTGCCGATCCCCGGCATCACCGAGTCCCGGCACGATGTACTTGTCCTCGTTGAGACCTTCGTCGATCGACGCCGTTACCAAACGGACGGGGTGGCCCGACCGCTCGAGCGCCTCGACGCCCTGCGGCGCGGCGACGACGCAGATGGCGGTGATGTCGGTGGCGCCGCGCTGCACGAGCAGGTCGAGGGTGTGGACCATCGAGCCGCCCGTCGCGAGCATCGGGTCGAGGACGAAGACCGGCAGCCCCGACAGGTCCTCGGGCAGCGATTCCAGATAGGGAACCGGCTCGAAGGTCTTCTCGTCGCGCGCCAGACCGACGAACCCCACCCGGGCCTCGGGGATCAGCGCGTGCGCCTGCTCGACCATCCCGAGTCCCGCCCGCAGCACCGGGACCAGGAGCGGAGGTTGCGCCAGGCGCACACCGGCGGTCACCGCGACCGGCGTGCGGACGTCGAACGTCTCCACCGGAGCGTCGCGCACGGCTTCGTAGACGAGCATCTGGGTGAGGCGGCGCAACGCGTGCCGGAAGGCGGCGTTGTCGCTCCGTTCGTCCCGGAGATTGGTGAGCAGGGAAGCCGCGAGTGGGTGGTCGACGACGAGCGAGTCCATGTCCGAAGGATAGAACGCGGGAACCGCGGCGGAACGCGCTGCGTCGAACCCTTCGGGGGCCACGGAACGCCGGCGGGGACCGGCGTCCACCGACGGCGACGGCCCCGGGAGACGAAAGGTGGCGTGGTGAACGAACTTCCCGTTGAGAACGTCCTGCGGACCGACACGACGGCGATGAGAACCTTCGGGGTGCGGGCCGACGCCCTGGCCGCACGGCTGCTCGAGGCCGCCGCGCGGACCCGGCAGGGCGACCCCGGTCCGGCGGTCACCGCCCTGGGTCCCGTCGCGGCGGGCTTCCTGGCCGCGGTCACCGCGACGCACGCCGCGCACGTGCGGGAACTGGGCCGCCTCGGTGAGCTCGTCGCCGGGATCGGGACGAATGCCGTCGCGTCGGCCGACGCCTACGACCGCACCGTCGCCGACACCGAGGCACGGCTGCAGGCCGGGACGGAGAACCTGTGATCGTCGCCGGGAACGACCCGCTCGTCGCGCCGCTCACCGACCTGCTGAACGCCTTCGGTCCCGCTCCTGCACCCGGGACGGAGACCGCCGACCTCGTCCGTCTCGGCGCACAGTGGGCCGAGGAGGTGTACGCGGAGGGCAGCACGGCCGTCGCCGAACTGGCCTGGGCGTGGACCGGCACCGCGGCCACCGAGGCGATCGGAAGCGTCGAGCGGGTGCTCGGCGACGTGCTCACCGCCGCGGACCGGGGCCTCGCCCTGGCCGAACTCGTCCTCGAGGGAACCGTCACCGTGGCGACGGGCGCGGCCGAACTGATGCGCATCGTCGACTCCTTCGTCGCCTTCGCGCGGCAGGCCGCGCCGGTGGCAGCCCTGCCGCAGGGACAGCTGATGCTGCTCACCGTGGCGGTCGAGCACCTCGTCGCCGGCCTGGACGTACTGACCCGGACCACCGCGACCCTCGCCGACCTCACCGAACGGGCCACGGCGCTCACGCCGGAGATCCCCGCCGATCCACAAGCGGACCACCCCGGCCCCGTCCTGAACGCCTTCGACGGCGATCCGGCACGAAACGGGGTGGAAGTGGTGCTTCCGGACGGCAGTGTCAGCCGCGCACCCAACGAGACCGCGGCGGCCGCCGTGCGGCACGCCCTCTCCCAGCAGGGCACCCCCTACGTGTGGGGCGGCACCTCCCCCGGCGCGGGGCTCGACTGCAGCGGCCTGACGCAGTACGCCTACGGGCAGGCCGGGGTCGAGTTGCCGCGCCTGGCCCAGGAGCAGGACGTCGGTGCCCGGGTCGATCCCGCGGCCGTCCTGCCCGGCGACCTCGCCGTCTGGGACGGCCACGTCGCAATGGTCGTCGGCAACGGGATGATGATCGAGGCCGGGGATCCGGTGTCGGTCACCCCGATCCGCACCACGAACGGGTCCATGGCGTTCCACGGCTTCTTCCGGCCCACCGGGAACTGAACCCGGCGGAGCGGAACCGTTCGGCGCCGCGGTGCGTCCAACCCGATATGGACAGCACCACGGAACCGATCACAGCGACCGCTCACAACCGGGCGGGAACCGTCTCGGTGCGCACGACCGACGGTGGCCTGCCGGTCGACCTGCGCATCGACCCCTCCGAGTTGCGGTACGGCGCGGCGCAGCTCGCCGAACAGATCGTGGCCCTGAACCGGCGGGCCGCCCGCGAGGCCGCGGTGATCCGCGGCGAGCAGCTCACCGCCGCCGGGGTGCCCCGGCACATCCTCACCCGGATGGGGCTGCCCACCCGCGCGGACCTCGCCGACACAGAGCAGGAACGGATATGGCAGGAACGGATATGAGCGAACAACTGGTCGAGGAGATCGTCGAACGGGCCCGGGCACGCCTCGACGCCCTCGAACACACGGTGGAATCCCTGCAGGCGCTCGAGGTGTCGGCGCAGAGCCCCGACGGCCGGGTCGTGGCCCGGGTGGACGGCTCCGGGGCGCTCGTGGGCCTGCACCTGGCCGAGCCGATCCGCGGCGCCGACGTGCGGGAACTGGCCGCGACGATCCTTGCGACGGTGCACGAGGCGGCGCGGGCGGCGGCCGCGGACCGGGTCGCACGGATGGACCGGCTGCGCGATGCACTGCACTGACAACTGCGCACCGCGCGGCACCGCCCCGATCTTCTGCCGCCCCCGGCTATATTCTGCGGCCCGAGATGGCTAGGCTTCCCGCCATGGCTGGAGACATCGTCCCGATCGAGCTCTGTCTCACCGACGGCAACGTCGTGACGCTGTGGGTGCCACGCTGGCGCGACGGGGACGACGAGTGGCAGGCGTTCCTCGGCCACGGCGACGACCTGTACGTCTTCCCCGGTGTCGCCGAGCTGGTGGCCTTCGTCCGGTCCGGCGCCGACAACGACCTCGCCGACCACGAGACGTGGCCGGTCGTGTCGAAACTCGCCGCGTCGGAGTTCGAACCCGACGAGCTGCACCGGTTCGACGTGGTGGGCGTCCCCGAACTCGTCGCCGAGCGTCCCGAACCCCTCGTCGTGTCGAAGCTGCAGGACGTCTTCGACGTCGTGGCCGGTCTTGGCGACGCCTGCGAACTCGACGCCGTCACGTCCTTCTTCGAGCGGCCCGAGATCGCCGCGGTCGTGGACCACGGGCCGTCGGCGTTCCAGGACCGGGCCGGCCGCGACCTGTGGAACGAGGTGGGCCGCGCGGTCGTCGACGACTGGGACGCGGTGATCGACGCCCTCGACGGCGCGGTGAGCACCCCCGACGTCGCCGCGGCAGCGGTGTCGGAGGCCGAATCGGAGCTGGTCGCGGCCGACGAGAACGAGGTCGAGATCGACGACACCGTGGAGGACGTCGACTCCGACGACGAATACGAGTTCGTCGACACCGACGAGGACGAGGACGAAGACGACTTCTGGGTAGGGGTGGGCATCGATCCCGTCCGGATCATCACCACCGAGGGCAGCCTGTACACCCTGCGCTGCTACCTCGACGACGACGCCCTGTTCCTCGGCAGCGAGGGCACGATCTACGTCTTCCCGTCCGAACGCGCACTCGCCCGCTACCTGGCCGACAACCACGACCACGACCTCGCGGGCCTGGAGACCTACGACGAACTGCGGGTCGCGGCGATCGACGGTTCACTCGAGGTGACGGTCTCCGACGACAACGTGTACGTGCTCACCGGCATCGCCGACGACATCACCGAGGGTGTCGACGCCGTCGATCCCGAACAGCTCGAGCTGGCGGTCGAGCTGTTCACCGACGCCGCCGACTACGCGGACGACGACTCGACCGATGCCGCGCTGGCCGCGTCGACGGAGCTGGGCTGGTTCGTCGCCTACGTGCTCGAACCCGACTCGGGTCGTCGGCCGCCGTCGCCGCCGTTCGACGCCGAGGCGCTCGCCTGGCGCGAACTCGAGCGCGAGTTCGAGGCCCGGCTGCGCAGGTTCTGACCGCACCGCGGTCGCGCAGGTTCCGACCGCACCGCGGTCACGCAGATTCCGACCGTCAACCCACGAGCACGGCGTAGCCGGGCTTGATCACGTCGTCGATCAGGGCGAGGCGCTGGTCGAACGGGATGAAGGCCGACTTCATGGCGTTGATGGTGAACCGCTCGAGGTCGGTCCAGCCGTAACCGAACGTCTCGGCGAGCCGCACCATCTCCTTCGTCATCGTCGTGTCGCTCATCAACCGGTTGTCGGTGTTGACGGTGACGCGGAACCGCAGCCGCGCGAGCAGGTCGAAGGGATGCTCGGCGAGGGTGCGCACCGCACCGGTCTGCACGTTGGAGGACGGGCACAGCTCGAGCGGGATGCGCTTGTCGCGAACGTAGTTCGCCAGCAGCCCGAGCGTCGCGGTGCCGTCGTCGTGGACGTCGATGTCGTCGACGATGCGCACGCCGTGCCCGAGCCGGTCGGTGCCGCAGAACGCGACGGCCTCGTGGATGGACGGCAGACCGAAGGCCTCCCCGGCGTGAACGGTGAAGTGGGCGTTGGCCGCGCGGGTGTACTCGAAGGCGTCGAGGTGCCGGCTGGGTGGGTTCCCGGCCTCGGCACCGGCGATGTCGAAGCCCACCACACCGCGGTCCCGGAAACGCACCGCGAGTTCCGCGATCTCACGGGAGCGCGCGGCGTGACGCATCGCGGTGAGCAGGCAGCCCACCCGGATGGTGCGCCCGCTCGCCTCCACCTCCGACTCGCCGGCGCGGAAACCTTCGAGGACGTGCTCGACGACCTCGTCGAGGGTCAGGCCGCGCTCGAGATGCTGCTCCGGCGCGAACCGCACCTCCGCGTACACGACTCCGTCGTCGGCGAGGTCGACGACGCACTCCCGCGCCACCCGTTCGAGACCCTCGGCGGTCTGCATGACCGCGACGGTGTGCGCGAAGGTCTCGAGATACCGCTCGAGCGACCCGCTGTCGGCGGACTCGCGGAACCAGCGGGCGATGTCGGCCTCGTCGTCGGCGGGCAACGACCAGCCGCACGCGTCGGCGAGTTCGAGCACCGTGGCGGGCCGCAACCCGCCGTCGAGGTGATCGTGCAGGAGCACCTTGGGAGCGGTGCGGACGAGTTCCGGAGTGGGCCGACCGTTCATGCCCCCGGACGGTAGTCGTCTACGGGGCGATCCGCTCGACGACGAGCGGACGGGGTTCCGGTGCGGTGTCGGAGATCCGGATCCCGGCCCGGAGGCCGGCAAGCGCGTCGGGGATGCGGCCCGGCGTGTCGGTGTGCACGGTGAGCAGCGGCTGCCCGGCACGTACCCGCTCGCCCCGCACCGCATGCAGTTCGACACCGGCGCCGGCCTGCACCGGCTGCCCCTGGCGTTCGCGGCCCGCCCCGAGACGCCAGGCCGCCTTCCCTACGGCGAGCGCGTCGAGCTCGGCGACCACACCGTCCTCCTCGGCGTACAGGGTCTCGGTGTGCGTGGCGACCGGCAACGGTGCGTCCGGGTCGCCGCCCTGCGCGGCGATCATCGCGCGCCAGCGGTCCATCGCGGAGCCGTCCCGGAGCCGGTCGGCGGGGTCGTCGTCGATACCGACGGCGGCGAGCATCTCCCGGGCGAGGGCGAGGGTCAGTTCGACGACGTCGTCCGGACCGCCACCGGCGAGCACCTCGATCGACTCCCTCACCTCCAGCGCGTTGCCCGCGGTGCGCCCGAGCGGGGTGTCCATGCGGGTGATCAGGGCCGTGGTGGGCAGCCCCTCGTCGGTGCCGAGCTCGACCATGGTGCGGGCCAGCTCGCGTGCCTCACCGAGCTCGGTGACGAAGGCCCCGCTGCCGACCTTGACGTCGAGGACCAGGGCACCGGTACCCTCGGCGATCTTCTTGCTCATGATCGAACTCGCGATGAGCGGGATCGACTCGACGGAGCCGGTGACGTCGCGCAGGGCGTAGAGCTTGCGGTCGGCCGGGGCGAGGTCGGCGCTCGCCGCGCACACCACAGCGCCGACGGCGGGATCGGACAGGATCCGCGCGACCTCGGCGGTGTCGAGGTCGGCCCGCCAGCCGGGGATCGCCTCGAGCTTGTCGAGGGTGCCGCCGGTGTAGCCGAGACCCCGGCCGGACAGCTGCGGGACCGCGGCGCCGCAGGCCGCGACGAGCGGGGCCAGCGGCAGCGTGATCTTGTCGCCCACGCCACCGGTGGAGTGCTTGTCGACGGTGCGCAGCCCGATGCCGGAGAAGTCGAGGCGCCGGCCGGAGTCGATCATGGCGGCGGTCCACCGGGCCGTCTCGGCCCGGCTCATCCCGCGGAACCACACCGCCATCGCGAGGGCCGCCATCTGGGCGTCGGAGATCACGTCGTGGGTGAACGCCCGGATCACCCAGTCGATCTCGGCGCCGCTGAGTTCCTCACCGTCCCTCTTGCGGCGGATGAGGGTGACGATGTCAGGCATCCGCTCCCCCTTCCTCGCGCACAGCAGTGTCACGGGCTGCGGCGCTCGCGCGCACAGCGGTGTCACGGGCTGCGGCGCTCGCGCGCACAGCGGCCAGATCGTCGGGGCCGAACGCGTCGGGAAGAAGGTCGGACAGGGGGCGCGGGCCGCTGTGGGTGTCGACCCAGAGGGCCGGTCCACCGTGTTCGAGGAGCAGCTGGCGGCACCGGCCGCAGGGGGTGATGACGTGCCCCCGGGCGTCGCACACGGCCACTGCGAGAAGGTGTCCCCCACCACCGCAGATCAAGTTACCGACGAGTACACATTCGGCACAAAGACCTATGCCGTGTGAGACATTTTCCACATTGCACCCGAGGACGATCCGACCGTCGTCCACCAGCCCGGCCGCCCCCACCGGGAACTCCGAATACGGAGCATAGGCACGCTCCATAGCCTCATGTGCTTTGGCGCGCAACAATTTCCAGTCCACATCCGGCATGGTTCCCCATCCTGTCACGGTGGTGCGGGTGACGGTAGACGAGCCCCACCGCACCAGATCACAATTGGAAAGGCAAACCTAACTTCGGTTTTGGGGGCCCGTACGAATCAGGCGGGGAATTAGTTCCCGACTTTGGGATGGGTCTAGAGTCGAGCCAAGTCGGTTCAGGTTCACGTCGGGCCCGTACTGCGGAATCCCCCCGGTAGGAGCGGCTCGGCGCGTCCACCATTGACGTTGGAGGCACAGCACTCGATGAGCAGCACGACTGAAGCCGCCCCCGCATCGCCGGGGCGCACACGGTCGCTTTACCGGGGAGATCCCGGCATGTGGTCCTGGGTTTTGCACCGGATCACCGGCGTGGCGACGTTCTTCTTCCTTTTCGTCCACGTCCTCGACACCGCCCTCGTCCGGGTCAACCCCGAGACGTACGACTCGGTGATCGAAACCTACAAGAATCCCGTCGTCGGCCTGATGGAGCTGGCGCTGGTAGCGATGGTTCTCTACCACGCTCTCAACGGTCTGCGGGTCATGCTCGTCGACTTCTGGTCGAAGGGCCCGAAGTACCAGCGGGTGATGCTCTGGACGATCCTTGCGATCTGGTTCGTGGTGATGATCCCCGGCGCCATTCGCATCTTCTACAACATGTTTGCGGAGCACTGACATGACCGAAGCGAAGACCCTCGGCACGGCCTACGACCGGCCCGCCGGCCTGGACAACCCGCGCGCGCCGCGCCGCGCCGCGAAGAACAACTTCGAGCTCTACGCCTGGTTGTTCATGCGCCTGTCCGGCCTGGCTCTGATCATCCTGGTGCTCGGTCACCTGTTCATCATGCTGATGCTCGACGACGGCGTGCACCGGATCAACTTCGCCTTCGTCGCGGGGCGCTGGTCCAGCCCGTTCTGGCAGGTCTGGGACCTGTCGATGCTGTGGCTCGCCCAGCTTCACGGCGGTAACGGTCTGCGCACGGTCATCGCGGACTACGCACGTAAGGACTCCACCCGGTTCTGGCTCAACACGATCCTCGTCGTGTCGATGATCCTGATCATGGGTCTGGGCACCTACGTGATCTTCACCTTCGACCCCAACATCCCGGCGAGCTAGGGGAGCCGAACCTTCATGCAGGAACATCGTTACGACGTAGTCATCGTCGGCGCCGGCGGCGCCGGCATGCGTGCGGCCATCGAAGCGGGCCCGCGTGCTCGCACGGCGGTGCTCACCAAGCTCTACCCGACGCGCAGCCACACCGGCGCGGCCCAGGGCGGCATGTGCGCCGCGCTGGCGAACGTCGAGGAAGACAACTGGGAGTGGCACACCTTCGACACCGTCAAGGGTGGTGACTACCTGGTCGACCAGGACGCCGCGGAGATCATGGCCAAGGAGGCCATCGACGCCGTCCTCGACCTCGAGAAGATGGGCCTTCCGTTCAACCGGACGCCCGAGGGCAAGATCGACCAGCGTCGCTTCGGTGGCCACACCCGCGACCACGGCAAGGCCCCGGTCCGTCGCGCGTGCTACGCCGCCGACCGCACGGGTCACATGATTCTGCAGACCCTCTACCAGAACTGCGTCAAGCACGACGTCGAGTTCTTCAACGAGTTCTACGCGCTCGACATCGCGCTCACCGAGACCGACGAGGGCCCGGTCGCGACCGGCGTCATCGCCTACGAACTCGCCACCGGTGAGATCCACGTCTTCCACGCGAAGTCCATCGTCTTCGCGACGGGCGGCTCGGGCCGCATGTACAAGACGACGTCGAACGCCCACACCCTCACCGGTGACGGCCTCGGCATCATCTTCCGCAAGGGTCTGCCGCTGGAGGACATGGAGTTCCACCAGTTCCATCCGACGGGCCTGGCCGGTCTCGGCATCCTCATCTCGGAGGCCGTGCGCGGTGAGGGCGGCATCCTCCGCAACGCCGACGGCGAGCGGTTCATGGAGCGCTACGCCCCCACCATCAAGGACCTCGCGCCGCGCGACATCGTCGCCCGCTCGATGGTGCTCGAGGTGCTCGAGGGCCGCGGTGCCGGACCGAACAAGGACTACGTCTACATCGACGTGACCCACCTCGGCGAGGACGTCCTCGAGGAGAAGCTCCCGGACATCACCGAGTTCTCCCGCACCTACCTGGGTGTCGACCCGGTCACCGAGCTCGTGCCGGTCTACCCGACCTGCCACTACGTCATGGGCGGTATCCCCACCACCGTCAACGGCGAGGTGCTCCGCAACAACACCGAGATCGTCAAGGGCCTGTACGCCGCCGGTGAGTGCGCGTGCGTGTCCGTCCACGGCGCGAACCGCCTGGGCACCAACTCGTTGCTCGACATCAACGTGTTCGGCCGCCGCGCCGGCATCGCTGCCGCCGAGTACGCGAACGGCACCAAGCACGTGCCGCTGCCGGAGACGCCGACGAAGTACGTCGACGAGTGGCTCGATCTCATCCTGCACCAGGGCGGCAAGGAGCGGGTGGCCGACATCCGCGCCGAGCTGCAGCAGTCGATGGACAACAACGCCTCGGTGTTCCGCACCGAGGAGACGCTGACCCAGGCGCTCAACGACATCCACGCGCTGAAGAAGCGCTACAAGGAGATCACGGTCCACGACAAGGGCAAGCGCTACAACAGCGACCTGCTCGAGGCCCTGGAGCTCGGCTTCCTCCTGGAGATGGCCGAGGTCACGGTCGTCGGTGCGCTCAACCGCAAGGAGTCGCGTGGCGGTCACGCCCGCGAGGACTACCCGAAGCGCGACGACGAGAACTTCCTCAAGCACACCATGGCGTACAAGGTGGGCGAGGACCTCATCTCCGACATTCGCCTGGACTACAAGCCGGTGGTCCAGACCCGGTACGAGCCCATGGAGCGTAAGTACTGATGACTACGATCGAGAAGACCGACTCGGGCGCCACGTCGCTGCCACCCGTGCCCGAGGGCGCGGTGATGGTCACGCTCAAGATCGCTCGGTTCAACCCGGAGGACGGCAAGGGTCAGCACTGGGACACCTTCCAGGTCCCGGCTCTGCCCTCCGACCGCATGCTCAACCTGCTGCTGTACGTGAAGGGCTACCTGGACGGCACCCTGACGTTCCGCCGCAGCTGCGCCCACGGTGTGTGCGGCTCGGACGCCATGCGCATCAACGGCGTGAACCGTCTCGCCTGCAAGATCCTCATGAAGGACATGCTACCCAAGGACGGCAAGCCGGTGACCATCACCGTCGAGCCGATCCGCGGCCTGCCCGTCGAGAAGGATCTCGTGGTGGACATGGAGCCCTTCTTCGACGCCTACCGCGCCGTGAAGCCGTTCCTCATCACCTCGGGTAACGAGCCGACGCGTGAGCGGATCCAGTCGCAGGCCGACCGGCACCGCTTCGACGACACCACCAAGTGCATCCTGTGCGCCTGCTGCACCACCTCGTGCCCGGTGTACTGGAGCGACGGCAGCTACTTCGGCCCCGCGGCGATCGTCAACGCGCACCGGTTCATCTTCGATTCGCGTGACGAGGGTGCCGCCGAGCGTCTGGACATCCTCAACGACAAGGAAGGCGTGTGGCGCTGCCGCACCACCTTCAACTGCACCGACGCGTGCCCTCGCGGCATCCAGGTGACGAAGGCGATCCAGGAGGTCAAGCGCGCGCTGATGTTCGCTCGCTGATCACTCTTCGCAGGAAGGCGGGTCCGTCCCTCTCGGGACGGACCCGCCTTTCTTCGTGCCGGGGCCCGTTCTCCTTCTCCCCTGTCGGCCCCTACCGACCCAGGATGCGGCGCAGTTGCCGGGCCTGTGCGGCGAGATCCCCCTCGGCGGTGAACAGCTCGGTCTCGTCGACGCACAGGTCGTCGGTCCACCACACCGTCCGGTGCCGCAACCGGTACCAGGGTCCGCGCGAGGTGTGGGCCGCGGGCGCGAAGTGCACCGTCAGTTCCATCGTGGGGATCGGCACGGGTGTCGTGCGGACGGCGAACAGTCCCGGCGGCAGCGCGTCGAGCAGGATCGCGGCGCGTTCGGCGCCGGTGAGTTCCGGCTCGGGCAGCAGGCGGATCCAGACGTCGAATCCGGGTTCCGCTCCCCCGGCGAAGGGGCGGGCCGCGTCGACGGGCCGGATCTCGAGGTGTTGGGAGAACGGGACGAAGTCGACGGGGATGTCGAGCACCGCGAAGTCCTCCGGGTCGGCCCCGACGTCGAGCCGCGGTCCGTGCTCGGGGCCCGTCCGGGTGCGCGACAGGCGTACCAGTGCGACGGCCGAATCGTCCAGCAGGACGGTCGTTCCGGGGGATCGGCCGTCGCGGTCGACCCGGACGGTGGGTGCCACCGGCCCCGGCCGGACGGGGTGGTGGAAGTGCGCGGTGGCCGATTGGGGGACGGCTCCGGTGCCGACGCTCGCGGCCCGAAGCATCGCGGCGAGCACCAGGCCGCCGTGGATGCCGTCGAAGGCGCGCCAGGTCTCGTCGAACCGGACGGGGAACGGGGTGAGGGTGGTGGTCATGGGCTCTGCTCCCGGGACGGAGCGGGCACCGCGGCGAACACGGCGCACCGCTGACTTCGGATTCGTATAGTCAGAGTGTGGACCCTGACTATGGATTGCACAAGTCAGCGGGTAGTCTGGAGTACATGGAGACGGCACGACTGGACGGTTTCCTGGCCGATCGGGACGCATGGCGGCCCACGGAGTGCTCCATCGCCAAGGCCATGGACGTGATCGGCACCAGGTCCGCGATCCTCATCCTCCGCGAGGCCTACTACGGCACGACCCGCTTCGACCACTTCGTCCGACGCGTGGGGATCACAGAGGCGGTCGCCGCCGCACGGCTCCGCGAGCTCACCGCCGAGGGACTGCTCGAGCGACGGCCCTACAAGGAGCCGGGACAACGCACCCGACACGAGTACGTGCTGACGGAGAAGGGACGCGATCTGCTGCCGGCGGTGCTCGCTCTGATGCAGTGGGGCGACAAGTACCTGCAGGGCGTCCACGGCGCCCCACTGACCCTCACGGACGACACGACGGGCGAAGCCGTGCGGATCGAGATCCGCAGCGAGTCGGGCCGCCCCGTACCCCTGGGAGAACTGCGCGTCGTCCCCAATTTCACCGAGCAGCAGGCCCGGGAGACGCGAGACGTCCGGTGAGTGAGATGCGAACCGAGTGAGATGTGGACGAGGCCGGTGCAGCCGTCTACCGCTTGCGGCGGAAGAGGGTACCCGCCAGCCATCCGGCCGCGAAGACGACGACGAGCACGAGCCACAGCGGCGCCTGCACGGAGATCCACAGCAGGTCGATGCTGGTGCTGTTGCGGTTCTGCAGGATGAACACCGCGGCGGCCACCACGAGCAGGGCCGCGACAATCGTGCGGGGCGTGATCTGCAGCGGGCCGATCGATCGGCCGGACTCGAGGGTCGTCGTCTTCTTGCTCACCAGCCCATCCTGGTTCACCGACCCTCGATCCGCCAGGGTGAGACGGTTTTTCACCCCACGGCTTTTCACCCCACGGCGACGCGTCAGCGACGCCGGAACCGGGCCCCGGCGAGGAGACCGCTGACGAGGCCCGCGCCCAGTAGGGCCAGGCCGCGGCGCGCGTCGATGCCCTCCTTGACGACGAGCCGGGGCGTGATGACCGCGGCCTGGGGCGCGGGGCGGTGCGCCAGCGCCAGGGTCTCGTGGGAGGACGCCGCGAAGGCGGTGCAGAACAGCACCAGGCGGGCGGTGAGATTCCCGAAGACGAGGATGCCCAGGATCGGGCCGAAGGCGACACCGGCGGGACCGTCGAGGACCCGTTCGAGATAGTACGAACCCACCTGCTTGAGCAGTTCGAAGCCGATCGCGGCGATCGCGCCGGAGACGAGGGCGCTCCGGAAGGTCACGGGCTCGCGGGGCAGCCGCGCGATCACCCAGGTGAAGACGATCGTCGTGGCGAGTACCGCAACGACGAGCGCGAGCACCCGCAGCCCGACACCGACCCCGACGAGGTTCTCCATGCCGAGCAGGCGCACGATGCGCGGTGCGACCGAGCCGCTGCTGAGCGCGGACAGGCCGAGCGAGACGGCCATCGCCAGCCCCAGGCTGAGCAGCGCGCCGGCGTCGCGGAGTTTGACGACGGCGAAGTTGCCCTTGGGCCGGGGGTGGTCCCACATCGCGGTGAGGGCGTCGCGCAGGTTCGAGATCCATCCGAGACCCGCGTAGGCAGCGGTGAGCAGGCCGATGACACCGACGGCGCCACGGGACTGGATCGCGGAGTCGATCAGGTCCTCCACGGTGCCGCCGAGTTCACCGGGAATGTTCTCCTCGATGATCGAGCGGATGTCGTCGAGCAGTTCCGGCCGTCCGGCCAGGACGAAACCGGCGATCGAGAACACGACCATGATGATCGGCACGATCGACAGCACCGTGAAGTAGGTGAGGCCGGCGGCGTAGTAGTCGCCCTTGCGTTCCTGGTAGCGGTTCGCGGCCCGGAGCACACGACCGAGTAGCGGATGGGCGGCCCGCTGACGGTCGAGAAAACTCCGCTTGTCGTCGTCGGGCTCGCCCGCCATCCGGTCTCTCCTCAGGTCTTAGGTGCGCGGCAGGAAACCCACCTTGTCATAGACCTGCGCCAATGTGCGGGAGGCGACCTCGCGGGCCCGTTCGGCACCGTGGGCGAGGATGCGGTTGAGCTCCGCCGGGTCGGTCAGATACTCGTCGACCTTCGCGCGGATGGGGGTGACGAATTCGGTGAGCACCTCGGCGGTGTCGGCCTTCAGGTCGCCGTAGCCCTTGCCCTCGTAGCCCGCGACGAGTTCGTCGATGCTGCGTCCGGACAGTGCCGACTGGATGGTGAGCAGGTTCGACACGCCGGGCTTGTTCTCGCGGTCGAAGCGGATCTCGCGCTCGTTGTCGGTGACCGCGGAGCGGATCTTCTTGGCGGAGACCTTCGGATCGTCGAGCAGGTTGATCAGGCCCGCGTCGGTGGCCGCGGACTTGCTCATCTTCGAGGTCGGATCCTGCAGGTCGTAGATCTTCGCGGTCTCCTTCACGATCATCGGTTCGGGCACGACGAAGGTCTTGCCGAAGCGGGAGTTGAAGCGCTGCGCGAGATCTCGCGTGAGTTCGAGGTGCTGACGCTGGTCCTCCCCCACCGGCACGTGGCTGGCGCGGTAGAGCAGGATGTCGGCGGCCATGAGGATCGGGTAGGTGAACAAGCCGACACCGGCGTGCTCGGTGCCCTGCTTGGCGGCCTTGTCCTTGAACTGCGTCATGCGGCTGGCCTCACCGAAACCGGTGATGCAGCTCAGGACCCAGGCGAGTTCGGCGTGCTCGGGCACCTGGCTCTGCACGAACAGAACGGACTTCTCGGGATCGATGCCGATGGCGAGCAGCTGCGCAACGGACACGAGGGTGCGCTTGCGCAGCAGCTTGGGCTCGTGCGGAACGGTGATCGCGTGCAGGTCGGGAATGAAGTAGAAGGCGTCGTTCTCGTCCTGCGCGGGAACCCACTGTGCCAGCGCCCCGAGGAAGTTCCCGAGATGGAACGAGTCCGAGGTGGGCTGGATGCCGGACAGCACACGGGGGCGGGCCTTCGGCTTCGTGGTGTTCTGTTCTGCAGTGCTCGACATGCAGTCGATGATTCCACGCAGCCTCGGCCGCGCTGCCACCGAGGTAGGGCGGTGTGTCGCTACCGGTCGAAGGTGACCGTGACGGGTGAGTGATCGGACCACCGCCGGTCGTAGCTCGCCGCGCGCTCGACGCGGGCCTCGACGGCCCGGTCGGCGAGCTTCGGGGTCACGAGGTGGTAGTCGATGCGCCAGCCGGCGTCGGTGTCGAAGGCCTTGCCGCGGTAGGACCACCAGGAGTAGGGGCCGGGCACGTCCCCGTGCAGGTCGCGGACCACGTCGCGCCAGCCCGCGTCGAGGAGTTCACCCACCCAGGCGCGCTCGTTCGGCAGGAAGCCGGACTTCTTGACGTTGCCCTTCCAGTTCTTGATGTCCCGTTCGGTGTGGGCGATGTTCCAGTCGCCGCACACCACCATGTCGCGGCCCGCGGCGGTCGCCTCGGCGTACCGCTCGGCGAGATAGGCCGCGAAGCTCTTCATGAAGTGTTCCTTCTCGTCCTGCTTCGGGGTCTGCGCCTCCCCGGTGGGCAGGTAGAGGCTGCCGACGGTGACGTCCCCGAAGTCGGCCTCGATGTAGCGTCCGGACGAGGCGAACTCGTCGACGTCGAAGCCGACGCGCACGGCGTCGGGTGCCACGCGGGAGAGGATCGCGACACCGGCGCGGCCCTTGGTCGCCGCCTCGGCGCCCGCACAGTGCCAGCCGGCCTCGAGCACGGGGGCGATCGCGGCGTGGAACTGCTTCTCGGTCGCACGCACCTCCTGCAGGCACACGATGTCGGCGGTCGTGGAGGCGAACCAGTCGACGAGGCCCTTGGTGGCGGCGGCGCGCACGCCGTTGACGTTCACGGTGGTGATGACGAGAGGCACCGGGTCACGTTAACCGATGCGGTCGGGCCGTTCGTCGCGCGCACCGGTCCACCCGGCGGAGCGACAGTGGTACGGGGGCTTCGAATCCCGGCTTTTCGCCCTAGACTGTTGTTGACGATGCAAGATGCATTACCTTGTCCGGCTGGACGTGACACCGTTCACGCCGAAACCGAAAGGGCACCGTATGACGGACGCACTCGACAGGTTCTTCGTCGAGGAGGTCACAAGCGGCGACGGTACGAGTTCCGCATCCCTCAACCTGAACGACAATCCCACCGTCCTTCTCGTGTGGGCCGCCAACAGCTTCAACCGGATCGCCTCCAGGCACTACCAGAACACCTACGGCATCAGCGCCATGGACTGGCGCATGCTCGTGATGCTGTGCAAGGAACCCGACGTCCCGGTCACCGCCGCCAGCCCCGCCGTGGGCTACGACAAGGGCGCGGTGAGCCGTGCGCTGAGCAAACTGGAGAAGCTCGGTCTCGCCGAGGCCAAGGCCAACGGGACGAATCCGCGCAGCCGCCTGTGGCACCTGACGCCGGCCGGATACGAACTGCACGACAGGATCCTCCGGGACGCGATCGAGCGGCACAAACGGACCCTGGACGGGTTCACCCCGGAGGAAGTGAACACGTTCAACGACCTGCTGCGACGTTTCCGCGAGAACGTCGACAACTTCCTCGAATGACGAATCGGGTCGGGCACCGTGACGGTGCCCGACCCGATTATTCCGGAATATGTTGCCCGCTAACCTCGGGCATTCATGCCGATTGAGCGGAAACCCGTGTCAATCACGAAGAATGATGCTCTGAGCTGGGATAATTCGACTTGCGAAGGTTGAATCAGTCCCAGTTCGAGGAGCACCATTCCGGTGAGCAAGTCTACGTCCCCCTATCCCCACCTGTCCGCATCAGCCACCGGAACCGGCCTCGTGTCGCATGCCGGAGCCGTCCTGCTGCTGCGCACCGCGGAGAAAACCGGACTTGCCACGGCATTGACGACCGAACTCGCACCGTATCGAAAGCCGTTGACCCGACACGATCCCGGCAAGATCGTCCTCGACCTCGCGGTATCCCTCGCACTCGGTGGGGACTGCCTCGCCGACATCGCACAACTGCGCGCTCACCCCGAACTGTTCGGTGCGGTGGCCTCCGACCCGACCGTCTCCCGCCTGATCAGCAGGTTGGCCGCCGACACCGACACCGCACTGGCCGCGATCGACCGGGCCCGCGCCACCGCCCGCTCCCACGCCTGGGCCGCTGCCGGCACATCGGCTCCCGACCATGCCATCGACGAAGCGCATCCGCTGGTCCTCGACATCGATGCCACCCTGGTCACCGCGCATTCCGAGAAGGAACAGGCCGCCCCGACGTTCAAGCGAGGGTTCGGTTTCCATCCGTTGTGCGCGTTCGTCGACCACGGCACCGGCGGTACCGGTGAACCCGTCGCGATGCTGCTGCGGCCGGGTAACTCGGGATCGAACACCGCCTCCGATCACATCACCGTGGTGCAGGACGCACTCGCACAGTTGCCGCTCGACCCGGCATACCGGGTCGGGAAGAAGGTACTGGTCCGTATCGACGGCGCCGGCGGTACCCACCACCTGATCGAGTACCTCACCAAGCGTCGCCTATCGTACTCGATCGGATTCGGGTTGACCGACGCCCACGCCGACGCGATCGATCTGGTTCCGGAACAGGCATGGACCCCGGCCTACGACGCCGACGGGCAGGTCCGCGACGGTGCCTGGATCACCGAGATCACCGACCTACTCGACCTGTCCACCTGGCCGAAAGGCATGCGGGTGATCGTCCGGAAGGAGCGCCCACACCCCGGTGCGCAGTTGCGGTTCACCGACCGCGACGGCCTACGCCTGACCGCGTTCGTGACGAACACCCGCCGCGGTCAGCTGCCAGATCTGGAGTTGCGGCATCGGCGACGGGCTCGGTGCGAGGACCGGATCCGGGCAGCGAAAGCCACCGGCTTGCAGAATCTTCCGTTGCACGGTTTCGACCAGAACCGCATCTGGTTGGCGCTCGTGCAACTGGCATGCGAGCTGCTCGCGTGGATGCAGATGCTCGCCTTGACCGAGGTTCCAGCGCGGCGGTGGGAACCGAAACGGCTGCGGCTGCGGTTGCTGTCGATCGCCGGGAAGATCGCCCGGCATGCCCGCCGTGTTCGTCTGCGACTGGCTGCGACAGCTCCGGATGTCGATCTTCTCGTGGCCAGCCTGAACCGGCTCGCAGCGCTACCTGCGCCTGCGTGACCTGCATGTACCAGTTTCATCGAGACGAAAGGACACGATTTCCGGGGCCGTGGACCCCGACGCCACCCGACCGTGTCGGGCAGTCGACCGTGGATGCACGCCGGATCCACGGTTTCCACACCCAATCCGAGACCGCTCAGGCCGGCACGCGGTCCGCGCGAAAGATTGAGGCTAACTGTTCTCAGTTACCGTTCGCCGTGCGCACGACACCGGGCGGGTTCGTGCCGAAGATTCCCGAACCGTCGAGCATCGGGCCGATCCAGTCCACCGACCGTCCCTGAAAGTCGTTGATGGCGTGGGTCTGCGTGGCCATCAGGTCGGTGAGGTACCGGCCGAAGGGGTGCTTGTTGTAGATACCGGTACCACCGGCGACGCGGTAGAGCTCGGTGCCGTAGCGGGCCGCCCGCGCCGGGATGTACGCCGACTGGAAACGGAACTCCTCCAAGCGTTCCGGGCTCACCTTGTTGCCACCGGCCGCCTCGGCGATCACCGCGCCGTAGTTCGCGTACAACCGGCCCTTGGCCTCGCTGACGAACGAGTACGCCTCGGCCAGGGCCAACGAGACCGCCGGGTTCACGCCCTTGCGGCCCTTGGCGCGGATGAAGTCGACCAGTGCGTCGGCCATGCCCTTGAGCGCACCGAGCGCGGTGGGGGCCTGGGTGGCACGCGAGAACACCTGGAAGAAGGGCAGTTCGAACAGCAGGCCGGTGTTCAGCGCCAGGCCCGGAGCGGTCCGGTCGTGCACCTCGTTCCAGGTCAGGCTGCGGTGGTCCGGGACGAAGGCGTCCTCGACGATGATGTCGTTGCTGCCGGTCGCGCGCAGACCCGACACGTCCCAGTTGTGGACGATCTCGTAGTCCTCGCGCGGCAGCAGCAGCACGTGGCTGCCGACGGGGCCGGGCCCGGGGGTGGGTTCGCCCTCGATGTTGGCGCCGAGCAGGGCCCAGTCGCAGTAGTCGCTGCCCGAGGAGAACGACCAGCGGCCCGACAGTCGGAAGCCGCCCTCGACGCGCTTGGCGATCTGCGGCGCGTACGGCGAGCTCACCAGGGTCTTCGGGTTCGACGACCACACCTCGGCCTGGGCGCGCTCGTCGAAGAAGCCGAGGTGGAAGTGGTGGATGCCCACCACGCCGAGCACCCAGCCGACGGAGGGATCACCCTCGGCGAGGATCGAGGTCACCTCGAACGACTCGATCGGCGAGAGCTCGTGGCCGCCGAAGGCCCGCGGCTGCAGCATCTGGAAGAAGCCGGCCCGCTGCAGATCGTCGATCGTCTCGGGGAGAATCCGGTCGTGCTGTGCCTGTCGTGCTGCACGCTCCTTGAGCGTCGGGACGAGGTCCCGGGCGCGCTGAACCATCAGCGAGGAGCTGAAGTCCCCCACCAGAAACGGGGTGATCTGGGAGATCATGGCGTCGTCCTGGTCCTGTCCGCCGCGGAGGGGGGCGAGAACGGTCTCGGTCATGGCTCGTTCCTTTCTTTCATCGGCCGGCGGCCGGGCGGTGCTGCCGCCGGGCACGATGGCGTGGTCAGCCCGCGACGGGACGGGGCTGTTCTGAGGAGGAGGTGTCGACCTCGCAGGCACGCTCGCGCAAGGTGGCGTCGGCCTTGAGGCGGTGCTTGGCGACCTTCCCGGTCGGGGTGAGGGGCATGTCCCGGGTGAACAGGACGTAGCGGGGCCGCTTGATGTGGGCCAGGCGGGTGCTGCAGAAGTCGGCGATCTCCTGCTCGGTCACCTCGGCGTCGTCCCGGGGTGTGACGACCACGAGGATGTCCTCGTCGCCCATCTCCGAGGGGACCCCGATCGCGGCCGCGAGCACCACCTGCGGATGCTCGGCGACGATCCGGTCGAGTTCGGCGCCGGAGATGTTCTCGCCGCGCCGCCGGATGATGTCCTTCTTGCGGGCGACGAAGTAGAACCAGCCGTCCTCGTCCTTGCGGACCAGGTCGCCGGTCTTGAACCAGTCGCCTTCGAAGGCGTCGGCGGTCTGCTCGGGTTCGCGGAAGTAGCCGAGCATCACCAGCGGGGTACGCACCCACAGCTCACCGACCGTGCCCTCGGGGACGTCGGCGCCGTTGTCGTCGACGATGCGGCACTCCGCCCAGGGACGCGACGGGTCGGGATGCCGGCACAACCGGCCCATACTGCCCGGCGAGGTCTCGCCGTCGTAGGGGGTGGCGAGGATGCCGGGGATCTCCGTCATGCCGTAACCGCCCACGAGGTGCGGCACGCCGAAACGGTCGCGGAACGCCTTCATGCTGGCGTGCCGGATGCCGTAGACCTTGCGCAGCCCGTGCTCGGGGACGTACTCGCTCTCGGGCCGGTTGAGCAGGATCGCGCTGATGGCCTCGATCATGTTGGTCTGCGTGGCACGCAGCCGCATGACCGTCGACCAGAAGCCCGAGGCGGAGAACTTCGGTTCCACCAGCAGCGCCGAACCGGCGGCGAGCGCACCGGCCACCGAGTAGAGCAGGCCGTTGACGTGGAACAGCGGGAGGATGGCCAGGACCCGGTCGTGGGGCTGCAACCGCACCCGCTCCACGAAGCCCTCCCCCGCGGCGATGACGCTCTTCTGCGAGTGCAGCACGCCCTTCGGGAAACCGGTGGTGCCGGAGGTGTAGATCATGACGCACGGGGCATCGGGATCACCGCCGAGCGGAATCGGATCGGAGGCGAGGAGGTGGTCGCCGAGCCGGGCGATCCACACCTCGTGGTCGACCTCGGCGCGGGCGGCCTCCGCGGTCGCCGCGGCGTGGTCGTCGCACAGCACGGCACCGGCGCCGGACTGGCGCAGGACGTAGGTGGCCTCCTCGACCTTGAAGTCGGGGTTGACCGGCACGAAGATCGCGCCGAGGCCGGCGGCGGCGATCAGCGCGAGCACGTGCCAGTCGCTGTTGCGGCCCATGACGAGCACCCGGTCGCCCTCCCCGACCCCGCGACCGCGCAGGTAGGCGGCCAGGCGACCGGCCGCGTCGAGGACCTGCGCCCCGGTCCGGAAGCGCTCGCCGCACACGAGCAGTTCGCGTTCGGGATCGACCTGCACGCGGCTGCGAACGAGACCGGGCAGGGTGCCGTCGTGCTCGGGGTAGAGCGCCAGCACTTCGGCCGGGGTGTAGGCGTCGGCCTCGAGGGTGGTCACTGCTGGGTCTCCTCCGGAGCCGAGTAGGGGATGCCCTCACGGGTGAGCTGCCAGATCTTCCGCGCCGAGGGCTCGTTGAACTCCTCGACCACGTGACCGAGCAGGCCGCCGGCGCGAGAGACCACGGCCATGCCGCGGGCCGCCTTCAGCGGGATGCCGATCTCGAGGAACAGGGCGGCGATCATGCCGGTGGCGTTGATGGTCAGGTGCCGGCCGCCGCGGGCGTCGTCGACCGCACGGCCGAGTGTCAGGAGCAGGTCGACGTACTGTCCCCGCAGGCCGTTGTCCTCGGCGATCTGCAGCAGCCGCAGCGCCCGCGGATCGTCCGGCTTGTGCAGGCGGTGCCCGAAGCCCGGGATCGCCTTCTTGGCGCCGACGAACTCCTCGGCGACCCGCTTGCAGTAGACCTGGGTGTCCTCGCCGCTGCGGATGCCCTCGACGAGGATCTCGGCGCAGCCCTCCATGGTGCCGGCGAAGACCGGGCCGACGGACAGCAGACCGGCGGCGATGGCGACCTGCACGTCGTCGGGCACGCTGTCGGCGACGAGGCGGGTGATGATCGAGGTCGGTACCCAGCCGTGCTCCATCAGCGTCACGAGGCAGGCGTCGAGCACGCGGGCCTCCTCGGCGGAGGGCATGCGGCCGACGGAGAGGAAGTAGATCATCTCCGTGAAGGAGCGGTGCCCCATCAGCTCGTCGCAGAGGTCCTTGCCGCGGACGGTGATCGACGACTCGTCGGAGGTCGCGATGTGCGTGACCGGCTGGCTCACTTGTCTTCTCCCGTATCGGTAGCGGTCGTGTCACCGACCAGTTCGTCGTGGTGGGCGTCGAGGGACGGCGCCTCGGTGCCGAAGCCCGCGCGGGTGCCGTTGATGCTCAGCGGCAGACCGGTGAGCTTGAGCCGCTCGTCGTCGGCCTCGAGGATCATCTGCATCGCGGCGGTCTGCGGGTGCTCGAGCACCTGCGGGATGGAGTTGATCGGGGCACAGGGCACGCCCGCCTTCTCGAGCTGCTCGATCCACTCGTCGACCGTGGCGCCCGCAACGATCTCGGAGATCATCGGCAGCAGCACCGGGCGGTTCTCGGTGCGGGCGGCGTTGGTGGTGAACCGCGGGTCGCTCGGCCATTCCGGGTGGCCCAGGGCACCGGCCAGCTTGACGAACAGGCGGTCGTTTCCGGCGGCGATGATGAACGGGCCGTCCGACGCCTCGAACGCGCCGTAGGGCGTGAGCGAGTTGTGGCCGGTGCCCACGCGCGGCGGGATCTTGCCGGTGGCGCCGTAGTCGGCGATGTGGCGGCCGGCCCAGTTGACGGCGGTCTCGAGCAGGGAGGTCCTGACCTCGCTGCCGAGGCCCGTCTCCTGGCGCTGCAGCAGGGCCGAGAGGATGCCGATCACCGACCACATGCCGGTGCCGAGGTCGACGACCGACGGCCCGACGCGCGAGGGCGGGCCGCTCGGGTCGCCGTTGATGGCGACCATGCCCGAGAAGGCCTGCAGGAGCGGCTCGTAGCCGGGTCGGTCCGCCATCGGGCCGGTGTGGCCGAAGGCCGACATCGAGCAGTAGATGAGGCGGGGGTTGACGGCCATGAGGGTCTCGGCGTCGGCCTTGAGCTTGTTCTCGACACCGGGGCGCAGGTTGTGGATGAAGACGTCGGCCTCGCGGATGAGATCGAGGAACGCCTTGTAGTCGTTCTCGTCGTCGAGGGAGAGAACCACGGACTTCTTGTTGCGGTTCATCATGTGGAAGCTCACCGAGCTGTCGCCGACGAAGGGCGGACCCCAGCCACGCGCGTCGTCGCCGCCGGGCTTCTCGACCTTGACGACGTCGGCGCCCAGATCGCCGAGGATCAACGAGGCGTACGGAGCGGCCAGGTTCTGGCCCATCTCCACGACCTTCAGTCCCGGGAGCATCCCGAGCGGAGTGTTCGCTCCGGCTTCCCGGTTGCTGCCGTCCTGCTGATTCTCCACAGCTTCCTCCTACGACTCGCGGCTCGGTCGCCCACGTCTTGCGCGACCTCCGTGTCGAGTTGTTGTTCTGTCAACAGCATCTTGACGAGATAGTTGTTGAGTTGTCAACACCACAGTCCGGTCCGATACGGATTCGTGTCTCACGACCGGAATCTGCTGGGGATCAACAAAAGAGCACGCCGACGCCGGCGATGGGGCCCGAAGACCACACCGCCGACGCCGGCGTTGTTACGAGGTACCCGTGCTCAGTGGGAGGACAGGGATTCCTTCGACCTGTCGGGGATGAGGAACGCGACGCCCAGGCTCACCAGAGCCATGACCATCAGGTACGGCGCGACCGCCATGACCGAGTCGAAGTTCTTGGTCAGCGCCTCGGCGATCGTCGGCGCGAAGGCGCCGCCGAAGACGGCACCGACCGCGTAGGCGAGCGACACACCGGACAGGCGGATCTTCGCCGGGAACATCTCGGCGAACAGCGCCGACTGCGGACCGTAGGTCAGGCCCAGCGGGATCGCCAGGGTCACCACCGCCAGGCCGGTGCCCAGCAGGGTGCCCGAGCTGAGCAGCCAGAACTGCGGCAGGAGCATCACGAACAGCATCGTGTAACCCACCCGGTAGACGATCGGGCGGCCCGCCCGGTCGCTCCACCACGCACCGATGTAGGTGCACGCGATCCACACCGCGGTGGCCGCGACGAGCCAGACGAGCACGTCGTTGCGCTCGAGCCCGTGCGTCTTGGTCGAGTACGCGAGGGCGAAACCACCGACGATCATGTACCCGGCGGCCATGTTGCCCACGACCGTGCCGGCCGCAGTGAGCACCGTGCCGAAGTTGTGGCGCACGAGCTCGCGCAGCGGGGTCTTGGCCGTCGCGTGCGCCTCCTCGAGCTGGGCGAAGACCGGCGACTCGGCGACCCGGGACCGCACGAAGTGACCCACGAGGACGAGCACGACCGAGAGCAGGAACGGGATACGCCAGCCCCAGTCGTCGAACGCCTCCTTGCCCACCACGGCGTTGACCACGGCCATCACGATGATGGCGAGCATCATGCCGAGCGGCATGCCCATCTGCGGGAACGCACCCATGCGCCCACGACGTCCGGGTCCGGCGTGCTCGACGGCGAGCATGGCCGCGCCGCCCCACTCGCCACCGGCCGACAGGCCCTGCAGGCATCGCAGCGCGATGAGCAGGATCGGGGCCGCGATGCCGATCGACGCGGCCGTCGGCAGCAGGCCGACCAGCGTCGTCGCCAGACCCATCAGGCCGAGGGTGAGCACGAGGACGATCCGCCGGCCGAAGCGGTCACCGAGGTAACCGCTGAGGATGGCGCCGAGCGGACGGAAGATGAAGCTCACGCCCGTCGTCGCGAGCGCGGTGAGCTGGCTCCACTGCCCCAGGCCACTGAAGAACAGCTCGCCGAAGACCAGGGCGGCGATCTGCGCGTAGACGAGGAAGTCGTACCACTCGACGGTGGTACCGACGAGCGTTGCGAACGCGACCCGGCGACGTTCCGCGTTCATACCCGACGTCGCACCGGTACCCGCCGGGACCGCGGTCTCGGCGAGTTCGGGTGTCCGGTTTGCTCCCATAGGAGTCCTCTCGAATGAGTGGGATTACGAAAGTCACCCCCGGCGAACGGACTTCGACGTGCGCGTACCCACCGGGAACGCCCACGGAATCGGTTCGACGCGATCCGGTGACCTGGACCACAACGGTGACGTACGACCCATTGACTTGTCAACACGGGTGCCCGATTTTCCCGCTTTCCTGGGCTTTCACGAGAGGTTGTTGACAAATCATCAAACCCCCGACACACTTCCGATCACCTGTTGACGACACAACAAACACGGTCGGATGTGGTCCCGAGCACGGAACGCGTCCGGCCGTCGGGGAGAGAGTGCAGACCGATGACTGTCACCGACGAACAAGGCACAACCGCCGCACGGTGCCCCGTGACCAGCGGCTTCAAGCCGTTCGATCACGACGGGACCTACGAGTTCCTCGCCGGTGCCCGCCGTGAAGCACCGGTCTTCTACAACCCGGAGACCGACTACTGGGTCGTGACCCGGCGCGAGGACGTCCTCGCGGTCTTCAAGGACACCGAGCGGTTCTCCGCCGCGAACGTGCTGACCTCGCTCAAGCCCTACCCCGAGGAACTCACCCGTTTCCTCGCGGAGAACGACTTCACCGTCGAACCGGTGCAGTCCAACACCGACCGGCCCCGGCACACCCGGATCCGGCAGAGCGCCGGCCAGTTCCTCAACCCCCGCCGCTACCGCGAGATCGAACCGCGCGTCCGTGCCCTGGTCCAGGACTACATCGCGGACCTGCGCGAGCGGGCCGCCCGCGGTGAGGACGAGGTCGACATCGTCGCCGCGCTCACCCACGAGATGCCCGCCCGCGTGGTGTTCATGCTGCTCGGCGTCGACGATGTGGACCCGCTGCAGATCAAGCGCTGGGCACTCAACCGCGCCACCATGATCTGGGGCAAGCTCACCGAGCAGGAGATGATCGACGCCGGTCACGAGCTCAACGACTTCTTCCAGTTCTGCCGGCGGATCGTCGAGGACCGCAAGGTCTCCCCGCGCGACGACTACCCCAGCAAACTGCTGGAACTGCGTGACGGCGACGACGAGATCCTGACCGAGAACGAGATCGTCTGCCTGGTCTTCGCCCTGCTGCTCGCCGGTCACGAGGCCGTCACCAACGGCCTGACCATCAGCATCCTCACCCTCCTCGAACACCGCGAGGCCTGGGAGGAGCTGGTCGCCGATCCGACCCTGATCCCCAAGGCGATCGAAGAGGTCCTGCGGCACAGCACGCCCGTCATGACCTGGCGGCGGCTCGCCCTCGAAGACGTCGAACTGAGCGGCGTCACCATCCCGGCCGGCGCCAAGGTGCTGCTCAGCCTGGCGTCCGCCAACCACGACGAGGACCGGTTCGACAACCCCGAGGTCTTCGACATCCACCGTCCCAACTCCCGGGAACATCTGTCCTTCGGCTACGGCATCCACGTGTGCATGGGCGCTCCCCTGGCACGTGCCGAACTGAAGATCGTTCTCGAAGAACTCGTCAGCGCCTTCCCCGGCATGAGCCTGGTCGAAGGTCAACAACTCGATTGGACCCCGACGATGGCCCACCGCGGCCCGCTGAGTCTGAAGGTCCGGCTTGGAGGTTCCGAAAATGGCTGAGGTCACCTGGATCGCCGACGGCGAGCGCATCACCGCGGACGTCGCCGACGGCATCAACCTGATGGAGGCCGCCGTCGCCAACGGCGTGCCCGGCATCGTCGGCGAGTGCGGCGGCGGCATGATGTGCGCGACCTGCCACGTCTACGTCGAGTCCGAGCACGCCACCGGCGAGCCCGGTCCGGTCGAAGAGGACCTGCTCGAGTTCGCCGAGGTCCCGCGCCGGGCCACCAGCCGGCTGAGCTGCCAGATCGTCGCCCGCCCCGAGATCGACGGCATCGTCGTCGAAGTGCCCTCGGCCTGAGAGGCACCGTCATGAACCACGGAACCGTCATCGTCGGTGGCGGACAGGCGGGTCACACCACCGCCACGGCGCTGCGTGCCGCCGGATACGACGCCCCGATCACCGTGATCGGCGACGAACCGGCCGTCCCCTACCAGCGCCCGCCCCTGTCCAAGCGCTACCTGCTGCGCGAGATCGGGCCGGAGCACCTGGCTCTCGGCGGCCGCGCACCGGAGGTCGAGCTGCGCACCGGCGAGCGGGTCACGGCCATCGACGTCGACGCCCGGGTGGTCGTGTGCGAGGGGGGCACGAAGGTGCCCTACGACAATCTCGTGATCGCCACCGGCACGCGTGCCCGCCGGCTGCCGGAACCGCTGGCCGGCGGACTCACCGGAGTACACGTGCTGCGCACCCTCGCCGACGCCGACGCCCTGGCGGCCTCGCTCGCCGATGCGAAGTCGGTGCTCGTCCTCGGCGGAGGCTTCATCGGGCTCGAATTCGCCGCCGTGGCAGCGCGTCTCGGACGCAAGGTCACGGTCGTCGAGCGGGGCCGGATACTCCAGCGCGCCGTCAGCGAGCAGGTCTCCGAGCACCTTCGGTCCGTGCACCTCGGCAACGGGGTCGAGTTCCTCGAAGGCCACGAACTCGAACGGTTCGACGACGTGGACGGCCGCGTGGTGGCGGGCGTGACGACGGACGGCACCCGCGTCGACGCCGACCTGGTACTGGTCGGGATCGGCGCCGAACCGGTCGCCGAGCTCGCCGCCGAGGCCGGCGTCCGGGTCGACAACGGCATCACCGTCGACGAACTCGGCCGCACCAGCGCACCGGACGTCTACGCCGTCGGCGACTGCGCGAACTTCGCGTGGCGCGGTGGACGGCTGCGGCTCGAATCGGTGCAGAACGCCGAGTACATGGCCAAGGCCGCCGCGGCCCACATCGCCGGCCGCGACGTCCCGCCGCGCCCCGCTCCGTGGTTCTGGTCCGACCAGTACGACGTGAAACTGCAGATCGCCGGCCTGCTCGACGGCGGCGGCGACAGCGTCGTGACCCGGCGGACCGAGGACGGCAGCGGATTCTCCCTGTGGCACTACCGCGGTGACGAGCTGCTCGCCGTGGAGGCCCTCAACGACCCGGGCTCGTTCCTGACGGCCCGACGGCTGATGGATCGCGGCATCAGTCCCGCACGACACATCGTGGCGAACGAAAGCCTCGGGATCCGAGACATCGCCGCACAAGCAATGGAGGCAGCATCATGATCGAGACCTTCGATCCTCCCTTGGCGGATTCCAATTCCGCCATCAGCCGGCTTCGTGTCCCCCTCGAGAAGTCGATCCATCTGGACAAGGACTTCTTCCACAACCGGCCCGGTCCGGCCTTCGGCCAGCTGAAGCTCGGCCCCTTCGACAACGACCTCACGGTGCAGGCTGCCGCGGAACCGATCGGCACCCGGGTCATCGTGCACGGCAACATCACCGACAGCGCCGGCGTGCCCGTCAAGCACGCTCTCGTGGAGATCTGGCAGGCGAACTCCGCCGGTGGCTACCGCGACTCCCTGGACGTGTCCGGCTTCCCGCTCGACCCCAACTTCTACGGTGCGGGCCGCTGCCTGACCGACGCCCGCGGCTACTACCGGTTCACGACGATCCGTCCGGGGCCGTACCCGGCGATGTTCAAGGACGGTGCACGCGTCTGGCGGGCCTCGCACATCCACTTCTCGGTACTCGGCGCCGGCTGCTCGAGCCGCCTGATCACCCAGATGTACTTCGAGGGCGATCCGCTGATCCGCATGGACCGCATGATCAACGCCATCCCCGACCGGCGCGGCCAGGAACGCCTGATCGCCAAACTCGAACCCGAGAACTCCATCTCGGAGTCCTTCGGTCCCTCCCGCACCCTGCCCACCGTCGACGGCAGCGGCGCCGTCATCTACCCGCCCAAGCGCACCGATCCGGGTGCACAGCTCACCAAGAACCCCTCCGCGTTGTGCTACCGCTTCGATGTCGTGCTGCGCGGTTCCGCCCAGACACCGTTCGAGTGAGGGATGCTCCGATGATCATCACACCTGCCCAGACCTGCGGTCCCCTCTTCGGATTCGCACTGACACCCCGCGGGATCACCGAGACCGTCCCGGAGGACCACCCCGAGGCGATCGTCATCGAGGGCACGGTCTACGACGGTGCGGGTGAGCACGTCGACTACGGCGCGTTCCTCGAGTTCTGGAGCGACGAGCAGGCCTGCCGCGTGCGCACTCTCGAAGGCCGCTTCCGCACCGTCGTCCGCAAGCCCGCCCCCGTCACGCTCGCCGACGGTCATACGCTCGCACCGCAGTTGGGAATCTTCATCTTCACCCGCGGCCTGTCCGGCCCGCTGGTGACCAAGATGTACTTCCCCGACGAGACCGAGGCCAACGCCGCCGACGCGATCCTGCAGCAGGTGCCCGAGCACCGTCGGCCGGTGCTCGTCGCCGAGACCACCGACACGGAACGCCATCTGCGGTACGACATCCGGCTGCAGGGCGAGCGCGAATCGGTGTTCTTCTCCCTCGACTGAACGGGTTCGCACCCTCCTCCCCCGAACAGAAAGTGTTCTCCCCCATGGAAGACAATCTCCTCGTCGAGCGTCAGGGTCACGTCCTGGTGCTCACCCTCAACCGCCCGAAGAAGCTCAACGCGATGGACAGCGCGCTGTACATCCGCCTGACCGACGAGCTGCGCGGGGCCGACAAGGACGACGACATCCGGGCCGTGGTCATCCGCGGCGCGGGCGGCTCCTTCTGCTCCGGCGCCGACACCGGTGAGTTCGCCGAGCTCACCCCGGACAACACCGAACGCGTCGAGGCGCGTGCCGGGCTGACCTACGAGCTGCACAAGACCATCCCCGAGATCTCCAAGCCCGTCATCGCCGCGATCCACGGCTACGCCGTCGGCGGCGGTTGCGGTCTGGCGCTGGCCTGCGACATCACCATCGCCTCGGCCAACGTGAAGATGGGCTACCCCGAGATCAAGCACGGCCTCGTCGCCGCCGTGGTGATGGCCAACCTCACCAAGCAGCTCGGCCGCAAGGCCGGCTTCGAACTGGTCGCCACCGGTCGCCTCGTCGGCGCCGAGGAGGCCGCGAAGCTGGGCATGGTCACCCGCGTCGTGCCCGAGGGCGAGGAGTACGCCGAGGCCCTGAAGGTCGCGCAGGCACTGTCCGAGCAGATCCCCACCTCCCTGCAGGCCACCAAGCGCCTCTACCAGCAGGTCGCCGACCTCCCGCTGTCGGAGGGCCTCGTCCGCGGTCGCCAGGCCAACGAGGAGATGCGCGAGTACCGTGCCGAGGCGCTCAAGGACTTCGGCGCCTCGGTCAAGGCAGCGAAGGCAGGCTGAGTCACACCATGACGGATCCGACCACCGCGGGGCAGCCCGTCCCGTTCACGCACGTCGTCGAGGACACGCTGCGCGTCAGCGATCTCGACTTCCAGCGGCACATGGGGAACACCGCCTTCACCCAGGTGTTCGCGAACGCCCGCTTCGCCTTCCTGTCCGACGAGGTCCGGCCGATCGTCGGATTCGACGTCATCCTCGCGCTGGTCAAGCTGGACGTGGAGTTCAAGGGGCAGGTCCACTACCCCGCCGTGCTCCGCACCGGCACCCGCCTCGAGAAGGTGGGCCGTACCTCGATGACCCTGCTGCAGGAGATGTCGGTGGACGGCCGTGTGGTCGCGACCTCCCGGTCGGTGTTCGTGCACACCGACCGGGCCAGCGGGAAGTCGATCCCGTGGCCGGACGCCGTCCACGAGCTCGCCTCCCCCGTCCTCGCAGAAACCGCGGCGGTCCCGTCATGAGCGTCACCACGCTCGACCCGGCGACCTTCCGCCACGTACTGGGGCACCACCCCACCGGCGTCGCAGTCGTCGCCGGTCTCGATCCCGACGGCCAACCCGTCGGGCTCACCGTGGGAACCTTCACCTCGGTCTCCCTCGATCCGCCGCTGGTCGGTTTCCTCCCCACCCGGGAGTCGGCCAGCTTCGCGGAGATCCGCAAGGCAGGACGTTTCACCGTGAACGTCCTCGCGCACGACCAGGAGCACATCTGCCGGGCACTGGCGCGCCCTGCCGGTACCAAGTTCGACGGACTCGACTGGACGCCTTCCGGCAACGGCTGCCCTCTGCTGCCCGACGTCGTGTGCAGCATCGACTGCGAACTGGAGTCCTGCACCCCCGCCGGTGACCACTACTTCGTCACCGGCGCGGTGCAGGACCTGCGGATCCACCGGTCCGCCGCACCGCTGCTCTTCTTCCGCGGTGGATTCGGCAGCTTCACGGGAATCGATCGGGAGGCCACCGCGACCCGGTAGACCGTCCCGAACGGAAGTGAAGTACGGAAGACCCCCCGATGCGCCCTCGGCGCCCGGGGGGTCTTCCGCATGCCCGGGATCCACGGAATCCGTTGCTGCAGAACGGGGCAGGAGTTCCCGTTCCGGTCGCCGGCGCGCACCGCCCCACACCCCGAAGGCCCGTGCCGGACGGTTCCGGCACGGGCCTTCGGGGGTGGATTCGGATCAGGCCGAAGCGGTCGCCTCGGGGCTGATCAGCGCCGCGACGACGCTGCGGGCGTCCTCCACGGACGCCAGATCGGCGGTCATGTGCTCGAGCGCACGAACCTGCTCGTCGGACAGGCTCCAGGGGGCGTATCCGACGCAGTCGCCGAAGGCCTGGGCCTGCTCCTCGAGCGTGAGGGGGTTGCCGGGATAACCCGGGCCGATCTCCAGCTCGCGCACCCACGTCCCACCGGACTTCGTCCGCATCTCGACGCGCGACGACGAGTGCCCGGTCAGTTCCGGATCGAAGTGCACGGCGATCCGCGACATCATCTCGGAACCGTCGAGTTCCGCGACCCGCTCGGGCTCGAAGTGCTCGAGCAGGGACGCCCCGCGCACGAGGGCGTTCGCGCACGTGTACTGGGCGCTGAACTGCGCGTTGACCCGGGGCTTGGTGCCCGGCTCGAACGGCTTGCCGATCAGGTTGTAGGCGAACGACGGCAGGAAGATGTCGACGTGCTCGATGTCGTCCTTCGAGAAGGACTCCAGCGCGAGCAGAGCCGACTCCGTGACGCCCTGCGTGAGACCGCAGCTCGGATACTTCTTGAAGAAGATCCCGTCGAGGTGGTACTCCTGCCCGAGCCCCACGACGAAGGACTCCGGGGTCCGCTCGCCGTGGGCGTAGAGCTCGGCGTAGCCGAACGGGCCGGAGATGTAGTGGTCGGGGCCGGTGAGTCCCGCCAGTGCGAACTGGACGCTCTGGACGGCGGTTTCAGCGGTCCAACCCTGGATCAGCCGCACTGCCAGGGAGGCGTCGACGTTGCTCTGGAAGCTCGCCGCACACCGGTTGAACGACAGCGCCAGCGCGTGGAGGGTCTGCCCGGTGTCGAGGCCCGCGGCGCGCGCCGCGGCAGCGGTGGCGGCCATGAGACCGGCGACGCCGGTGGGGTCGAGACCGGCGTACTGCTCCTCGGTGAGGTTGAACCGGACCCCGGCCTCGAGACCGACGGCCAGCGCGGTGAGCAGTTCCGCGCCGCTGCATCCGCCGCGCAGTTCCGCGGCGGCCAGGGCCGCGGGCACGACGGACGAGCCCATGTGCAGACCCGGGACCATCGTGTCGCAGTAGTCCAGGGCACGCGCCATGGTGCCGTTGAGCAGCGCGGCACTGCGGGCGGGCAGCGGATCGCCGTGGACGAACGAACGCGCCTCGGCACGCCCGCCCTGGGCGACGACCAGCTGCCGCAGTTCGGCGATTCCGTCCTGCGCGGCACCGGCGATCGCGGTGCCGCACACCGTGCGCAGCACCTGGTGGGTGACCGCCCGCACGTCCTCGGGAACGGCGGTGAGCGGCGTCTCGGCGACGAACCGTGCCATCCGCTGTTCCGGGGACTCCGGGATCTCGTGTGCGTCCGGAGCGGGACGCGTTGCGGTGTCGATACTCATGGAATTCCTCAGGACTGGGGCAGGGCCTTGGACGCGGTCCGTCCCACCGTGGCGACGCTGACCAGGCCGACGACGGCGACCAGGATCACCCATCCTGCCGGACTGGTGTCCGAGCCGGTGCGCTGGACCAGCATCTCGGCGATGAGGGGTGCGGTGCCACCGGCGATGATGGTGCCCAGGTTGTAGCCGAGCGCGATGCCGGTGTAGCGCACGTTCGTCGGGAACAGCTCGGCCGCGAGGGCGTAGGTGGGCACCTGGACGAAGCCGTTGAAGAACATGTAGACGACGTAGACCCCGATGGCCAGGGCGATGCTGCTCGTCGTGGACAGGATCGAGAAGGCCGGCCAGGCGACGAGCGCCAGCGCGACGTAGCCGATCATCAGCACCGGCTTGCGGTCGAACCGGTCGGAGAGCAGACCGGGCAGCGGGAAGGTCACGACCGCGATGGCGATACCGGCGGCCGCGATCCACGCGATCGCGGTGGGCGAGATGTTCCCCTTGCGCTGCAGGAAGATTCCGAAGTAGGTCAGGCCGATGTAGACCGTGCCGTTGAGGGCGACCGACATGCCGAGCACGCGGAGCACGGACAGCGGGTGGCTGCGGATGACGGCGGCGAGCGGCCGCTTCTCCACGGTCTTGCCCTCGAGGCTCTCCTCCAACGCCCGGAACTGTGGGCTGTCCTCGAGCCGCAGACGTCCCCACAGGGCGAGCGCCGCGAAGACGACGGAGATCAGGAACGGGATGCGCCATCCCCAGGACTGCATCTGCTCGGGCGTCAGGCCCAGGCGGACCACACCGACGACTGCCGCGGCCACGGCGAAGCCGAAGGTGGCGCCCATGGCCGTCGAGCTGCCGTAGACGCCGCGACGGCCCGCGGGTGCGAGCTCGGCGACGTAGGTGGCGGCACCGCCGACCTCACCGCCGGCGGCGAAGCCCTGGACGAGGCGCACGATGACGATCGCGACCGTCGCGGAGATGCCGATGTCGAGATAGGTGGGCAGCAGGCCCATCGCGATGCAGGCGACCGACATCAGCAGCACGGTCGCGACGAGGGCGAAGCGGCGACCGCGCCGGTCGCCGAGTATCCCGAAGAACCAGCCGCCGAGGGGGCGGACCAGGTACGAGGATGCGAAGACCGCCAGCGCCGACAGTGTCGCGGTGGCGGGGTCCTGTTCGGGGAAGAACAGCGGTGCGAGCGTCAGGGCGAGGAAGCCGTAGACGCTGAAGTCGTAGTACTCGATGACCGTGCCGACGCCGCCGGCGAAGGCGGCCCGACGTGCCATGGCCGGGTTTCCACCCGTCCCGGCCTCCTTTTCGGTGAGTTCACCGCTGGTGGTCATATTCCTCCTAGCCCTAGGACCACTGAGTGGTCGCCAAGAACCACAGAACGGTCTGTGTCATGCGTCACGCATCGAATCACGTTGGTCTTGACAAGTCAATACGGCTCCAGAATCCATCAGACGGATTGAACAAACCGTATAGTGGATCTAGAGTGGCAGGCATGACACAGGCATCGACGGGCACGGACGGCGGCGTCCGGAGCGTGGCCCGCGCGTTCGATCTGCTCAACGGATTCGACGCCGAGCATCCGGTCCGGACGCTGCGCGAACTCGTCGAGCTCAGCGGCCTGCCCAAGTCGACGGTGGTGCGCCTGCTGGGCACGCTCACCTCGCAGGGCCTCGTCGCGAACCGGGGCGACTCGACCACCTACAGCGTCGGCCCCGCCTTCCTGCGCTGGGTCGCGCTGGCCGATGCGATGTGGGAGGTCGGCGCCGAGGCGCGGCAGCTGATGACGGACCTGCGCGACCGTTGCGGCGAGACCGTGAACATCTACATCCGCCAGGACCTGCACCGTGTGTCGATCGCCCAGGTCGAGGGCACCACGACGGTCCGCAGCGTGGTGCAGGTCGGCGAGCGGTACCCGCTCGTCGCCGGCGCCGCCGGCCGCATCCTGCTCGGCGGGTGCCCGGACGAGGTCCTCGACACGCTGGCCGAGCAGGAGGGCGCGACGGACCTGCGCAACGGCGCCGCCGGCGCCCGGGAGGTGGGATACGCGATCACCCACGGCGACCGGGAACTCGGCGCCTCCGCCGTCGCCGCGCCGATCGTGTCCGCCGACGGGCGCGTCCTCGCCGCCCTGTCCATCAGCGGACCCACGTCGCGGTTCACCGCCGACCGGGTCGCGCGCTACGTCGACGCCGTAACAGACACCGCCCGCCAGATCAGTGCTGTCGGGCTCGGAACCGTGGAGGCATTCCTGTGACCACCGACCTGCTCGAGGGCGTGCGCGTCCTCGACATGACCAATGTCCTGGCCGGGCCGTTCGCCGGCTACCAGCTGGCACTCCTCGGCGCCGACGTCGTGAAGGTGGAGACCACCGGCAGCGGCGATCTCGCACGCCAGCTGGGCGCCGATCCCGACCTGAGCGCCGAGTACATGGGCGTGTCCTTCCTCGCCCAGAACTCCGGCAAGCGCTCCGTCACGGTGAACCTCAAGACCGCCGGCGGCAAGGAGGTCTTCGAGCGGTTGCTCGCCGAGGCCGACGTGCTGCTGGAGAACTTCCGGCCCGGCGTTCTCGAGCGGCTCGGCTTCGGCTGGGAGCGCCTGCAGGAGATCAACCCCCGCCTGATCTACTGCGCGGTCTCCGGTTTCGGTGCCACCGGTCCGCTGAGCGGCCGCCCCGCCTACGACCAGGTGATCCAGGGCATGTCGGGCATCATGAGCGTCACCGGCGACGCCGAGTCCGCTCCCCTGCGCGTCGGCTACCCCGTCTGCGACAGCTTCGGCGGGCTCGCCGCCGCCATGGCCGTGTGCGCCGCCATCGTCCGGCAGCGCCGCACCGGCCGCGGCGCCTATCTGGACACGTCCATGCTGGACGCCGCACTGACCTCCATGGGCTGGGTGGTCTCCAACCACCTCGTGACCGGTAAGGAACCGGTACCCATGGGCAACGAGAACATGACCTCCGCCCCCTCGGGCGCCTTCCGGACCGCCGACGGTGTCCTCAACATCGCCGCGAACAAGCAGGAGCAGTTCGAGATCCTGTGCAAGGTGCTCGGGCGGGAGGAGCTGATCTCCGACCCCCGTTTCGTCACCCGCGAGGACCGCAAGCGCAACCGCTACATTCTGCGCGACGAACTCGAGATCTCGCTCGAGCAGAAGAGCGCGGCCGAGTGGGACGAACTCCTCCTCGACACCGGTGTTCCGGCCGCCCCGGTCGTGCCGGTGTCGGAATCCCTCCGCTCCGAACAGATCCGGCACCGGAAGCTGGTCACCGAGGTGGAGATGCCGGTCGGAGACGCCGACACCGTCCAGGTGCTCGGCCTTCCCACCCACGTCGACGGCCGGGCCGTCGGCCCCGCCACCCGCCCGCCGACCCTGGGCGAGCACACCGACGAGATCCTGTCCGAGATCGGTTTCAGCGCAGACCAGATCGCAGACTTCCACCGGGAGGGCGCAGTATGAGCACCACATCCACAGTGACCGAACAGAATTCGCAGCAGTCGGCGATCTCGCCGGCCCGCGCCGCCGCCCTGGCCGCGGTCGACTCGCAGAAGTCGGCCGACTGGTGGAGCACCGCGGTCTCCGACATCGAACCCGACGTGATCCGGTTCCGCGGCTACCCCATCCAGGACCTCATCCGGCATGCCACCTTCGTCGAGACCATCTGGACGATGGTGCGCGGCACGGCCCCCACCCGCGCCGAGGCCGCCCTGCTCGAGAAGGCCCTCGTCGCCGCGGTCGACCACGGCCCCCAGGCCCCCTCGATCGCCGCGGCCCGCATGGCCGCGACCTGCGGTGTCGGACTCCACGGCGCGATGTCGACCGGTGTCGGCCTGCTCGGTGACGTCCACGGCGGCGCCGGCCAGCAGTGCGTCGAGTTCCTGCAGCGGCTCGTGGCCCGGGCCGAGGGCGGTGACCTCGCCGAGGCCGTCGCGGCCGAGATCGCCGCGTACCGCGAACGCCGGGCCTACGTCCCCGGTTTCGGGCACCGCTTCCACACCCGCGACCCCCGGCGCGATCCGCTGCTCGAGGCGGTGCAGGACGCCGTCGACGCCGGTGTCGTGTCCGGCCGCTACCTGGCCGCGGCGCTCGAGCTCGAGGCCCAGCTCTCCGCGGGCCGTACCCGCCCGGTCCCGATGAACATCGACGGCGCGACCGCCGTCATCTACGCCGAACTCGGGTTCAGCGCCGAGCTCGCGCGCGGCCTGTTCATCCTGTCCCGGTCGGTGGGCGTGCTCGCCCACAGCTGGGAGGAATCGCAGAGCGGCCGCCGCATCAAGGGCCCGATGCCGCCCCCGCTGCTCCCCACCTACACCGGATATCCCGAACGCGCCTGGGGTGCAGACGATTCCGGGACGGCACCGTCGGAGGTCCCCGCCGAGTGAGCACCGACAGGACCGACCCGTTCGGGTCGCTGCGGACACTGCCGGTCGAGGACGCGACCGGCGCCCCGCTGTACTACCACAGCCTGGCCGAGGCCGAGGCGGGCGGCGCGGGACCGATCGCCGACCTGCCCTGGTCGCTGCGGACGCTCGCCGAAGGGGTCCTGCGTCACCAGGGACACCCGCAGGCGACGCCCGAGCACGTCCGGGCCATCACCCGGCGCGACACGTCCGCCGCGATCCCGTTCTTCCCCGGCCGGGTGCTGTTCCAGGACGCCTCCGGCATCCCCGTGCTGGCCGACATGATCACCCTCCTCGAGCGGGCCCGGGCCGAAGGCCTGGACACCGCCGCGCTCGAGCCGGCGCTGCCCCTCGACCTCGTCGTGGACCACGCCCTCGAGGTCGACGAGTACGGCAGTTCCGTTGCGGCCGAGAAGAACATCGATCTGGAGTACGCGCGGCACCGGGATCGCTACCGGTTCCTGCGCTGGGCCCAGGACCGCCTGCCCGGCCTACGGGTGGTGCCGCCCGGCACCGGCATCTGCCACCAGCTCAACCTCGAGGTGCTCGCCCCCGTGGTGACCACCGTCGAATCCGGTGACCGTCACGTCGCCGCCCTCGACATGCTGGTCGGCACCGACTCGCACACCACCATGATCAACGCCCTGGGCGTGACCGGCTGGGGTGTCGGCGGCATCGAGGCCACCGCGGCCGCGCTGGGCCAGGCCGTCATGATCCGCGTCCCCCGCGTCGTCGGCGTCGAGCTCACCGGACGGCTCGCACCGGGGGTGTTCGCCTCCGATCTGGCACTGACCCTCGCCGAGAAGCTGCGCGCCCTGAACGTCGTCGGCGCCGTCGTCGAGTTCTACGGCCCCGGCCTGTCGGCGCTGTCGGTGCCCGACCGCGCGACCGTCGCCAACATGGCCCCCGAGTACGGGGCGACCATGGCCTGGTTCCCCGCCGACCGCCGGACCATCGCCTACCTGGCCGCCACGGGCCGCTCCCCCGAGCGCGTCCACCTGGCCGAGCAGTACCTGAAGGCGCAGGGCCTGTTCCACACCGAGGACAGCCCCGCCCCCCGGTTCGAGACCACGCTGTCGCTCGATCTGGGCAGAATCGCGACCACCCTCGCGGGCCCGTCCCGGCCGCACGACGCGCTGACGTTGTCCGAGGTGCCCACCTCCGCGGGCGAGAACGCCTCCGGCACCGGTGATTCCGCGTCGCCGAAGGACGGTGACATCGCGATCGCCGCCATCACCAGCTGCACCAACACCTCGAATCCGCGTTCCCTCGTGGCGGCGGGTCTGCTGGCACGCAACGCGGTCGCGGCCGGACTGCGGCCCCCGGCGTGGACGAAGACCTCGTTCACCCCCGGTTCGCGGGCCGCGGCGGACCTGCTGGCCTCCGCGGGACTGCAGGAACACCTGGACCGGCTCGGTTTCCAGGTCGCGGGTTTCGGATGCGGAACGTGCATGGGCAATTCCGGGCCGCTCGGCCCGGTGCCGGCCGCCTCCGACCGGACCGAGGGCACGGCCCTGGCGGCGGTGCTGTCCGGCAACCGCAACTTCACCGGCCGCATCCACCCGGCGGTGGCGCACGCCTACCTCGCCTCACCCGCGATGGTCGTGGCGTACGCGCTGGCCGGGAACGTCCGTGTGGACCTGACGAACGACCCCGTCGGGCACCGTGAGGACGGCACGGCCGTCACCCTTGCCGATCTGTGGCCGTCCGACGAGGAGATCGACGCGCTGCTCGCCGAGCACGAGTCCGCCGCCCTCGGCCGCGGTGCGCAACGGGAGCTGACCACCGCCCGCTGGCAGGAACTCGAGTACCCGCGCGGGGAGCACTACCAGTGGGACGGGGAGTCCGGCAGCATCCGGCGTCCCCCGTTCACCGATCCCGAGCTGACCTCGCCCACCCTCACCGGCGACCTGACCGCCCGACCCCTGCTGGTCCTCGGGGACGCGGTGACCACCGACCACATCTCGCCGGTGGCGCGGGTGCTCCCCGACTCCGCCGCGGGCCGGTGGCTGCGCGAGCGCGGTGTCGACGAGCGGTCGCTGGGCACCTTCAGCTCCCGTCGTCTCAACCACGACGTGATGATCCGGGGCGGCTTCGCCAACACCCGGCTCGTCAACCTGCTGGTGCCCGAGAAGCAGGGCGGCTGGACCCGCACCGCCCCCGGCACGGAACCGGTGCCCGTGCACGAGGCCGCCGAATACCACCGCAGCCAGGGCACCCCGGTCGTGGTGGTCGCCGGCGAACTCTACGGCGCCGGATCGGCACGCGACTGGGCCGCGAAGGTGACCCGCCTGCTCGGCATCCGTGCGGTCCTCGCCCGGAGCTTCGAACGCATCCACCGCACCAATCTGGTTGCAATGGGCGTACTTCCGATCCAGTGGGAGGGTCCCGCTCCCGAAAGCTTCGACGGCAGCGAGGAGATCGATCTGCTCGGCCTGTCGGAGCTCGGCTCCACCACCGAGATCACCGTCCGTGTCCGCCGCAACGGCGAGATCCTGTGGAAGGACACGGCGACCTGCCGCATCGACACTCCCCTGGAATGGGAGTGGCTGCGCGCGGGGGGACTGTTCGGCCACCTGCTCACCCAGCAGGCGAACCGGCAACGTGCGACGACGGAGCGGAACCCGCTCGGCTAGCACCGTCTCACCGGAAGGATCGAGGGGCGTTCTCCACCGGGAACGCCCCTCGGTGCGTCTCGGCGTCCGGTCTCAGGAACGCCCGGCGTAGGAGGCGACGCGGCGCGCCCGGGCGAGCAGGGGACGCAACTCGGGTGCGCCGCGGCCGTCACCGGTGTCCGCCCACCGCAACGTGAAACGTTCCCGCAGCAGCGCGGACCGCAGCGCCGCGGTGACGCCGGGGAGCCGCCCCCGGCCCCGGATCCCGAGGGTACCGACGGCCAGCACCACGACCGGCAGGAAGACCCAGACGAGCAGCGGCACCACGCTCACGAGCGCGTCGACCGAACTCTCCCCGTCGAGGACGGCCCAGACGATCCCACCCGCGACCACGAGGTAGAGGGTGCCTCCCACCGCGACGGCCAGCACCGCGCCGACGTACCGGTGGAGCAACCAGCACCGCACCGTCCAGGGCACGAGCACGACGGCCATGAGCACCACGATCGCCGACACGATCGCGGCACCGACGATGTCGTCGAGGGTGAGGACCGGTTCGCCACCCGTGCCGTCGCCGAGCGCCACGGCGGGCAACAGTGCGACAGCGGTGGTGACGGCGGTCAGGAGCACCAGTTCCAGGGTGCACATCAGGAAGGGGCGCGTGGCCGCCCGCGGGTCGCGGGGCCGCAACCGCGCCGCCGTCACGAGCAGTTCGCGCCGGCGCAACAGGGAATTCTCGCGGAGCAGCATGCGACGGACCCCGCCGCCGCGCCGGGTGGCGAGGAAAAGGTCCTGGCTGAGGACCACGATGACGAACACCGCAGGGAACAGCAGCAGCGCGGCCAGATCCACCGAGTGCGGCATCCCGTCGAGCAGGGCGGCGACGAAGGTCATCGTCGCGCCCACCCCGAAGACGGGCCCGCACAGTTCGAGATGTTCGGTGCGCAACGCCTCGGTGATGCGCGGTGAGCCGTCCTCGGCGACGACCGGGCCGATGGACCAGGCGATGATGTTGAGTGCGATCACCAGGGCCGCGAGCACACCGAGCACGGAGGCGGCCTCCCCCATCGACAGCGTCGTGAGCACGCCGCTGCGCTCGGGTGTGGTGTGGTCGCCGACGAGTTCGTCGGTGCGGTGGACGACGGCGTGGAGCAGCTGGGGTGCGAGCGCCACCGGCACGTAGGCGAGTGCCGATCCGAACACGAGCGTCCAGACGCGGCGCCAGAACCGCCGGCGGGCGTGCGCCACGCTGCGACCGGAAGCTGTGGTGGTCACGACCGGCCCTCCTCCTCGACACCGACTGCTGCTACGAACTGTGACACGAACGGTAGCGTGGCACGTCGCGGATCCGGTACAGACACGACACGGGACGTCCGATGCGGACGTCCCGTGTCGTGTGGGAGAAGCCGAAGGTCAGGCGCGAGCCTTCTGCAGGTTCTCGTCGAGTGCTGCGAGGAACTCCTCGGTGGTCAGCCAGCCCTGCTCCGGGCCGACGAGCAGTGCGAGGTCCTTGGTCATCTGGCCGCTCTCGACGGTCTTGATGACGACGTCCTCGAGCTGCTGCGCGAACTCGATCACCTCGGGGGTGTTGTCGAGCTTGCCGCGGTGCTCGAGGCCGCGGGTCCAGGCGAAGATCGACGCGATCGGGTTGGTCGACGTCGGCTTGCCCTGCTGGTGCTGACGGTAGTGCCGGGTCACGGTGCCGTGAGCGGCCTCGGCCTCGACGGTCCGGCCGTCCGGGGTCATCAGCACGGAGGTCATCAGGCCCAGCGAGCCGTAGCCCTGCGCGACGGTGTCGGACTGGACGTCGCCGTCGTAGTTCTTGCAGGCCCAGACGTAGCCACCCTCCCACTTGAGGGACGAGGCGACCATGTCGTCGATGAGGCGGTGCTCGTAGGTCAGGCCGGCGGCCTCGAACTCGGCCTTGAACTCTTCCTCGTAGATCCGCTGGAACTCGTCCTTGAACATGCCGTCGTAGGCCTTGAGGATCGTGTTCTTGGTGGAGAGGTAGACCGGGTAGTTGCGCTGCAGACCGTAGGAGAAGGAGGCACGCGCGAAGTCCTGGATGGACTTCTTGTAGTTGTACATGCCCATCACGACGCCGCCGTCCTCGGGGATCTGGCAGACCTCGTGCTGAATCGGCTCGCTGCCGTCCTCCGGCGTGAAGGTGATGGTGACGGTGCCGGGCCGGTCGACCTTGAAGTCGGTGGCGCGGTACTGGTCGCCGAAGGCGTGACGGCCGACGACGACGGGCTTGGTCCAGCCGGGGACCAGGCGCGGAACGTTCGAGATAATGATGGGCGCGCGGAAGATGGTGCCGCCGAGGATGTTTCGGATGGTGCCGTTGGGCGACCGCCACATCTTCTTCAGGCCGAACTCCTCGACACGTGCCTCGTCGGGAGTGATGGTGGCGCACTTGACGCCGACGCCGTGCTTCTTGATGGCGTTCGCAGCGTCGATGGTGACCTGGTCGTCGGTCGCATCGCGATGCTCGATGCCGAGGTCGTAGTACTCGAGATCCACATCCAGGTACGGGTGGATCAGCTTGTCTTTGATGAACTGCCAGATGATGCGGGTCATCTCGTCGCCGTCGAGTTCGACGACCTTACCCTCAACCTTGATCTTGGACATATGCGCTTCGTGTCCTCCTAGGACGTTTCTGTGGTCCCCAATCGACCGCACTTTGTGGGTGCGATCGCCGTCGGCTCGGTACGAGCGAGCATGGCCGTCTCCACGTCCTGGACGGCGGCCAAACATGACAAGCGTACTGCTATTCGCGGCAGGCGCAAAGCGCGCCGTCCCGTCGCATCTCCTTACCGACCAGTAACTTTCTTGCTGGTCACACAGCCTTTCGAGGGCGCCCGAGACCTCTTGCTGCACGATCGCTAAACTGCCGGGATAGTCATGAGTGCCAGCGCCAAGCCCCGGCTCGCTGGCCGGCAACCCTCCGAACAGGGTGGGGTGCTCCGGGTGAGGACACGGCCGACGGAAACATCGTCGGCAAGCCTGTAGTTGGGAGGAACGATGACGACGAGCTGTCGCGCAGGGTCCTGTCGCGCAGGGTTCTGTCACCCCGCGTACCACCGCCCCAGCCCTCCCAACCCCGCCGGAAGGATCCGATGAACGCCCCTCACCACCGAGCCGGCATCACGTCGAACACCGAGGCGGTGACGTCTTGACGGCGCGCACCGAACGGCGACGCGTGGAGCTGCCCCCGGCGGACGGACGCCTCGAACGGATCGACATCGGGGATCTCCCCCTCGAGAACGGCGGCACCCTCCCGAACGTCACCATCGCGGTCCAGCGATGGGGTGAGCTCTCCCCCGCCCGTGACAACGTCGTGCTCGTCGAGCACGCCCTCACCGGCGACTCCCATGTCACCGGTCCCGCCGGACCGGACCATCCGTCACCGGGCTGGTGGTCGGGCATGGTCGGCCCCGGCGCGCCCCTCGACACCGACCGCTGGTGCGTCGTCTCCACCAACGTCCTCGGCGGCTGCCGCGGCACCACCGGCCCGGGCAGCATCGCACCCGACGGCCGCGCCTGGGGCTCACGCTTCCCGCTCATCACCGTGCGCGACCAGGTGCAGGCCGAGGTCGCCCTGCTCGACGCCCTGGGCATCGAAATCCTCGCCGCCGTGACCGGTGGCTCGATGGGCGGCATGCGCACCCTCGAGTGGATCGTCGGGCAGCCCGAACGCGTCCGGGCCTCGCTGGTCCTCGCGACCGGCGCCCGCGCGACGGCCGACCAGATCGGCACGCAGACCACACAGATGATGGCGATCAAGGCCGACCCCGACTGGCAGGGTGGCGACTACTACGGCACCGGCCGGATCCCCGAGGCGGGACTGGCCATCGCCCGCCGCATCGCGCACCTCACCTACCGCACCGAGTTCGAACTCGACGCCCGCTTCGGGAACCAGGCCCAGGACGGGGAGGACCCGTGGGCCGGCGGCCGCTACGCGGTGCAGAGCTATCTCGAGCACCAGGCCCGCAAGCTCGTCGCACGGTTCGATCCCGGCACCTATGTGGTGCTCTCGGACGTGATGAACCGGCACGACATCGGGCGCGGACGCGGCGGTGTCGAAGCGGCCCTGAAGGCCACCCCGGTGCCGACGATCGTCGCCGGTGTGGATTCCGACCGGCTCTACCCGCTGCGGCTGCAGCAGGAGATCGCCGACCTGCTCCCGAACTCCGGGGATCTGCGGGTGCTCGTCTCCCGCGACGGGCACGACGGCTTCCTCACCGAGGCCGACGAGGTCGCCAAGCTCCTCGGCGAACTGACACAGCTCGCCGAGGACTCGCCGAACCGGTGACCCGCCCCGGCGGCTAGCCGGTTCCGAGCGGATCGATCGAGGCGGCGAGCGCCACCACCATCCCGCCGACGACGAGCAGTGCCGCGACGTCGAAGGTCTTGCTGCGTACCGCCAGGAGCCCGACGCTGTCCTCGTCGAGCACCCAGCGCAGCACGCCCGCCAGGATGGTGGCGCCGCCGAAGACGAAGGCGCCGCGTCGCCAGCGGTCCACGATCACCAGGAGCACCGCTGCCGCGATCACCACGGTGACCACGAGCAGCGGCAGGTTCAGCCGCGTGAATCGCAGGCTCCGAGCCATCCTGTCCCCCGGTTGCGTGTCGGTGGCCTAGCGTCCGGCGGCGAGCTGCTCGGCCCGCTCCACGACGTTGGCCAGCAGGAAGGCACGGGTCAGCGGGCCGACACCACCCGGATTCGGGGAGATGAAACCGGCGACCTCGCGCACGTCGTCGGCGACGTCGCCGCGCAGGCCCTCCTCGGTGCGCGAAACACCCACGTCCAGCACCGCCGCACCCGGCTTGACCATGTCGGCGGTGACGAGGCCGGGCACACCGGCGGCCGCCACGACGATGTCCGCCCGGCGCACCTCGGCGGCGAGGTCGCGGGTGCCGGTGTGACAGAGGGTGACGGTGGCGTTCTCGGTGCGGCGCGTGAGCAGCAGGCCGATCGGGCGGCCCACGGTGACACCGCGGCCGATCACCACGACGTGCGCACCGGCGATCTCCACGTCGTAACGACGCAGCAGGTGGATGATGCCGCGCGGGGTGCACGGCAGCGGCGCCTCCTTGCCGAGGACGAGGCGGCCCAGGTTGACCGGGTGCAGACCGTCGGCGTCCTTGCCCGGATCCATGCGCTCGAGGGCGGCGTTCTCGTCGAGATGCTTCGGCAGCGGGAGCTGGACGATGTAGCCGGTGCAGGCGGGATCGGCGTTGAGTTCGTCGATGGCCTCGAAGAGCTGTTCCTGCGTGATGTCGGCCGGCAGGTCCTTGCGGATCGAGGTGATGCCGACCTTCGCGCAGTCGTTGTGCTTCCCGCGCACGTAGGCCGCGGATCCCGGGTCGTCACCCACGAGAATCGTGCCGAGGCCGGGCGTGACGCCCTTCTCCTTCAGCGCTGCCACTCGGACCTTCAGGTCCTCGAAGAGTTCGTCGCGGGTTGCTTTGCCGTCCAGGATCGTCGCAGTCACGACCCTCATTCTTTCAGGTACCGCGCGGTCCGCGACGCGCGGTATCCGAATCCGGAACGATGGGGTCATGGCTGCGGCTCCCCGCGAACTGTGGACGATCGGTCACTGGACGTGCCCGGAGGGCCTGGTCCTCGACACCCTCTCGTCCGCGGACATCGGACTGGTCGTCGACGTGCGCAAGCTGCCCGGCTCGCGCCGCAGCCCGCAGTTCGACGCCGACGAGATGCCCGCCTGGCTCGACCGGGCCGGTATCGGCTACCTGCACGCGCCCGGGCTCGGGGGCCGGCGGCCGAAGCAGAAGGATGTCGCCCCCGCCCTCAACGCGGGCTGGCGGAACGCGAGTTTCAGGAACTACGCCGACTACACCCTCACCCCGGAGTTCGAGGAGGCCCTGGCACGGCTCACCGACCTGGCCACGGAGCAGCACGTGGCGATCCTGTGCGGGGAGCCGATGCCGTGGCGCTGCCACCGTCTCCTGATCGCGAACACCCTGACGGCGCGGGGCTGGCGGGTCGTGCACCTGATGAACGGCGCCGCGCCGCGCGAACACCGGCTGGGGCAGTGGGGCGCCGCCCCGCACGTGGACGAGGACGGGGTGGTGACCTATCCCGCCGCGCCGTGACCTGTGGTTCCTGAGCTCCGGCGGGTGTCGGGAGTGCGTACCCGGGTCAGCACCGATCGTGTGCGCAGGGTGAACCCGAGACTCTCGTAGAGACGGATCGCCGTCGTGTTCGTCGCGGCGGCGTGCAGGAAGGGGACCTCGCCGCGGTCGCGGATCACCGCGCCGACGGCCTTCACGAGCCGCGTACCGTAGCCGCGCCCGCGGAACGCGGGGTCGGTGCACACGGCGCTGATCTCCGTCCAGCCCGGCGGGTGCAGCCGCTCCCCCGCCATCGCGACGAGACGCCCGCCGACGCGGATGCCGAGATGGGTGCCCATCTCGATCGTCCGCGGCAGGTACGGGCCGGGCCGGGTGCGGGCGACGAGGTCGAGGATCTCCGGGACGTCGCCGGCACCGAGGACCTCGAGGTCCGGGTCGGATTCGACGGCCAGCCCGGTGCCGTCCAGCTGGACGAGACCGATCGAGCCGAGCACCTCCCAGCCCGCGGGCGGGACGAGACCCGGTCCGCGCACCACCGTCTCGGTGCCCGGGCCGACGAGCGCAGCGAGGGCGGCCCAGTCCGCGTCGTCCATCTCGGGTCGTCCATCTCGGCCGGATGCCCGATGTGCCCCGCCACCTGCGGGTGGTATCCGCCGATCCGGCCGCACCACCGCGCGAAGGGCACGGGGGCACCGAGCAGCGACAGGCGGATCGGATCGTCGAGGGGATGGACGTCCGCGTCGATCCGGACGTCGATCGTCGGTGAGGGATCCGTGGCGGTGCCGTAGGGCATCGTCTGGGAGATACCTTTCGCTGCTGTCGGAATGCTCCTGTTCCGCCGGCTCGGTGATCGAGACCGGCGAAGATTGCGGCAACCGGAGTGTTCTTCGAGAACAACGTCGGTTTCGACGAGCGCTGTTCAGGCCCCGAACGAGGTGTGCGACGCCGGACACGTGCACGGCTCTGGCAAGCTGGAGCGAGTGTTCAGAGTGATGTTCCACGAGCCCTGCATTCCGCCCAATACCGGCAACGCCATACGGATGGTCGCCGCGACGGGAGCGGAACTGCACCTGGTGGAACCGCTCGGATTCGACCTGTCCGAACCGAAGCTGCGCCGCGCGGGCCTGGACTACCACGATCTCGCGTCGGTGACCGTGCACCGTGATCTCGAGGCCGCGTGGGCGGCGCTGCAGCCGGAGCGGGTATTCGCGTTCACCGCCCACGGCACCACGAGCTACGCCACCGTCGAGTACCAGCCCGGAGACGTGCTGTTGTTCGGTCCGGAACCGACCGGGTTGTCGCCCGAGGTGCTCGCCGACCCTCACGTCACCATGCAGGTCCGTATCCCGATGCTGCCCGGCCGGCGGTCGCTGAACCTGTCCAATGCCGCCGCCGTCGCCTGCTACGAGGCGTGGCGGCAGCACGGATTCCCCGGCGCGATCTAGGCGCCGCTCTCCACCGGCCGGCCGGTGCGGGCCCAGAGGTCGGTGCCACCGGCGACCGACACGGCGTCGACGCCACGCGCGGCGAGGTACTGCGCGGCCTGCAGGCTGCGGCCACCCACCGCGCAGATCACGTAGACGGTTCCCTCGGTCGGGATCTCCTCGACCCGCGCGACGAACTCGCTGAGCGGGATGTTCGTGACGCCGGGCACCCGCGCCTGGACGTATTCGTCGCGTTCGCGGACGTCGATGACGGTCGCGCCCTCGGCGAGTCCGGTCTCGAGTGCGGCCAGGTCGACCTCACGCATCGTTGTCGGTCCTCTCGGTCTCTGATGTGCCGGCGCTGCCGGACGGACGTGTCCCGGCGGTGCCGGACGAGCGTCCCCGCCGTGTGATCAGCCGGACGATCAGGTAGACGACGCCCGCACACACGATCAGGAACGCCACCCACGGTATCGCGGCACCGATCCCTACGATCGCCGCCCCCAGAGCCGCCACCAGGCTGTTCCAGCCCGAGACCATCCCGTCCCAGAAGCTGTCCTCGTCGGAGCGCATCCGGTCGGTGGTGATGTCCACGGTGAGGGTGGACAGATCGATCCGGTCCGCCAGCTGGCGTCTCCGCGCTTCGAGGCTGTCGAGTTCGGCCTGGCGTTCGGCGAGCGCGGTCTCCGCGGCGATCAGGGCCTGGACGTCGGTGGAGGATTCGAGCAGTGCCCGCAGCCTGTCGACCGAGGCGCGCAACGCCCCGACCCGTGCCTCGATGTCGGTGTACTCCATGGTCACGTCGTCGCGGCTGGTGCTCAGGCTCGTGACGCGGCCGAGGGCGCCGATCCGGGCGACGACGTCGTCCAGCCGATCGGCGGGCACCCGCACGACGAGCACGCTGCTCACCTCGGGTCGTTCGGTGAGGGAGTCGACGCGGCCGTCCGCCTCCCGGACGATGTCCACGACCTCCCGGCCCGCGGCCACCGGATCGGAGGCGGTGAGCGCGAGGATGCCGGTGACGATCTCCTTGCGGTCGGTGTCCTCGGTGGGCGCGGATTCCCGCAGGGCCCCGTCGGAGACGCCGGGAGAGGAAGCGGACGAGCCGTCCCCGCCGTTGTCGTCACATCCCGCGGCGACGAGCGCGATCAGGGCGAGCAGTACGACGAGCAGGCGTCTCATGCGGTGATGCTAGCGAAAGTCGCGGGATCTACTCGGCATTCGCAGATCCAGATGCTCGAGATGGTCGGCGAGGAGGGTGACGACACCTTCTGCGTTCTGCAACCGGCCCCGCACGAGCAGCGCCGAGGCGGTGTGCGCGACGGCGCGGTAGCGCGCCCACAGCCCCACCGAGCACACCACGTTCACCATGCCGGTCTCGTCCTCGAGGTTGAGGAAAGTGACCCCGCCCGCGGTGGCGGGTCGCTGCCGGTGGGTCACCGCGCCGCCGACGAGGATCCGGGTCCCGTCCGGGACGCGGAGCAGTTCCGCCGCGGGGATCACGCCGAGTTCGTCGAGCCGGCGGCGCAGGAACTGCGTCGGGTAGCTGTCCGGGGAGATGCCGGTGGCCCAGACGTCGGCCGCGGCCAGTTCGAGCGCGCTCATCCCGGGCAGCGGCGGGGCCGGGACGGCCGTGCCGACGCCCGGCAACCGTCCGGGGCGTTGCGCGGCGGCGGGGCCGGCGGCCCACAGCGCTTCACGGCGGCCGGCGCCGAGACCGGAGAACGCACCCGCCGTCGCCAGCGCCTCGACCTGGGCGGTGGTGAGTTCGACGCGGGCGGTCAGATCGGTCATGGAGGTGTAGGGGCCGTGGGCGCGGCGTTCGGCGACGATCCGTTCGGCGAGGTCGGCGCCGATGTGCCGCACCGTTCCCAGGCCGAGCCGCACCTCCCGGCCGCCGTTCTCCAGGTCGGCGTGGGCACGGCTCGCGTTCACGTCGGGACCGTGGACGACGACCCCGTGGCGGCGGGCGTCGGCGACGAGCGATTGCGGCGAGTAGAAACCCATCGGCTGGGCGCGCAGCAGGCCGGCGCAGAAGGCGGCGGGGTGGTGCAGTTTGAACCAGGCCGAGTAGAACACCAGGGACGCGAAGCTCTGCGAATGACTTTCGGGGAAGCCGAAGTTCGCGAAGGCACGGAGTTTCTCGTAGATGCGGTCGGCGACCTCGCCGGTGATGTCGTGCAGATCCCGCATGCCCTGATAGAGGCGGCCGCGCAGTCGTCCCATCTTTTCCGGCGACCGTTTCGAGCCCATCGCGCGCCGCAACTGGTCGGCCTCCGCCGCGGTGAAACCGGCGGCGTCGACGGCCATCTGCATGAGCTGCTCCTGGAACAGCGGCACCCCGAGGGTGCGTTCGAGGGCCTTCTCCAAGCAGGGATGGTCGTAGACGACGGGTTCGAGACCATTGCGCCGCCGGATGTAGGGATGCACCGAACCGCCCTGGATGGGGCCGGGGCGGATGAGCGCCACCTCGATGACCAGATCGTAGAAGCAGCGGGGTTTCAGGCGGGGCAGGGTGGTCATCTGCGCTCGCGACTCCACCTGGAAGACCCCGACCGAATCGGCGCGGCACAGCATCTCGTAGACCGCTTCCTCGGTGAGGTCGAGTCGCGCGAGATCGACTCGGACGCCTTCGTGTTCGGCGACGAGGTCGATCATGTAGTGCAGCGCGGAGAGCATGCCGAGGCCGAGCAGGTCGAACTTCACCAGTCCCGCGGCGGCGCAGTCGTCCTTGTCCCACTGCAGGACGGTGCGGCCCTCCATGCGGGCCCATTCGACCGGGCACACGTCCGCGACCGGACGGTCGCAGATCACCATTCCGCCCGAATGGATTCCGAGATGCCGCGGCAGGCCCTCGATCTGCGCGGCGAGATCGAGGACGGCCTCGGGGATCCCGGTGTCGTCCTCGCCGCGGATCCCGCTCCACCGTCCGATCCGTTTGCTCCAGGCGTCCTGCTGACCCTGGGAATGACCGAGGGCTCGGGCCATGTCGCGGACAGCGGACCGCGCCCGGTAGGTGATCACGTTGGCGACCTGGGCGGCGTTGGTGCGACCGTATCTGCGGTAGACGTACTGGATCGCCTCCTCGCGTCGGTCGGATTCGATGTCGAGGTCGATGTCGGGCGGGCCGTCGCGTTCGGGTGAGAGGAACCGCTCGAACAACAGCTCGTTGCGGACGGGGTCGACGTTCGTGATGCCGATGGCATGACAGACCGCGGAGTTGGCGGCGGATCCCCTTCCCTGGCAGAGGATGTCGTTGCGTCTGCAGAACTCGACGATATCGTGGACGACGAGGAAGTAGCCCGGGAACCCGAGTTCGCCGATGACCGCGAGTTCGTGCTCGATCTGCCGGTAGGCCGCCGGATCGGCCTCGGGTGGCCCGTAGCGGCGACGCGCGCCCTCGTAGGTGAGTTCGCGCAGCCAGGTGAGTTCGGTGTGCCCGTCGGGCACGTCGAAGGGCGGCAGCTTCGGTGCGACGAGCCGCAGGTCGAAGGCGCACTCCCGGCCGAGTTCTACTGCTGCGGTGACGACTCCGGGGAAGTCGGCGAACAGCCGCGTCATCTCCTCACCCGACCTCAGGTGCCCTCCCCCGGTCGGTGGGAGACGCCCGGCGGCGGCGTCGAGGCTCTGCCGGTCGGAGATCGCCGCCATCGCCATCGCGAGTCGGCGTCGTCCCGGATGCGCGAAATGCGCGGCGGTGGTGGCGATACACGGAAGCCCGTGCCGCTCGGCGATTCCGAACAGGGCGGTGTTGCGTTCGTGATCGTCGGGGTGGCCGTGCCGGGTGAGTTCGACGGTCACCCGGCCGGCGCCGAAGCGGTCGACGAGATCGCGCAGGGCCGCTTCGGCGGCGGTGATCCCGCCGCGGTCGAGCGCCTGTCGTAGGTGTCCGCGGCGGCAGCCGGTGAGGATCTGCCAGTGTCCACCGGCCGCGTCGGTGAGCGCGTCGTAGTCGTAGCGGGGTCTGCCCTTCTCACCGCCGGCGAGGTGGGCGTCGGCGATCTGCCGCGACAACCGGCGGTAGCCCTCCTGCCCGCGGGCGAGGACCAGCAGATGGGCCTCGTCGAGGGACAGTTCCGCTCCGAAGACGGTGCCGAGACCGAGTTCCCGTGCGGCCTCGGCGAATCGCACCGCGCCGTAGAGGCCGTCGTGGTCGGTGATCGCCACCGCCTCGAGTCCGAGACGCACCGCTTCCTCGACGAGTTCCTCGGGGGTGGAGGCGCCGTCGAGGAAGCTGAACGCCGAGTGGGTGTGCAGGTCGGCGTAGGGCACGACGGGTCCGTCGGGCCGGGAGACGCGGGGTTCGTAGGCGGCGCGGGTGCGCGTCCAGGCGGGGCTGTCGCCACCGTCGCCGGGATGGTCGGCGTCGCGGCGGGCGGGACGGCCCGAGAGCACGCGTTCCATCTCCGACCAGGTCGGCGGACCGTTTCCCCATCCCATGCGACACCTCCGGCAGCCCGACCAGTATCGCACACATGTTCGAATCCGGTGGTCGCTCGTTCCGCGGACACAAGCACGGTGTCAACCGGTTGTACGTGTCCGGGGCCGCGCGAGGACGCGGGTTCGGTCAGTAACCGACGCTCGGATCGACCCGCGCGAGCAGTTCCTCCCCCTTCAGGAAGCGGCGCACGTTCTCCTCGAGGGTGGGCGCGAAGTTCGCCGTCAGGTGGGTGCGGGTGTTGGCGATGTGCGGGGTGATCACCGCGTTCTCGAGCTCCCACAACGGATGCCCGGCGGGCAGGGGCTCGGGATCGGTGACGTCGAGCACCGCACCGGCGATCGCACCCGTCTTCAGGGCGTCGACCAAGGCGTCGGTGTCGACGAGGTTGCCGCGCGCGACGTTCACCAGCCACGCCGTCTCCGGCATCTCCGTCAGCACCGCGGCGTCGACGAGCCGGTCGGTCGCGGCGGTCGCGGGAGCGGCGATCACGAAGTGGTCGGCAGTCGACCACACCTCGGCGGCCCGTTCGGCCGGCAGGGTCACCTTCGCGCCGTCGACGGGCCGCCCCGACCGGTTGACCGCGACGACCTCGGCGCCGAGCGCGTGCAGACGCGGGATCATGGCGCGGCCGATGCCGCCGCAGCCGACGATCGCCACAGTGGAGCCGTGCAGGGTCCGGACACGGGGGTCCAGGCGGTCCTTGGTCCACTCCCGGGCGGTCACCGAGGCGTGGAACTGGCGTAGCCCCACGAGCAGCGCGCCGACGGCGTACTCGGCGACGTTGTCGGCATACACCCCGGACGCGTTCGCCCACATCCGGCGGTCGTCGATCAGACCCGCACGGAAGAACGGTTCGATACCGGCGAAGGTGAGCTGCACCCATCGCACCCGGTCGGGCAGTTCGGGGAAGTCCTCGGCCCCACCCGTCCAGACGAGGGCGTCGGCGTCGTCGAGAGCGGAGAGCGTGCCGCCCCCGGCGACGACGGCGGCGGCGAGATGGTCGTCGTGCTCGGGCCCGATGTGGATGCGCATGCCGCGACCCTAACGGCAGGACGATCGCGGCGGGATGTCGAGATCGGCGGAGCGGCTCCGTCCCAGGAGCGAACACGGCCACAATGGGCCGTACCGCACGGAGGAGAAGACCATGGCCAAGTACCTGCTGCTCAAGCACTACCGAGGCGCCCCGGCCGCGGTGAACGACGTACCCATGGATCAGTGGGAGCCGGACGAGGTCTCGGCCCACATCCGGTACATGCAGGATTTCGCCGCCCGTCTCGAGAGCACCGGCGAGTTCGTCGACGCACAGGCGCTCTCCCCGGAGGGCACCTTCGTCCGCTACGACGGCGAGGGGCGTCCCCCGGTCACCGACGGACCGTTCCCGGAGACGAAGGATCTCATCGCCGGGTGGATGGTGATCGACGTCGACAGCTACGACCGGGCGTTGGGACTGGCCGCGGAACTGTCGGCCGCGCCGGGAGCGGGCGGGAAGCCGATCCACGAATGGCTCGAGGTGCGCCCGTTCATGTCCGAGCCGCCGACCGTCACGGAGTGACGTCATGGACACCGTCACGGAGTGAGATTTGGACGAGTCGCTGCTGCGCACGCTCGTCCCCGATGTGATCGGCATCCTCGTCCGTCGCGGAGCGGATTTCGCGTCGGCCGAGGATGCCGTGCAGGACGCGCTCGTCGAAGCCCTGCGGGTGTGGCCGGAGGATCCGCCGCGCGACCCGAAGGGCTGGCTGGTCGCGGTGGCGTGGCGCAGGTTCCTCGATGCGGTGCGCGCCGACGCGTCCCGCAGGCGCCGGGAGGTCCTCGTCGAGGCGGAGCCCCGGCCCGGACCGGGCGCACCGGTGGACGACACGCTCGCGTTGTATTTCCTGTGCGCCCACCCTTCGCTCACTCCGGCGTCGGCGGTGGCGCTGACCCTGCGGGCCGTCGGCGGGCTGACCACCCGGCAGATCGCACAGGCCTATCTCGTTCCGGAAGCGACGATGGCCCAGCGCATCAGCCGGGCCAAGCGCACGATCTCGGAGGTCCGGCTGGACCGGCCGGGGGATGTCGCGACGGTACTGCGGGTGCTCTATCTCGTGTTCAACGAGGGTTGTTCGGGTGACGTCGACCTGGCGACCGAGGCCATCCGGCTCACGCGTCGGCTGGCAGCGGTGATCGACCATCCCGAGGTGTCGGGTCTGCTCGCGCTCATGCTGCTCCACCATGCCCGCCGTCCGGCACGGACCGGGCCGGACGGCGGTCTCGTCCCGCTCGCCGAACAGGACCGCGGCCTGTGGGACACGGACATGATCGCGGAGGGCGTGGCGGTCCTGCAGGCGGCGCTCGCCCGCGACCGGCTCGGGGAGTTCCAGGCGCAGGCGGCCGTCGCCGCCCTGCACGCCGACGCACGCACTGTGGAGGAGACCGACTGGGCGCAGATCGTCGAGTGGTACGACGAGCTGCTGCGCTTCACGGACAATCCGGTGGCCCGCCTCAACCGTGCCGTCGCGGTCGGGGAGGCCGAGGGACCGCACGCCGGTCTCGCGGCGCTGGCGGAGCTCGATCCCGGCCTGCCCCGCTACACGGCGGCCGCGGCGTACCTCCACGAACGTGCCGGCGACCCGGAGAGGGCGGCGCAGCTGTACGCGGAGGCGGCACGGTTGGCGACGAGCCTTCCCGAGCGGGATCATCTGGTGCGCTGTGCCGCGCGGTTGCGCAACTCTTCCTGAGCGCCGGTTCGGGGTTCTCCCCCATCGGAAGATCCGGTTCCGCACCGGATGTGCCGACGACGCGGGATCACGAGGATCGTCACCGTGAGAGTTCTCGTGCGCCTGCTCGCCGTCCCCCTCGTCCTCTTCGCGGCCTTCGTGGCCGTCATCGGCGGGCTGGCCGTCCACGCCTGGACGACCCGGGCGGTGGACACGACCGGCCGCGTCGCGTTCGACACTCCCCTGCGCATCCCGCCCGTGGAGACCGGTACCGTCGATGCCGACGGCACACGCGTGTTCGACCTGACGATGCAGCGCGGCACGAGCGATCTCGGGCACGGCCCCGGCACCCGGACGTGGGGTGTGAACGGCGATCATCTCGGGCCGACCCTGCGCGCCGAGCGCGGCGAGAAGGTGCGCGTGAACGTCACGAACGCACTCGGTGAGACGAGCAGCATGCACTGGCACGGCATGCGCCTGCCCGCCGCCATGGACGGTGGTCCGCACCAGCCGATCGAACCGGATACGACCTGGTCGCCGTACTGGACCGTCGACCAGCCCGCCGCGACCCTCTGGTACCACCCGCATCTGCACGGCTCCACCGCCGCCCATGTGTACCGGGGCGTGGCGGGCATGTTCCTGGTCGACGAACCCGGTGCGCCGCCTCTCCCGCACGACTACGGCGTCGACGACGTCCCCGTGATCGTGCAGGACAAGCGGTTCGACGGCGATCAGTTCGCGGAGGACGACGCGATGTTCTCCGATGTCGGGCTCCTCGGCGACGAGATCCTCGTCAACGGCACGCCGCGGCCGTTCCTCGAGGTCGGTACCGAGGCAGTGCGGCTGCGGGTTCTCAACGCGTCGAACGCACGGGTCTACGACTTCTCCTTCGACACCGGGATGCCCTTCCTGCTCGTCGGCAGCGACGGAGGCCTGCTCGAGCAGCCGCGGCCGATCCGCAGCATCCAGCTGTCGCCGGGTGAGCGCGCCGAGATCGTCGTCCGGCCGGAACCGGGCTCGCGGCACGTGCTGCGCAGTACCCCACCGGACCTGCGGAGCGATTTCTGGCAGGACCGTTTCTCCGGCGGCGACGACCGGATCGACGTCCTCGAACTGCGTGTCGCGGCCGACCTCGCGCCGTCACCCGCGATCCCGGAGCAGCTGACGACCCTGCCCGAGCTCGGGGACCCGACCGGGACCCGGGAGGTGGAGCTGACCTCCTCGTCGACGATCGACGGGCGGGAGATGGACATGAGCCGGATCGACCAGGTGGTGGTCGCGGGATCCACCGAACTGTGGGAGGTGCGCAACGCGAGCGGCACGATCCACAACTTCCACATCCACGACACACAGTTCGAGATCGTCGACGTCACGGGGATGCACCCCGATCATCCTTCCCTCGCCGGCCGCAAGGACACCGTCTTCCTGCCTCCCGGCGCGACGGCACGGCTGCTCGTGCCGTTCGGCCGGCACCCCGACCCGCAGATGCCGTACATGTACCACTGCCATCTGCTGAAGCACGAGGACAACGGGATGATGGGCCAGTTCGTGGTGGTCGGCGCCGAGCACATCGACGAGGTGACGGGCACGGTCGGCACCGATCACCACGCCCACTCCGGAGGGTGAACACGGTCACGCATCCCGGTGGTGGGAATGGATCGTGACCGGAGTAGGTTGAGGGGTGTGGATCGGCGCGTCGCGTACGCCCCGGAGCCAATGAGAAACCGCCTTCGTGGAATACCGTCCGGCTGGAGCCACGTTGCGCCACGTGCCGTGAGGCATCCGGCGCGTCGGTCCACCCTTTCTTCCGCACCTCCCTGTGTTGCTGACGCGGCTGTGCTGTCGAGCACGCTGACGCGGCTGTGCTGTCGAGCACGCTGAAGCGGTCCTGTCTCCGCAAGTACAGTTGCCGATCGTCACATCGTCAGCGGAAATCGGGAGTGTGCAGTGAATCGCTGGGCCCAGTTCGTCGTCGCCAGGAGCCGATGGGTCCTCGCATTCGTGTTGCTCGTGGTGCTCGTCGCCGGCGCATGGGGCGTGGGTGTGTTCGGCAAGTTGTCCGGGACCGGCTACTACGATCCGGACAGCGAGGCCGTGAAGGTCGAGCAGATCATCTACGACACCTTCGGTTCACAGGCCGCGGACATCATCGCGCTCTACACCGCCCCCGAGGGCCGCACCGTCGACGACATCCGTCCCGACGTCGAACGGACCCTCGACGAGTTCCTCGAACAGGTCCCGGCCGAGTCGATCCAGACCTACTGGACCGCCCCACCACCGATGAACCAGCTGCTGCTGTCGACGGACCAGCGCAGTGTCGCCGCGTCCATCACCCTCGGTGCGAACTCGGGGCTGACGAACGCGACCTTCCCCGCCGCCCTCGACCTGCTCGAGGTGCCCGGGGTGGAGTCGCAGTTCGCGGGCAACACCGTCGTGGCCGTCGAGTTCACCGACACCCTCGAGCACGATCTGGTCCGGTCCGAGCTCATCGCCGTCCCGATCACGCTGGTGCTGCTCGTGTTCATCTTCGGTGGGGTGATCGCCGCGGCCGTGCCGGTGTTCGTGGGTGTGCTGGCGATCTTCTCCTCCCTCGCGACGCTGCGGTTGCTGTCGAACTTCACCGAGGTGTCCTCGTACGCCCTCAACATCACGTCGCTGATCGGCCTGGGCTTGGCCATCGACTACGGGTTGTTCATCGTCGGCCGTTTCCGTGAGGAACTCGCGGCGGGCAAGGACGTCCCCACCGCGGTCGGACGCACGATGGCGACGGCCGGCCACACCGTCATGTTCTCCGCGGCCCTGCTGATCTGCGCGTTCGCCGGCATGCTCGTCTTCCCGCAGGCGGTCCTGCGGTCGCTCGGTCTCGGCGCGATGGCCGCTGTGCTCGGTGCCGCCGTGCTGTCGCTGACCGCGGTGCCGGCCGTGCTGACGATGCTCGGTCACCGGATCAACGCCTGGACCTGGGACCGGGAGGCGTCCACCCGCAGCGAGGCGCGCGCCCGGCGGTTCTGGGGCGGCGTGGTCCGCAAGGTCGTGCGCCGGCCCGCCCTCATCGCCGTCGTCATCACCGCTGGTCTGCTCGTCGTCGCCTCCCCGGTGTTGAAGGCCGGTTTCGGCGAGATCGAGTACACCGCGCTGCCCGAGGACAGTGCGGCCCGTGCCGCCACCCAGACCCTGCTCGACGAGTTCCCGAGTACCGGCAACGGTGCGACGCTCGTGCTGCAGGGTGAGGGCGGGCAGGCTCCCGGCAGCGATGCGGTGCGCACGGTGTCCAGCGCGGTCGCCAAGGTCGACGGCATCTCGCAGACGGTGATCGTGGGACAGGAAGGCGACGTCGTCGTCCTCCAGGCCCTCTACGGCCAGGGCGTGGACGGCACCGAGCGGGCCACCGAGATCACCCACGAACTGCGGGCCCTTCCCGCACCCGACGGCACCGATCTGCTGGTCGGCGGCGGCCGGGCCCTCGTCGACGACTCGAACCGGGCCGTCTCCGAGGCCCTGCCCTGGATGATCGCGGTCATGGTGGTCTCGACGTTGGTGCTGCTGTTCCTGGCGTTCGGGTCCGTGGCGCTGCCGATCAAGGCGGTGCTCATGGCCGGGCTGAGCCTGGCCGCGACCTTCGGTGTGCTGACCTGGGTGTTCCAGCTGGGGCACGGGGCGTCGCTGCTGCATGTGGTGCCGTCCGCGATGGAACCGACCTTCGTCGTGCTGATCCTCGCCGTGGTGTTCGGTCTGTCGACCGACTACGAGGTCTTCCTCATGTCGCGGATGATGGAGGCCCGTGCGGCCGGGGCGACGACGGTGGAAGCCGTCGAGTACGGCATCTCCCGCACGGGGCGCATCGTGACGGCCGCGGCCCTGCTGCTGATCGTGGTGACGGGCGCGTTCACCGTCTCCGGCCTGTCGATCATGCGGTTCCTCGGGGTGGGCATGATCGTCGCGCTGATCGTCGACGCGACGATCGTGCGCATGCTGCTCGTGCCGTCGCTGGTCAAGCTCATGGGTGAGGCCAACTGGTGGGCTCCGGCGTGGATGAAGAAGGTGCACGCGAAGGTCGGGCTCGGGCACTGACCCGTCGTGGCTCCCGCCGCGGTGGGAGCTACAGCGGGGTGACGGTCGTGGCGATCACCGGGCGCACCGGCTTGGGGTCGGCACCGCAGCTCGCGGGTCGCGCGGGCAGCTCCGAGGTCTCCACCCCGACCCGCCACGTGCGGCCGTCCCGGTGGCGCACCACGGGTCCGTCCTCGACGGTGAGCGCGTCGAGGACGTGCTCCCCGATCGCCTCACGCACCGCGAGTTCCGCGACCTGCCCGACCGCGTTCCACGTGCTGCGTCCCCGCAACCCGGCGGGATGCACCCGGCCCTCGCGCGCCGCCCGGACCGCGGCGAGACTGTCGGCCGCGTCGAGCCGGCCGTAGGTGTAGCCGGTGGGCAGCAGGATCATCGACGGCGCGAACCGGTGCCCGCCGGTGTGCGAGCACTCCCAGACGTCCTGGCCGAGCTCCTCGGCGAGCGCCGCGGCGACGGGCCGGCCGAGGACGGCGCAGCAGCGGTCGCGCTTGCCGTGGGCACACACCAGCGCGACCGGATCGGTCTGCGCGGCGCCGATGCCGGGCGCCGGACCGGCCACCACGCGGGGGACGATCCCGCGCAGTTCCGCGGGGTCGGTGATCTCGAGCCGTTCGCACCAGGTGGAACCCGGCTCGGTGCGGGCGAGCAGGACCGTCCGCGTCGGGCGCACCACGTCGCGTCCCGGGCGGCGGATGAACAGGATCCGCACGTCCGCGGCCTTCGCGAGAGCGGACAGTTCGCCGACCAGGTCGGCGCCGAGGGCGGTGCCGTCGAGCACGTCGCGTCCCCATCCGGACGGCATCTCGAGGCAGACGTAACCGGGGGCCGTCGCGGCGGTGCCGGCCAGCGGTTCGTCGCGGGCGGACAGGACGGAACAGGTCGGAGCGCTCACACGGCCATTGTCGCCCGCCCGGTCATCCGCGGGACGAGCGCCCTCGCACCGACCGCAGCGCCGCGGCACCCCACAGCCGCAGGAAACCCTGCGACAGGTAGGCGAGGCTGCCGAGCGCCAGCGCCCACTTGGTGACGCTGACCGTGGACGCGGTCCGCACGATCCGGTCGTCGATGCGGGTGCGGTGGTCGAGCAGGTACAGGCCGACGACGTTCTCGACGTAGTCACCGGCGGCCGCGACGGCCGGGGCGGCCAGCAGCAACCGGCGGGTCCGCGGCCGTAGCGGACGGTGCTCGTGGAGGGCGCGGGCCCCGGCGCGCAGCGCGATCGCGAAGGTCAGCGGGTGCACCATGTCCCAGTAGTAGTGCTCCCGGTACCGTTCGAGTTCCTCCGGACCGAGATTGTCGAGGATCTTCCGGTACTTCTCCGCTGAGAAGGTGGTCTGGATCGTGCCGACCGTCGTCGCGGTGGACCCGAGTACGTGGGCGATGTTCGCCTGGGACACGGCGTAGAGAGCACTCGCAGCGACGAGGCGGAGGTCCGCTCGGGTGATGGCCATGCTCCGATGCTAGGTCGAAGGTGCCCCGGACGAGACGGCTCCGTGGGGCGGCGAGTCGGGCATTTCCCGCCTTTTCGTGCGACCCGCCCCGCGACCTCCACACCGCCGGGCAGGGTGGGGTGCAGGAGTCGGGACGATCGGAAGGGGTCCGGTGCGGATCACGGGTGCAGTGCTGGAGGAGATCGGGCGGCCACGCCCGTACAGGCGGTCCACGCCGCTCGGGGTGGGCACGCTGGATCTGGAGCCGCCGGGCCCGGGCGAGGTGCTCGTCGAGATCGAATGCGCCGGGGTGTGCCACTCCGATCTGTCCGTCGTCGACGGCAACCGGGTACGTCCGGTGCCCATGCTGCTCGGGCACGAGGCGGCCGGGCGCATCGTCGAACTGGGCGACGGGGTCGCAGGACCGACGGTCGGGCAGCGGGTCGTCACGACCTTCCTGCCGCGCTGCGGGGACTGCGAGGGCTGCGCGAGCGACGGCATCCGGCCCTGCCTCCCGGGATCGGCGGCGAACGCCGCGGGGACACTGCTGGCGGGTGGCCGGCGTCTGCACCGCGCCGGCAGCGAGGTGCACCACCATCTCGGGGTGTCGGCCTTCGCCACGCACGCCGTCCTCGACGCCCGCTCCCTCGTACCGGTCGAGGACGACGTCCCGGCCGAGGTGGCCGCGCTCATGGGCTGCGCGGTGCTCACCGGTGGTGGTGCGGTGGTCAACGCGGCCCGTCCCGCCGCCGGGGAGACACTCGCCGTGGTCGGGCTCGGCGGGGTGGGCATGGCCGCGGTGCTCGTGGCCCTCGCCCACGAGGACGTCACCGTGGTCGCGGTGGACACCTCCCGGGACAAGCGGGACACGGCCCGGTCGCTGGGCGCGACGCACGTGTTCTCCCCCGACGAGGCCCTCGCGCAGGGCATCCGGGCGAGGGCCGTGGTGGAGGCGGCCGGCAGCGTGCCCGCGTTGGACACGGCGGTCGCGCTCACCGGGCCGGGCGGCACGACGGTGACGGTGGGCCTGCCCTCCCCCGACGCCCGGCTGGAGATCTCCCCCGCCGCGCTCGTCGGTGAGGGCCGGTCGCTGGTGGGCAGTTATCTCGGGTCCGCGGTGCCGGCCCGGGACATCCCCCGGTTCGTCGACATGTGGCGGCAGGGACGGCTCCCGGTGGAACGGCTCGTCACCGATCACCTGCCGCTGGCGAGGATCAACGAGGGCATGGACGCCCTCGCCGAAGGCACCGCGCTGCGCCAGATCGTCACCATGCGGTGAGACGACCTCAGAGGTCGTAGTCCACCACGACGGGGGCGTGATCGCTGATCCGCCGGTCGGGGGCCGGATCCCGGTCGGTGCCCGCGGAGATCGCCGTGCGGGCCAGTCCCGGTGTGGCGAGGTGGTAGTCGATGCGCCAGCCCGAATCGGAGGCGAACGATTCGCCCAGCCACGACCACCACGAATAGGGTCCGTCGACCTCGGGGTGCAGGGAGCGGACCACGTCGACGAGGGTGCGCGGCGACAACAGCGAGTCGAACCAGGCCCGTTCCTCGGGGAGGAACCCCTCGGCCTGGCCGCGCCGCCGCCAGTTGCGCACGTCGTAGCGGGTGTGGGCGACGTTGAAATCCCCCATGATCAGGAACTCCCGACCCCGGGCGCGGGCGGCGAGGCGGGTGCGGGTCAGCTGCCGCGCGAAGGCGGACAGGAACCGCATCTTGCGTTCGTAGCGGCGGCCCCCGTCCGGTTCCTCCCGCATCCGGCCGGGCTTCTGCAGGTGGGCCGGGAGCCCGCCCTTGGGCAGGTAGAGCGACGCGACGGTGATCGGCGCCTCGGCAAGGTCCACCTCGATGTAGCGGCCCTCGCGGGCGAATTCGGAGAGCCCGCGCGCGAGCGGCCCCCGGTCGAGCTCGACGAGGTCGAGGTGGTCATCGCCGGGCAGGCGCAGCAGGGCGGTGCCGCTCCAGGTGCGGACGGCCACCGGTTCGTGGAGTGTCAGGATCCCCACGCCGTTGCGGCCGGGGAGGAGGCCCTCCTCGTAGGCGAGGTGGTACTTGCCGAACACGCCCTCGGGGATGGCGGCGGCGGGGGCGCGGACCTCCTGCAGGGCCACGACGTCGGGGGTGCGCTCGCGCAACCAGTCCTCGAAGCCGCGTCGCCGGGCCGCGCGGATTCCGTTGATGTTGAAGGTCGCGATCCGCACGAGCGACCAGTCTAGGGAACGGTGCGGTCGGTGAGGAACGGCAGCACCGCCGCCTCGAAGTCGCGGGCACGGTCGCGGTGGATGCTGTGCCCGCATCCGATCTCCCGCACCGTCGCGGCCGGGATCTCCTCGACGGCCGCGGCCAGCAGACGCGGATCGACCATGCTGCCACGTCGCACTCCGCGCAGCAGCAGGGTGGGCGAGTCGAGCTGCGGAAGGTGTTGCCACCAGAGCGGATTCGGGGTGTGGAACTGGGTGACGACCGAGTCGGTCATGGACCGGTCGAAGGCCGTGACCGCCCGCGGGTTGAGCACCATGCTGGTCGCGGCGTACCACAGTTCGGCCGGGGTGGGGCGGTGCGCGGGGACCTGCGGCACGGGATCACCCTCGCGCAGCGGCAGCGGCGCCTCCTCGAGGACGAGACGCCGCACGAGCCCCGGGTTGCGTTGCGCGACAAGCGAACCCACATGTCCACCGAGCGAGTGCCCGACGATGTCCACGGCGTCGACCCCGAGGTGCAGGCACAGCCCGGCGACGTCGGCGGCGAACTCGTCGAACCGGTACGACGCTGCGCGGGCACTGCGTCCGTGCCCGCGCAGGTCGACCGTGACGACGCGGCGGCCGGCCCGGACCAGGCCGCGGGCGAACCGGGTCCAGGTGCGCCCGTCCCCGCCGAGGCCGTGCACCAGGACCACCGGCACGGGATCGGTCCGGCCGGGTGCCGCGAACTCGCGGTACGCGAGGGCGACACCGTTCGGCGCGGCGGTGAGGACGGGAGCTCTCATGACAGTCGAGCCTAATCAGTCGCCGGACTCGGCCGACCGTCGAACCCGGTCAGTCGTAGATCCCTTCCACCCGCCAGCCGTCGGCGCCGAAGAGCACCAGCAGGGCCCGCGCTTCCCCGAGCCGCACCTGCAGGCGGGCAGCGCACCGGGCCGAGGCCGGATCCCACCAGCACTCGTCCACCGGCCACGGTCCCGCCCATCCGGTCACCGTCCAACCACGACTTCCCCATCGCAGCCGAGCGGGTGACCCGCTGAGCAGTCCGCGCTCGGTCACCGTCACCGGCTCTCCCACGTCGTCGTCCAGCCGGATCGCGGGGGGTGTGTGCAGCACCAGCGCGGGGGCCGGGGGCGGCAGCCGGCCCGGCCAGGGAGCGTCGGGGTCGGAGTGCGGGACCGCTTCGTCGCCCACCGGCACGAGGACGATGCGTTCGCTCGGGCCCCGGCCGCCGTTCGGCACCCCGATGCACACCGCCTCGTTGCCGAGCAGGCCCTGGACGCGGACCAGCGCCCGCCGGGCCCGCTCGTCGGCGTCGCCGACCCCACCCCACAGGCCCAGCTGCAGCGCTCCGGCGGCGACGACCTCCACCGGTTCCAGGCTCAGCCGGATGATGCCCGCGGTGGGCCGGTTCGCGTTGCGGCCGGTGAGCCAGCCGTCGAGCTGCCAGCGCACCCGGTCGGCGGTGCCCTCCGGGGTGAGCGGTTCGGCGCAGCGCCAGGTGCGCGCGTGTTCCTCACCCGCCTCGGTGCGGGCGGTCACGAGCAGCCGCGTGCACGCCACCCCGGCGGCGGCGAGCCGGGCGTGCAGCAGATCGGCGAGAGTACGGCCGGCGAACGCCGCGGCATCCACCCGCTCCACGGGCGGATCGCAGGGCAGCTCGACCCGCAGCTCCGGAGGGATCGACCGTCGCGAGGGGGGCCGTTCGGGCAGCGCCCGCGCGCTGCGGTGCGCGGCGATCACGTCGGGACCGAACCGCGACGCGACGTCGGAGGCGGACAGCGCCGCGAACGCACCGATCGTGCGGATCCCGAGACGCCGCAACAGGTCCACCGTCCCGACGCGTTCGGGCGCCGCCAGCACCGGTTCCACCGCGAGGTCGGAGACCGGCAGCGGCGCGAGGAATCCCGCGCCCTCCCCCACCGGGACCAGGGCGTCGTGCCGTGCGGCGAGGACCGCGGTGGACAGTTCGTCGGCGACACCGATGCGGCACTCCACGCCGGTCGCGGCGACGGCGTCGATCAGGGTCTCGGCCGCGGTCTCCTCGGAGCCGAACCAGCGGACGACCCCGCGGGCCGGGAGGACCACCAGCCCCGGGCGCAGGATCTCCACGCCGGGGGCCAGAGCCTCGATCGCCGCGACGACGGGTTCGAATGCGCGTGCGTCGCGGTCGGGATCGGCTCGGGTCACGTGCAGTTCCGGGCAGCGCGCCTGGGCCTCCCGACGGCGCAGGCCCCGTCGCACACCGAGGGTGCGGGCCGTGGCGGAGCAGGCGAGGACGCGGTCGGCCGAGAACACCGCGATCGGGACGGTCACGTCGAGTCCGGCCTCGGTGGCCGCGGCCACCGCCGGCCAGTCGGGGCACCACAGGGCGAGGACGCGCGCCGGGGTGCGGGCATTCACCGGGCCGCCGTCCGGACCCGGTCGGTGCCCGTGCGGGTGCGGCCCTCCGCGGCCGGCGTCCAGGTCACCGCGTCACGGTCGGCGCACACCTCGACACGCACGGACCGCGGCGGGAAGGCCCGGCCGTGTGCCCGTACCGCCAGGCGTGTGCCGCACAGCCGGCCGCGCCCGGGGCCGTCGACACCGTGGTAGCCGCCGATCCTCGCCTCCAAACGGGTGTGGGCGCCCTCCCACCGCCCGTCGGTGACCACGAGGACGGCGCGCCGGCTGCGCACCCGGGCGGCGACCGCGCGGGCCCGCGAGGACGGGACGGAGGTGCCGCCGAGACCGAGGACCACGAGATCGATGCCGTCGAGCAGGACCGCGGCGATCTCGACGGGATCCGGTCCCGGATCGGGGATCACCACCAGCCGCTGCAGCCGGGCGCCCATCTCCGCGGCGGCGAGCAGCCCCAGCCGGCGCAGACCGATCACGGCGGCGTAGCCCCCGGCGGCGGTCGCGGCGGCGAGCATGCCGAGCAGGAGTGAGGTCGCGCCGGAGACGGACACGACGGTGCCGCGCACGAGACCGCCGTGCGGCAGCAGTTCCGCCAGCGGTTCCGGGACGGGGAGGAGGCGGTCGGCGCCGGTCTCCGCGTCACCCCGCGCGTCGGGGACGGTCTCGCTGCGCGCCGGGATCGCGGTGATCCGTCGTCGCAGCGCCTCGATGCGTTCCTCACGGGACGTCCCGGCCGCCGCGCGGTCCGTCCCGTCGTCGTCGCCGACCGGTAGTTCGGTCACCTCTCCCACACTCACCCCTGTCATCCGCCTGCCGTGCACACGACCAGCCGACCACGGGGAAGTCGTGGTCCAGCCCGAACCGTTATTCGAACATACTTTCGACCCGTTCAGTAGACCCCGGTCCCCCGTCCGGCGTCAAGCGGAACACCACGATGCAGGTCACACGGCGGGAAGGCAGGTCGGTCGTCCGCGATCGACTACGCTCGGCCGTGTGGCGGAGCAGGATTGGGCCGGACGGGCCGTAGGGCCGGATCACTTGGTGGCCGGTCGATATCGGCTCGACTCCAAACTCGGAGGTGGCGGCATGGGTGCCGTCTGGCTCGCGCGCGACACACGCCTGGGCCGGGAGGTCGCCGTCAAGCAGGTGATCTCCACCGCCGACCTCGATCCCGACGAGGCCGAGGACATCCGGCGCCGCGCGCTCCGCGAGGGCCGCGCCGCCGCCCAGCTCACCCACGAGCACGCCATCTCGATGTACGACGTGGCCCTGCACTACGGCGAGCCGTGGCTCGTCATGGAGCACCTGCCCTCGCGCAGCCTCGCCAAGGTGATGAACGACGTCGACACCTTCACGCCGTACGTGGTCGCGCAGATCGGAGCGAACGTCGCCGACGCGCTCACCGCCGCGCACGCCGCCGGGATCGTCCACCGCGACATCAAGCCCGGCAACATCCTCGTCGCCGAACGCGGCCGCAACGCCGGCATCGTGAAGATCAGCGACTTCGGCATCGCCCGCGCGAAGGGCGACAACGACCCCGACGGCGTGATCATCGGAACGCCCGCCTATTTCGCCCCCGAGGTCGCGCGCGGAAACGACCCGACCGAGGCCAGCGACGTGTTCTCCCTCGGTGCGACGCTCTACACCGCGGTCGAGGGGCAACCGCCCTTCGGGTTCGAGACCGACTCGATCGCGTTGCTGCACCGCGTCGCCCGCGCAGAGATCATCGTGCCGACGCACACCGGCCCGCTCACCGAGCCGCTGCTGGAGATGCTCCAGCCCGACCCGGCCCGGCGCCCGACGATGGAACAGGCCCGCGACCTGCTCGCCCGGGTGGTGCTCGGGCCGAGCGGCACGGCGGAGATGCTGCGGGGCCGTCCCATCCAGAACGAGGACGGGACCGTCCCGTCGTGGGCACTGCGCTCGGCCCAGATCACCGAGACCCCGCGCCCGCGCGGATCCTTCGTCGACCGGCCTCTGCCCGCCGCCGGGACGGGCAAGCGCCCGAAGGGCTTCGCTCCGTCGGAGCTGATCGACCGGCTCGTGCCGAAGGGGCCGGTGCCGGACACCACTCAGGACCGGATCGTGGCATACGCGCCGCTCGCGATGGCGGCGATGGTCGCGGTGGTACTGGTGGCGTTCCTCGTCGCCGTGGTGATCGCGCTGTTCGTGGCCTGATCCGTCCCCCGCACCGCCGGAGGCCCGGACCCGGGCGGGTTCAGTCGATCCGGCGGCGGTGCGCCCACCGCGTCAACGCGTTGCGGTTCGACTGCTGCGTCTTGCGCAACACGTTCGACGCGTGCGTCTCCACGGTCTTCACCGAGATCACCAGCTCCTCGGCGATCTCCCGGTAGGTGTAGCCGCGGGCGAGCAGCCGCAGCACCTCGAGCTCGCGCGGGGTCAGCGAGTCGAGTTCGGGATCGAGCGGCGGTTCCGGTGCCGCCGAGCGGCCCGTGAACGAGTCGAGAACGAAACCGGCCAGCCGCGGGCTGAACACCGCGTCGCCACCCGCCACCCGGCGCACCGCGTCGGCGAGATCCGGTCCCGAGATGGTCTTCGTGACGTAACCGCGGGCACCGGCGCGGATCACGGCGATGACGTCCTCCGCCGCGTCGGACACGCTCAGGGCCAGGCACACCGGGCCGTCGGGGATGCGCTGGAGGACGGCGACCCCGCCGCCCTCGGGCATGTGGACGTCGAGGAGCACGACATCCGGTTTGCTCGCCTCGATCCCGGCGACCGCCTCGGCGACTCCCCCGGCCTCCCCGACGATCTCCATGTCGGGTTCGCGCCCCAGTTCGGTGCGCACTCCCGAGCGGAAGACCGCATGGTCGTCCACCAGGAAGACGCGGAAGGGACGGCTGTTCGCGGTGGCATCGCTCGATGTCGCCGGAATCGAAGTCACTGGGTCTGCTCCTCGGGGCGGGGGTCGGTCACCTCCCACTCTAGGGTCGACGTGGCGGCGGTCGCGTCGGTGGCCCGCTCCCGGGCGGTATCCACGGCCCGCTCCCGGGCGGTATCCACGGCCCGCTCGCGGGCGGCGTCGGCACCGGTGGTACGCGGCATGTGGATGCGCACCTCGGTGCCCTTGCCGGGACTGGACTTCACCACGGTCCGGCCGCCGCGGCGCTCCACCCGCGCCCGGATCGACTTCGCCAGGCCCTGCCGGTCCTCGGGGACCTGATCGGGATCGAAACCGACACCCCGGTCGCGCACGAACACGCTGACCTGGTGCGGTTCGACCTCCGCGAACAGATCCACACCGTCCACCCCGGCATGCTTGGCGGCGTTGACGAGCGCCTCTCGGGTCGCGCCGAGCACGGCGGTCGCGGCCTCGGGGGTGAGATCCCCGTCGTCGGGCGCGATGTCGCCGACGATGACAGGCTGGACCGACAGGCCGTACTGGTCCTCCACCTCCCCGGCGATGGTGCGCAGCGTCTCGGCGAGCGAGGTGCGGGGTGTCTCGTCCCCGCCGAACAGCCAGCGGCGCAGTTCGCGTTCCTGGCTGCGGGCCAGACGCACGACCTCCTGCGCGTCACCGGCCTGCTTCTGAATGAGCGCAAGGGTCTGCAGCACCGAGTCGTGCAGGTGCGAGGCGATCTCTTCGCGTTCCTCGTTGCGCACCCGCGCAGCGCGCTCGACCTCGAGGGCACGCCACATGCGGATCCACAACGGCACCGACAGCAGGGCCGCGCCGACCAAGGTGACCACCACCGCCAGCAGCGACGAGCGCAACGCCGCCACGTCGACCTGCGCGATGACCATCACGCCGAGACCGGTGACGACGAGGGTGAGCCCGCCGAGCACCCGCGCCCACGTCAGGACGGTGGGACGGGCGGGCAGACCGAGTATCGACCGGGGTCCCTCGACGTCGAACTCGCGCCACACGAGGGCCGCGCCGACGATGACCACGATGATCGGGACCACCACCCCGGCCGCGCCGCCGCTGAACAACCACGACAGGCCCACGGCGAGACCGAGACCCATGAAGGCCAGGCCGATGGCCCGGCGGCGTTCGGAGCCGGTCGGCCGCTCGGTGTCGGAACCCGGGGGCACGAACATCCACAGCAGGCCGTAGGCGGCGATACCGAACCCGCCGAGCGCGGCGAGCACCGTGAACGCGACACGCACCTTGATGGCGTCGATACCGAGATGGTCGGCGACGCCCCCGGCCACACCGCCCACGATGCGCCCGCCCACGCGCCGTTCGAGGCGGGGTACGGGCACGGGAAGTTCGGGAATCGACTGCACACCTCGATACTGGCACGCGCCCCGAGAGCCCTGCATCGGGGACGAACCCTGATGTCCCGGTGCCGTATCGGGCCGGAAGATCAGGGTTGGTCCCTGATGTGCGGCGCGTTCCGGCCCAGCAGGATGGGTGCCATGGACACGAGAAGCTTCCAGGAACAACTGGCGCATCTGTGGCGGACCCGCCCGGTGCGGTTGCCGCGACAGGGCCACATCGCCGGGGTGTGCTCGGGTATCGGTGTGCGCTACGGCGTCGATCCCGTCCTGATCCGCGTCGCCTTCGTCGTCTCCGCCCTGTTCGGCGGGGCCGGTCTCGTGTTGTACCTGGCGGCCTGGGTGCTGTTCACCCGGCACGGCGACGAGGTCTCCGCCCTCGAATCGCTCGTCGGCCGCGGGGCGAGTTCGGAGTCGACGACCAAGGTCGTGGTGATTCTCGTGGCCCTGGCCATCGCCGCCGGCGCGATCGGGCCCGTCGGGACGAGTTCGGGGGGCTCCGGATTCATCGGCACGGTGCTGATGCTCGGCGGCTGGTGGCTGCTGTACCAGCGCCGGCCCGAGCCACCCGTGCTCCCGGCGCCGGAGGGCCCGGACCGGTCCCAGCAGGCCTTCCCGCAGCCGCCGGTGACCTATCCCTACCAGTACCCCTGGTCGGCTCCCGCCGGTACGTACACCGACGCGTACACCCGTCCGCCGGTGCCGCCCGTCGCGGAGAACCCCACCGCGGCGCCGGAGTCGCCGGCTCAGAACCCGGCCCCCGCGACGGGCGCGTTCGCGAAGCCCGATCTCCGCAAGGACACCGCAGTTCCCGCGCAGAACGACACCGCGGCTCCGCTGCAGAACGACACCGCGGCTCCGCTGCAGAACGTCCCAGCGCCTCCCCTGCTCGGATCGGAGATCCCCACACCGGAACTCCGTACCCCGCCCGCCTGGGACCCCCTGGGTGTCGCCCCGTTCGCGTGGGACCTGCCCGACCCGACGTCCACGCACGAACCCGCTCCCACCGAGAACAAGCGGTCGCGTCTGACTACCACGATGCTCGGCCTGGCCGTGATCGCGGCGGCCGTGACCGCGGCGATCGGTGCCGCCGGCGACCTGGCCTGGGTCACCCCCGCCCGGGTGGGCGCCGTCGCCCTCGCCGTGATCGGCCTGGGTCTGCTGATCGGCGCGTTCCTGCACCGCGGCTACGGACTGCTCGTGGTGACCGGTCCCCTGCTCGGTTTCGTCGTCCTCGCCTCGTTCGTCGGCCCGGTCGACCCCGCGAACTGGGGCAACCGTGTCTGGGCCCCGACGACCACCGACGAATTGCAGTCCGAGTACCGCTCCGAGTTCGGCGCGATGACCCTCGATCTGCGCGACCTCGACCTCACCGAGGACCGCACGGTGCAGGTCGACGGCCGGTTCGGCAGGGTCGACGTGATCCTGCCGGAGAACCTGGACGTCCGCGCCACCTGCACGGTGGACCCCGGTGAGCTGCGCAGGTGCCCCGCCCCCGGTCTGGACGGGGGCCGCGACGGCGAGGGCGGACCGGTCCTGAACCTGGACGCGAACATGGAATTCGGAACTCTGGAGGTGCGCCGTGGCTGATCACGAAACCGGAACGACCACCGAGGATCGGACCGGGCGCACCCGGAAGGGCCCGTCCTTCCTGCTCCTGCTGTCCGCTCTGGCGGCGCTGCTGGTGAGCGGATGGGCCATGATCGGGCCGTTCCCCGTCGACTTCCTCGCAGCCGTGGACCTGGGGTGGGTCCTGGTGGGTGCGGCCCTGCTGATCGGAGCGGTGTTGGTCTTCCTGCCGAACCGCCGCCGATAGCGGGCCCACCTACGCGACGACCCCCGGACCGAAAGGTCCGGGGGTCGTCGTCTCACCGCCCTCGGCGAGTGAGGGTGGGGATCACTCCCATTCGATGGTTCCCGGGGGCTTGCTCGTCACGTCGAGCACCACGCGGTTGACCTCCGCCACCTCGTTGGTGATGCGGGTGGAGATCCGCTCGAGGGTCTCGTAGGGCAGACGCGTCCAGTCGGCGGTCATCGCGTCCTCGCTGGAGACCGGACGCAGCACGATCGGGTGACCGTAGGTGCGGCCGTCGCCTTGCACACCCACGCTCCGCACGTCGGCGAGCAGCACGACCGGGCACTGCCAGATCTGGTTGTCCAGGCCGGCGGAGGTGAGTTCCTCGCGGGCGATCGAGTCGGCGCGGCGCAGGATCTCGAGGCGCTCGCGGGTGACCTCACCGATGATGCGGATGCCGAGGCCCGGGCCGGGGAACGGCTGGCGGCCGACGATCTCCTCGGGCAGACCGAGCTGACGTCCGACCGCGCGCACCTCGTCCTTGAACAGCAGGCGCAGCGGCTCGACCAGCTTGAACTGCAGGTCCTCGGGAAGACCACCGACGTTGTGGTGGCTCTTGATGTTGGCCGTGCCGGAACCACCGCCCGACTCGACGACGTCCGGGTACAGGGTGCCCTGCACGAGGAACTCGATGGTCTCGCCCTTCTCGGCACCCTCCCCGAGGATGTCGGAGACCGCGCCCTCGAAGGACCGGATGAACTCGCGGCCGATGATCTTGCGCTTGGTCTCCGGGTCGGTCACGCCGGCGAGTTCGCGCAGGAAGGTCTCGGAGGCATCGACGGTGACCAGACGGGCGCCGGTCGCGGCGACGAAGTCCCGCTCGACCTGCTGCCGCTCACCCTCGCGCATGAGACCGTGGTCGACGAACACACAGGTGAGGCGGTCGCCGATGGCGCGCTGCACGAGCGCGGCCGCGACGGCGGAGTCGACACCACCGGACAGACCGCAGATCGCGCGGCCGTCGCCGATCTGCTCGCGCACCTGCTCGACGAGCGCGTCGGCGATGTTCGCGGCGGTCCAGTCGCCGGGGATCCCGGCGATCTCGTGGAGGAAGCGGCTGAGCACCTGCTGGCCGTGCGGGGAGTGCAGCACCTCGGGGTGGTACTGGACACCGGCGAGGCGGCGGGCGCGGTCCTCGAAGGCCGCGACGGGAGCGCCGGCGCTGCGGGCGGTGACCTCGAAGCCCTCGGGGGCCTCGGTGACGCCGTCGCCGTGGCTCATCCACACCGGCTGCGTCTCGGGCAGGCCCTCGTGCAGCACACCGCCGGTCACCGTCATCTCGGTGCGACCGTACTCACGGGCACCGGTGTGGGCGACGGTTCCGCCGAGCGCCTGGGCCATCGCCTGGAAGCCGTAGCAGATGCCGAAGACCGGGACGTCGAGATCGAACAGCCCGGGATCGAGGCGCGGGGCGCCCTCCTCGTACACACTGGCGGGGCCACCGGAGAGCACCACGGCGCGCGGGTTCTTCGCGGCGATCTCCTCGACGGTGGCCGTGTGCGGCAACACCTCGGAGTACACGTTGGCCTCGCGCACCCGCCGGGCGATCAGCTGGGCGTACTGGGCTCCGAAATCGACGACTACGACCGGTCTGGACTGCTGGCTTTGCGACGACACTCGAACAGTCTATGCGGCCGCGCCGGGTGGTCCCGACGCGGCCGCTGACGAACGGGCTATGCGACCCGGCCGCCGCCGGTGATCTCGACGACGGGCAGGCGCAGGGCGCCGGGTGCGTCCTCGGGCACCACCGGGTTCTTCGGGGCGATCGGGGCGAGGCGCTGGTAGGGCTTCCCCTGCTCGGGCCGCTGATCCTCCTCCCCCTTGTTCGGCCACAGCGACGCGGCGCGTTCGGCCTGCGCAGCGATGGTGAGCGAGGGGTTGACGCCGAGGTTGGCGGAGACCGCGGCACCGTCGACGACGCTCAGCGTCGGGTAGCCGTAGACGCGGTGGTAGGGATCGATGACACCGTGCTCGCGGTCGGATCCGATGACGGCGCCGCCGAGGAAGTGGGCGGTGAGCGGAATGTTGAAGATCTCACCCCAGGTGCCGCCCGCGATGCCGTCGATCTTCTCGGCGATGCGGCGGGTGGCCTCGTTGCCGGCGGGTATCCAGGTGGGATTCGGCTGCCCGTGGCCCTGCTTGCTGGTCACCTTGCGGCGGCCGAAGAGCCCCTTCTTCGTGTAGGTGGTGATGGAATTGTCGAGGTTCTGCATCACCAGGGCGATGATGGTGCGCTCGCTCCAGCGGTGCACCGACAGCATCCGCAGCATCTTCACCGGGTTCTTCGCGACCTCGGCGAGGAACTTCGCCCAGCGCGGGACCGGGCCGTCACCGTCGGTCATGAGGGTCTGCAGCAGCCCCATCGCGTTCGAGCCCTTGCCGTAACGAACGGGTTCGATGTGCGTGTCGGGGGTGGGGTGGAACGACGAGGTGATCGCGACACCCTCGGTGAGCTTCATGTCCGGGTCGACCTTCAGCTTCCCGGCCCCGACGATGGACTCGGAGTTGGTGCGGGTCAGCTCGCCGAGCTTGTCGGACAGCTCCGGCAGCGCGCCGGTGTCCTTGAGGTGGTGCAGCAGGTGCTGGGTGCCCCAGGTGCCGGCGGCGAGGACGACGTGCCCGGCGGTGTAGGTGCGGCGCCGCTTACGCACCCAGGCGCCGGTGCGTTCGGTGAACACCTCCCAGGTGCCGTCCGCGCCCGGGCGCAGGTCGGTGACGGTGGTGAGCGGCACGATCTCCGCGCCCGCCTTCTCGGCGAGACCGAGATAGTTCTTGACGAGGGTGTTCTTGGCGCCGTGCCGGCAGCCGGTCATGCACTCGCCGCACTCGATGCAGCCGGTGCGGTCGGGCCCGGCGCCGCCGAAGTAGGGGTCGGCCACGGTGCGGCCGGGTTCGCCGAAGAAGACGCCGACGGGGGTCTGGACGAAGGTGTCGCCGACGCCCATGTCCTCGGCGACGGACTTGATGACCTTGTCGGCAGCGGTCATCCGGCCGTACTGCACCACACCGAGCATGCGCTTGGCCTGCTCGTACCAGGGGCTGAGCTCGTCGTGCCAGTCGGTGATACCGGCCCACTGGCGGTCCTCGAAGAAAGCTGCCGGCGGCTTGTAGAGGGTGTTGGCGTAGTTCAGCGATCCGCCGCCGACGCCCGCGCCGGCGAGGATGAGGCAGTCGCGCAGGAGGTGGACACGCTGGATGCCGAAGCAGCCGAGCTTCGGCGCCCACAGGAAGCGGCGCAGGTCCCAGCTGGTCCTGGCGAAGTCGGCGTCGGCGTAGCGGCGGCCGGCCTCGAGGACACCGACCTTGTAGCCCTTCTCCACCAGGCGCAGCGCTGTGACGCTTCCACCGAAACCCGATCCGACGATCAGGACGTCGTAGTCCGTGACCCGCTGCTTACTCATGGAACCTCCAGCGACGAGATGGTTACCGGCCAGTATGCACCCGTTGGTGTGAGGGCTGGCACACACTCCGACTCTACCCGTTACGTCGAGTAGCACGAAAATGTCGCGGTCGCCGCACACAGACGACGGTGGCCGGGCACCGCGTCGTCCGACGCCGTGCCCGGCCACCGTGGAAGGTGCCGGAAGGATCTATCCGCGCACGGACAGACCGACCTTCTGGAATTCCTTGAGGTCCGAGTACCCGGCCTTCGCCATGGAGCGGCGCAGGCCGCCGACGAGGTTGAGCGAACCCGACGGATCGTCGGACGGGCCGAACAGCACCGTGCCGAGGCTCGGGCGCTCACCCTGCTCGACCCGGACCGCCGCGCCACGCGGCATCGACGGGTGCCCGGCCACCGACGGCCAGTACCAGCCGTGCCCGGCGGCCTCCTCGGCGAGCGCCAGCGGGGCACCGAGGACCGCAGCGTCGGCGCCGCACGCGATCGCCTTGGCCAGATCACCGGCGGTCTCGATGTCGCCGTCCGCGATGACGTGCACGTAGCGGCCACCGGTCTCGTCGAGGTAGTCGCGACGCGCCGCGGCGGCGTCGGCGATCGCCGTGGCCATCGGGATGCCGATGCCCAGCGAACTGCTCGTGGTGGTCCCTTGCTTCGTCGAGCCGAAGCCGACGATGACACCGGCGGCACCGGTGCGCATGAGGTGCAGGGCGGTGCGGTGGTCGCTGACGCCACCGGCGATGACCGGCACGTCGAGCTCCGAGATGAACGTCTTCAGGTTGAGCGGCTCGTCCTCGCCGTGGGCGACATGCTCGGCCGAGATGATCGTGCCCTGGATGACGAGCAGGTCGATACCGGCCTTCACCAGCTCGGGCGTCAGGGCCCGCGCGTTCTGCGGGCTCACCCGCACGGCGGTGGTGACCCCGGACTCCCGGACCTGCGCCACGGCGGCGGCCAGCAGGTCGCTCTGCAGCGGTGCCGCGTGCAGTTCCTGCAGATAACGCACCGCTGCGCGCGGATCGGTGCTCGCGGTCTCGGCGAGCCGGGCGATCACCGCGTCGACATCCGCGTGGCGACCCCACAGTCCCTCACCGTTGATGACGCCGAGACCGCCGGCCTTGCCCAGCTCGATCGCGAAGGTGGGCGAGACCAGGGCGTCGGTCGGGTGGGCGAGAACGGGGATGTCGAATCGGTACGCGTCGATCTGCCAGCTCGTCGACACCTCCTTCGACGAACGGGTCCGCCGCGAGGGGACGATGTTCACGTCGCTCAGCTCGTACGTGCGTCGGGCCGTCCGGCCCATACCGATTTCAACGAGGTCGCGCACGCGCGCCCCTTTCTCCTGATAGACGGTGCTCCCGTCGTATGTGGGACGGGACCTGTGCGGACGCGGACCCTACCGGACCGCGTAGTTCGGCGCCTCGGCGGTGATCGTGATGTCGTGCGGGTGGCTCTCCTTCAGCCCGGCAGCGGTGATCTGCACGAACTGGGCCTCCTGCAGCTGCTCGATCGTCGACGAGCCGGTGTATCCCATCGCCGCGCGCAGACCACCGATGAGCTGGTGGGTGACCTGCTGCAGCGGACCGCGGAACGGCACGCGTCCCTCGATGCCCTCGGGGACGAGCTTGTCCTCGGAGAGCACGTCGTCCTGGAAGTAGCGGTCCTTCGAGTACGACTTGGCCTCGCCGCGGCTCTGCATCGCGCCGAGCGAACCCATGCCGCGGTAGCTCTTGAACTGCTTGCCGTTGACGAGGATCAGCTCACCCGGGGATTCGGTGGTGCCGGCGAGCAGCGAACCGAGCATCGCGGTGGACGCGCCGGCGGCCAGGGCCTTGGCGACGTCGCCGGAGAACTGCATGCCACCGTCGGCGATGACCGGCACGCCGTGGGCACGCGCCACGGTGGACGCCTCGAGGATGGCGGTGATCTGCGGGGCGCCGACACCCGCGACGACGCGTGTGGTGCAGATGGAGCCGGGGCCGATGCCGACCTTGACGGCGTCCACACCGGCCTCGATGAGGGCCTCGGTGCCCGAACGGGTCGCGACGTTGCCGCCGATGATCTGGACGCGGTCGCCGACCTCGGTCTTGAGCTTGGAGATCATCGACAGCACGTTGGCCGAGTGACCGTGGGCGCTGTCGACGACGAGCACGTCCACGCCGGCGTCGACGAGGGTCATCGCGCGGGTCCAGGAGTCGTCGCCGACACCGACGGCGGCGCCGACGAGCAGCCGGCCGTCGCGGTCCTTGGTGGCATTGGGATGCTGCTCGGTCTTGACGAAGTCCTTGACCGTGATGAGGCCGGTGAGCTTGCCCTGGCCGTCGACGATCGGCAGCTTCTCGATCTTGTGGCGGCGCAGCAGGCCGAGCGCGGCCTCCGCGGTGACGCCCTCACGCGCGGTGACGAGCGGGGCCTTGGTCATGACCTCGGCGACCGGGCGGTTCTGGTCGACCTCGAACCGCATGTCGCGGTTGGTGATGATGCCGACGAGCTGACCTTCGTCGTCGACGACCGGCAGACCCGAGATGCGGAAGCGGGCGCACATGGCGTCGACCTCGGCGAGGGTGTTGCTCGGCTTGCAGGTCACCGGATCGGTGACCATGCCGGCCTCGGACCGCTTCACGGTCTCGACCTGGCCGGCCTGGACTTCGGTGGCCATGTTGCGGTGCAGCACGCCCATGCCGCCCGCGCGGGCCATCGCGATGGCCATGCGGGACTCGGTGACGGTGTCCATCGCCGAGCTGACCAGCGGGATCCGCAGGCGGATCTCGCGGGTCAGCCGGCTCGAGGTGTCGACCTGGCTCGGGACGACGTCGGAGGCCGCCGGAAGCAGCAGCACGTCGTCGAAGGTCAGACCCAGCATCGCGACCTTGTTCGGGTCGTCACCGCCGGTGTGCACACGCCCTCCGGTACTACTCATGCGGTTCGGACCCTCCGTGACATCGATGGGTGCGGACGACGGTTCCGTCGTCCGGCAACGGGAATGGATGAAGGATGTACATGCTCCCGCCCCGATGAGCGGATCGGGAGCTGCACGCATCTGCAATGGTATCCGTTGGTGACAACCGGTTCGGCCGCAACCCTGTTCCCCGGCCACCGTCGTGTTCTGCGTCACCGCCTCGTACACCCGTATTTCCCGGCGTGTCCGTCCTGCACCGCTGGCGCAGACCCCCTGGAACTGCGTACCGTGGAGTCGTGCGTGATCAGTTGCCTCCCGGACTGCCACCGGACCCGTTCGCAGGAGACCCCGACGATCCGTCCGCCGCACTGGACGCGATCGAGCCGGGGCAACCGCTCGACCCTGCCGAGCGGCTCGCGGTGGAAGAGGACCTCGCCGACCTCGCCGTGTACGAGGCGCTGCTGGCCCCGCGCGGGATCCGCGGGCTCGTGGTGTGCTGCGAGGACTGCCATCAGGACCACTACCACGACTGGGACATGCTGCGGGCGAACCTGCTCCAGCTGCTGGTCGACGGCACCGTGCGTCCGCACGAGCCGGCCTTCGATCCGTCCCCCGACGCCTACGTCACCTGGGACTACTGCCGCGGTTACGCGGACGCGTCCATGAACGAGGCACTGCCCGTCGACCCCTACGGCCTCGACGGCTGACGACGCACACAGGAACGACCACTCGGGCCCGGCAGCTTCCGCTGCCGGGCCCGAGTGGTATCCGGGTTCGTCTCCGAAGGAGCGCTATTCCACCGTCTCCGAAGGAGCGCTATTCCACCGTCGGGGTATCCACCGCCGAGGAACCCACGTCGGTCCCGCCGTTCTGCTGCGTGCGGGGCAGAGTGTCCGAGATCGGTGTCTGCGGGCTCGAGGACGGGGACTGCGGCACCGACGACGACTGGCTGTCGGAGGTCGGCGGTGCGGTGGTCTCCGACGGGGTCGTCGTATCGGCGGGCGTCGGCGGCACCAGCAGGACCGTCGGGTCCACCGTGGTCTTCGGCGGCGACGAGGTACCGGTCTGCGTGTCGGCCGGCGACGGCGACTGCGTCACCGACTGCGGAACCTCCGACGCACCGGAGGTGACCGGCGGCTGGACGACCACCCCGGACTCTTCCGGCAGTGTGGCCTCCGGCGTCACCGGCGGGGGCGGCACCTGCGGCTGCGGTGTGAGCTTCTCGATCTCCGCCGTCAGGCGCTGCATCCAGTCGTCGAGGACGCTGCGCTCCTGGGGGTTGCGGACCTCACTGGACCGGCTCTCCGCGGTACTCAGCAGAGCCCGTGCCTCCTCGGGATTGCCCTCGGCGATCAACTGTTCGGCGCGTTCGAGCGTCGAGGCCGTCTCGATGCGGGCCTCGGTCGACTGGGCCTGTTCGCTGAAGACCACCTGCTTGACGCCCCAGAGCGGGTCGCCGGGTTCGGCTCCGTAGGAGATCGCGGTCGCGCCGCCCAGAGCCACGGCCACGAGCGCGGCTGCACCGGCGAGGGGGCGGATCAGACGCAGTTGACCCTTGGAACGAGTACGCCCGGTGCCGACCGCGGATGCGCCGGCGAAGGTCTCCCGGGCGCCGATCTCGCGGTTGACCGCCGCCACGACCTCGTCGAGGTCGGGGCCGACGGGCATGGGCTCGGCGAGGATCTCCGCGCGCCAGTCCGCCAGCAGTGTGGCGAGTTCGTATTCCTCGTCGGTCTCGGTCTCGACCGGTCCGTCACCCGAGATCGCATCGATCAGGGCGTCGTCACGCCGAACGGCAGCGAGGTCCACGGAGGTATCGTCGTCGGGAGATTCGTGGTCGAAGCGGCCGCCCGAGAAACGCCTCCTACCCATTCCGCTCACCTGCTCTCGTGACTTCCTTCTTGAGTCTGGCGATGGCCCGGTGTTGGGCCACCCTGATGGCTCCTGCGGTACTACCCACGGCCGCGGCGGTCTCCTCCGCCGACAGACCCATGACCAGCCGGAGGATGAGGATCTCGCGCTGCTTCTCGGGCAGGGTGCCCAGCAGCTGCTTCATCTGGCGACTCGTCTCGGAGTTGATCGCATATTCCTCGGGGCTGTCGTCGAGCGACATCACCTCGGGTACGTCCGCGACCGGTTCGGCGCGGTTCCGCGCCGCGCTCCGATGCGCGTCGGCAACCTTGTGGGCTGCGATTCCGTAGACGAACGCCATGAAGGGGCGTCCCTGGTCCTGATATCGCGGCAGAGCGGTCATCACGGCCAGGCACACCTCCTGAGCAACGTCGTCTGCAGAGAGCTGGCCGCGCTCTGCAGTTCCGACCCGTGCGCGGCAGTACCGCACGACGAGGGGTCGGACAATGGCAAGAACCTGGGCGAGGGCCGCCCGGTCACCTTGCGCAGCCGCAGCAACCGCGGAGTCCAACTCCTCACCCATAACAGTCATCGATTGCGCAAGTCCTGGCGTTACAAGTCGGCACCACCCGGCCGGATGGGCTTCCACCTGACAGTGGAACACCCCCAGAGTAACGACCACAACAGACCGATCGGCATGCCACCCGCTCGGGCCGGGACACCGTTGCTACCCGTTCGTTGCGAATCGGCCACCCCGGTGCACGACCGTGTCCCGGGCGCGATCCCGCACGTGCGCGGCCTCGTCTCCGCCGCCCAGGCCGTGGAGGAGCATCGCGGCCGCCCACTGCAGCGGCACCAGCCCGTGTTCGCCGGTGCGGGCGAGTACCTCCGCCGCTGCCTCCCGTGCAGGTCCGAGGTCTTTTTCGCCGGTAAGCGAGGCCGCCCGGACGAGTTCGGACTTGATCGCGTGGCGGACCGAGCCGAAGGTCTCCGACAGGGCCACCGCCCGCTCTGCGTGGGGTCGCGCGGTGGCGAAGTCGCCGGCCGCCAAAGCGGTCTCCGCACTCACCCAGGCGAGACGGATTCGTTGCCTGAGGTACGGCGCGTCGCCGCCCCCCGGCCCGGCTGTCGCAGCACCGCCGGCCTCCGCTTCGTCCAGCACGGAGGCGCAGCGGGCGAGCAGGGTGCGGGACACCGGCAGCCGGCCGCGGCCGAGCGCGTCGGCGGCCAGACCGGTCACGGCGTCGCACCAGGCCCGGACGGACGGAACGTCCCCGGCCCGGACCGCACCGACGGCAGCGAGAGCACGCCCGTCGAGGATTGCGGCGGCGCGGTGTCCGCCGAGCTGCCGGAGCAGCGACGCCTCGGTACTCGCCCCCAGCGACGCCCACACTCCCCTGTCCCCCACTCGACCGCGCAACCGTGCGAGTTCGGCTCGGGCCGCGGCGTATCGGCCCTGCCCGCCGAGGGCGACGGCCCGCAGCCAGGAGTGTTCGGGATCGGCCGCCGGGGGCAGCGGGTGCAGGCCGGGGCGGTCGCCGAAGGCGGCGATGCGGAGCAGGTCGGCCGGGCCCTGCGACGGCGCCGGCGGAAGGTCGCGTTCGGTGAGGGCGTGAATGGACATCGCGAAATCATCCCACCGTCCGGAATGGGGCCGAGTTCGGGGCTCCGGGCCGGAACCGGCACCATTCCCGAGAAATTCTCACCGTGAGCGCAAATAGTCCGAGGTTGCGGGAATGATGCATCGGAGGAGAAGTCCGTCCTGAACATATTTTTGAACAACGGGTTAAAACATACGAACAGCATGTAAGATCGAAGCTTTCGTGCCGCGATGCCGGTACGGTCGATGTTCCACCCCCGGAACAACGCGTTCACCAGGAAGTTCGGGACGTTCGACCCGCCCGGGCGCCGAGAGGATACCGCCTTTCGGCCCACACTGCAGGGTCTAGGCACGCTCGGCGGGAAAAGTAAACATTTCCACGGTTAAATCTTGGCCGGAGGGTTATGGACTTTCCCACTGATCCGAAGTGTTGACGACGAATCGTTATCAATTCTACGGTGAGGTCGATTGATTCGGATCACAGAGGGAATCCCGAAGGATCCACGGTCCGCTCGCATCAACGGTGCGAGCCGCTGCAGAAGGAGTGCCACCATGCCTGCCCCACACATCCTGCCCGGCCCGAACGCGGATCTCTGGGATTGGCAGATGCACGGCAAGTGCCGTGGTGTGGACTCCTCCGTGTTCTTCCACCCGGACGGCGAGCGTGGCCGCGCTCGCGCCCAGCGGGAGAACCGTGCGAAGGAGCTGTGCCGCACCTGCCCCGTCCTCGTCCAGTGCCGCGAACACGCCCTGGCCGTCGGCGAGCCCTACGGCATCTGGGGTGGAATGTCGGAGACGGAGCGCGAACTGTACACGCGCCGTCGCCGACGGAAGGTCGCAGTGTGAGCAGCCCACCCGACCGGTGAGACGACCGACCCTACGACGAAGGCCCCGCGCAGAAGCGCGGGGCCTTGTCGTTCACCTTCGGGCGCGTCGTTCACCTTCGGGGCGTCGTTCACCTTCGGGCCGTCGTGTCCCCTTCCGGGCCGTAACCGCTACCCGGAAGGGGTCCCGATCCTAGTGGGCGTGGCCGTGACCGTGACCGGCGTCGGCCTCCTCCTGAGGCTTCTCGACGACGGCGCTCTCGGTGGTGAGGACCATGCGCGCCACCGATACGGCGTTGACGACCGCGGAGCGAGTCACCTTGACCGGGTCGACGACACCCTCGGCGACGAGATCGCCGTAGGTCAGCGTCGCAGCGTTGAAGCCCTGGCCGCGCTCGGCCTCGGCGACGCGGTTGACGACGACCGAGCCGTCGAGACCGGCGTTGGTCGCGATCCAGTACAGCGGAGCCTCGAGAGCCGCCCGCAGAGCGGCGACACCGGTCGCCTCGTCACCGGACAGCGAGGCCTGCAGCTCCTCGAGCGAGCGGGCGGCCTGCACCAGCGCCGAACCACCGCCGGGCACGATGCCCTCCTCGACGGCGGCCTTGGCGGCGTTGACGGCGTCCTCGACGCGGAACTTGCGTTCCTTGAGGTCGGTCTCGGTGGCCGCGCCGACGCGGATGACCGCGACGCCACCGGCCAGCTTGGCGAGGCGCTCCTCGAGCTTCTCGCGGTCCCAGTCCGAATCGGTGGCCTCGATCTCGCGGCGCAGCTGGGCGGCGCGGGCCTCGATGTCCTCAGCGGTGCCGGCACCGTCGACGATCGTGGTGCTGTCCTTGGTGACGACCACGCGGCGGGCGGAACCGAGCAGGTCGAGGCCGGCGTCCTTGAGCGTCAGGCCCAGGTCGGAGTTGATGACCGTACCGGCGGTGACGACGGCGAGGTCCTCGAGGAAGGCCTTCCGGCGGTCGCCGAAGTACGGGGCCTTGACAGCGACGGCCTTGAGGGTCTTGCGGATCGCGTTGACCACGAGGGTCGACAGCGGCTCGCCCTCGATGTCCTCGGCGATGATCAGGACCGGCTTGCCGGACTCGGCGATCTTCTCGAGGAGCGGGAGGAACTCGGGCAGCGAGGTGATCTTCTCGCGGTAGAGCAGGACGAGGGCGTCCTCGAGGACGGCCTCCTGGGCGTCGACGTCGGTGATGAAGTACGGCGACAGGAAGCCCTTGTCGAACTGCACGCCCTCGGTGACGACGAGCTCGGTGTTGAGGGTGGAGGACTCCTCGACCGTGACGACACCGTTCTCACCCACGCGGGTGAGCGCCTCGCCGACCATCTCGCCGATCTCCTCGTCGCGCGAGGAGACGGTGGCGACCTGCGCGATGGCGGTCTTGCCCTCGACCGGGGTGGCGGCCGCGAGCAGGGCCTCGCTCACCTTGTCGGCACCCTTGGCGATGCCGGCGCCGAGCGCGATCGGGTTGGCACCGGCTGCGACGTTCTTCAGGCCGGCCTTGACGAGGGCCTGCGCGAGCACGGTGGCGGTGGTGGTGCCGTCACCGGCGACATCGTTGGTCTTGGTGGCGACGCTCTTGACGAGCTGGGCGCCGAGGTTCTCGAACGGATCCTCCAGCTCGATCTCGCGGGCGATGCTCACACCGTCGTTGGTGACGGTCGGGCCGCCGAAGGCCTTGGCGAGGACCACGTGCCGGCCGCGGGGGCCGAGGGTGACCTTGACGGCGTCGGCGAGCTGGTCGACGCCGCGCTCGAGCGCCCGACGCGCGTTCTCGTTGAACTCGATTTGCTTGGACATGTTTTCCGGCTACTCCTGGAATCGGATGGTGCGCAACGTATTCCGCCCCGGGTCCGAAACACGGGACACCGGGGCGGAATGCAAGCGGTCTACTTGGAGACGACAGCCAGGACGTCGCGCGCAGACAGGATCAGGTACTCCTCGCCGGCGTACTTGATCTCGGTGCCGCCGTACTTGCTGTAGATGACGACGTCGCCTTCCTTGACGTCCAGCGGGATGCGCTTCTCGCCATCCTCGTCCCAGCGGCCGGGGCCGACGGCGACGACGGTGCCCTCCTGGGGCTTCTCCTTCGCCGTGTCCGGGATGACCAGGCCGGAGGCAGTCGTCGTCTCGGCCTCGTTGGCCTGGACGAGGATCTTGTCCTCGAGCGGCTTGATGTTCACGCTCGCCACGATGAGCCCTCCACTTTCAGGGGTATTGGGGTCCGAGATTCGGGTCTCGGACACGGGTGTGTTCAGTCATCACGGTGACTCCGCACGCGTCCCGTCGTCGCGGGTGCCGGGTCGGCGCTCGGTGTCACTAGCACTCTATACACGAGAGTGCCAGCACTCAAGGGCAGCGGGCGCAAACGCGCCGCCGAGCGCGTCGCGGGGGTGCATGTTACGGTTGGATAACGGAAACCGATGAGCGTGATCGTTCGGTGACCTCCGCTCCGGAGGAGTGCGCACAGCGCCTGTCGTCGATCACGCACGGAAGGTGAACAATGCCCACGTCGCTCGGCATCTCCGTCGGCGCCTCCGGCGTCGGCTCGGCCCTGCGCGTCGACACCGCGACCGGTCCCACGACCGAGTTCCGCAGACTGACCGCCGAATCCGAGTCGGGACGTGGCCTCGGAGACCTCGTCTTCGACGCCGTCTCGCTCGTCTCCCCCACCGGCAGCGCCGCACCGGACCCGATCACGGTCGCCTACCGCACCGCGGAACAGGCAACCGAGATCCGTGTCGCCGCCGAACGCGCCGGACGCATGGTGCGCCTCGTTCCCGAGACCTCGGCGGTTCTCGCCTACCTCCACACCGTGGGTGTCCGGCGCGAACCGGGCACGATCGGCATCGTCGACGTCGGCGCCTCCGGCACGACCGTCTCCGTGCTGGACCGGGTCAGCGGCACGGTGCTGCGCTCGGACCGGACCGAGCTGGTCGGCGGGCGAGTGCTCGGCGCCCGGGTGTTCGACCACGTCCGGCAGGCCACCGAACGCCTGCGCATCCGCGGGCAGATCGACCCAGATCTCCTGGCCGCCCGCTGTCAGGGCGCCCAGGAGGCGCTCTCCAGTGCGTCGACCACCCGCATCGACATCACCGAGGCCGGTCCCCGGGCATCGGTCACGCTCACCCGCTCCGAACTGAACGGGCTCACCGAGGACCTCGCCCGGGCCGCGGCGGAGTTCACCCGCCGGGTCTGCACCTCGTCGTCCCCCACCCCGCACACGCTGGCGCTGCTCGGCGGTGCCGCCGCGTCACCGGTGCTCGCCGAGGCCGTCGCCTCCGCGTTCGACGGGGAGATCGTCACCGTGCCCGAGCCCGGCGCCGCCGCCGCGATCGGCGCGGCACTGCTCGGCGAATCAGCGTCCGCGGACCACTACCCGCTGGTCGGCTCCCCCACCCGCAGCGGCGTGGGCTCGTCGGGCCGGGTGTCCGGTGTCCTCGCGGGGGTACTCGTGCTGAGTGCGGTGCTGGCCGGATTCGTCACCCAGCACTTCACCGACCACGACGGCAGCGACACCTCGGTCTCCCCGCTGCTCACCAGCGGAGCGGTTCCCGACGAGGAGCCGGCGACCTCGGCCGGGACGGGTATCCCCTCGGACGACCCGGAACCGGAGGTCGCCACGGACCGCACCGATGCGGAGGACTATCCCGCACCCACGACGATCCCCTGGCCGGAGAGCACCTGGACCCCGTCGACGACCGTCGAGCGTCCGTCCACGACGTCGTCGACGACGGTGACCCCCACCCCCATCGACCAGGTGCCCACCCCGGAGTTCTCGCCGGAGAACACCCCCATGACGCGGCCGCCTCGGCCGGACACCGCCGCGCCGGGTTCGCAGCTCGCTCCCCCCGGCACGACCACTCCGGGTTCGGAACTTCCCGGCAGCACCGGTCCGGCGACACCGCCCTCCACGACGGAACCCGGCACCGACGGACCCGACGGCGGTGAGGGTCCCGACCCGAGCGACACCACCACCCCGCCCTCGGACATCCCGACGTCGGGCACCCCGTCGCCGGCACCTCCGCCGGCATCCACCGAGTCCCCGTCCACGTCCCCGGAGGAGACCTCCGAGGAGGCCACCGCGGACGGCGGGACCACTGAACCGTCGACCAGCCGGCCGTGGACGGCGGAATCGTGGGCTACCGGGCCGATGCTCGGCGGGGCGCACATGGACGTCACCGCCCCGGACGGGTGGCCCTTCGGGCGATAGCCGTCAGACGGTGATCTGCGAGACCGACACCGGCAGGCCCGGATCGGTCGCGACCCCCAGCGACGACGGCTGGGCGCCACCGGCGATGAGGTGGGCGCCGAGCGCCGCGATCATCACGCCGTTGTCGGTGCACAGGCGCGGCCGGGGCACACGCAGCGTGAGCCCCGCGGCGGCGCACCGCCCCTCCGCGAGTTCCCGCAACCGGCTGTTGGCCGTGGCACCGCCGCCGAGAACCAGGGTGTCGACCCCGAGGTCCTGCGCCGCGCGCACGGCCTTCATCGTCAGCACGTCGGCGACGGCCTCCTGGAATCCGGCGGCGACGTCGGCCACCGGCACCGGCTCCCCCGCGCGTTCCTTCGCCTCGACGAACCGGGCCACCGCGGTCTTGAGACCGGAGAAGGAGAAGTCGTGCCGCGCGTCGCGCGGGCCGGTCATGCCGCGCGGGAAGACCACCGCCTCGCGGTCGCCCTCCCGGGCGAGCCGGTCCACCTCCGGGCCACCGGGATAGCCCAGCCCCAGCAGTCGGGCAACCTTGTCGAAGGCCTCTCCCGCGGCGTCGTCGACGGTGGTGCCGAGTTCGACGATGGGCTTGCCCAGGTCCTCGACGTGCAGCAGGTGCGTGTGTCCACCGGAGACGAGCAGCGCCACGCAGGGCGGCATCGGTCCGTGTTCGAGGGTGTCGACCGCGACGTGCCCGGCGAGATGGTTGATGGCGAAGAACGGCACGTTCCACGCCGCCGCGTACGCCTTCGCCGCCGCGACCCCGACGAGCAGCGCGCCCGCGAGGCCCGGGCCGATGGTCGCGCACACCGCGTCGGGCCGGGCGATACCGGCCTCGTCGAGGGCGCGGCGCATGGTGGGGACCATCGCCTCGAGATGCGCGCGGGAGGCGATCTCGGGCACCACCCCGCCGAACCGGGCGTGTTCGTCGACGCTCGACGCGACCGCGTCGGCGAGCAGTTCGAGGGTGCCGTCGCCGACCCAGCGGACGATGCCGACACCGGTCTCGTCGCACGAGCTCTCGATGCCCATCACCACGGGGTTCTCCGGCAGACGGACCGGGGCACTGCTGGTGGTCACTGCTGTGACTCCTCTCGCGGATCGGGACGCCGCATCGTGTACGCGTCCGCGCCGCTCGGCTGGTAGTAACGCTTCCTGGTTCCGACGATCTCGAACCCTTCACGGTGGTAGAGGGCGATCGCGGGGTCGTTGTCGGTGCGCACCTCGAGGAAGACCGGGCCGCCCCACCGGTCGGCCACCCGCAACAGCTCCCCCAGCAGGGCGCCGCCGATGCCGCGGCGGTGGGCGGCGGGGTCGACGCCGATGGTGTGGACCTCGGATTCGGGGTCGATCGCGGTGCCGAGCCGGGCCAGGCCCGCATACCCGATCAGCCGTCCGTCCCGGTCGCGGGCCGCGACGTAGTGGTTGTGCGGTGAGGCCAGTTCCGAGAGGAACGCCTCGGCGCTCCACGGGTCGTCGCCGGGGAACAGGACCTGTTCGAGTTCGGCGCAGCGCGGGGCGTCCTCGGGGCGCAGCGGGTCGAGGACGACGGCGGGTTCCGCCGGCGCGTTCGTGTCGTCGGGGGTCGTGTTCATGCTCGGCGGTTCGCGGGTTCCACCGCGTCGGGTCGGCGCAGGTACAGGGGCACCAGCGGGGCCGGTTCGGTGCCCGCGCGGAGGTCGTCGGCGGCCACGGCGACGAGCGCGGCCGGGGACGGCGTGTGCACGTCGACGGCCGGCAGGTCGAACAGTGCGACGTGGGCGGGCGAACCCGCGATCCGCACGGACGGTTCGGCGGGCAGGTCGGCGGGCTTGCGCACCTCGGGGCCCTCGACGCGGCGACCGCCGGAATAGCGCGCCCAGTACACCTCGCGGCGTCGGGCGTCGGTGACGACCAGCAGGTCCTCCGTGACGTCGTGGCGACGGTGGGCGTCGACGGCGATGGCGTCGAGGCTGCACACGCCGTGGACGGGGATGCCCAGGGCGTCACCGAAGGCGGCGGCGGTGGCCATGCCGACGCGCAGGCCCGTGAACGGGCCCGGTCCCACGCCGACGACGATCGCGTCGAGATCGGTGGGGCTCTTCCCGGCCTCGGCGAGGCATTCGAGGATCTGCGGGGTCAGCACCTCCGCGTGTGCCCGCGGATTGTCGGTGACCCGGGCCGCGACCACCTCCGGCAGGGCATCACCGCCGTCGGCGTCGAGACGGACGAGTCCCGAGGTCACGGCGGGTGTGGCGGTATCGACGGCGAGCACGAGCACGATGTACCAGCGTACTCCGCGGTGGCACGCCGACCTACCGCGCGTGCTTCAGCCCACCCACTCCCAGCTGGCGCGGCGGACGTCACTGCCCGGATCGCGCCGCAGCCGCACCCGCAGGTGCCGCTCGGCGAGCTGCTCGACGAGGCCCTCGCCCCACTCCACGACCACGACGGTGTCGGTGAGGTCGGTGTCGAGGTCGAGCGCGTCGAGTTCGTCGAGGGCGTTCGGGCCGTCACCCAGCCGGTAGGCGTCGACGTGGACCATTCCCACCGGTTCCCGGCCCTCGGGGTTGCCGGGGCGGTGTTCGCGGGCGATCACGAAGGTCGGCGAGGTGACCCGTCCCTGCACCCCGAGACCGGCGGCGATACCCCGGGTCAGTGCGGTCTTGCCGGCACCGAGCGGCCCGTCGAGCACCACCAGGTCGCCGGCGTGCAGTTCCGCGGCGAGGCGCCGCCCGAACGCCTCGGTGTCCTCCACCGTCGCCAGCTCGATGTGCTGCTCGGTGTTCTGCTCGATGTGCTGCTCAGCCAATTGCCGCCTGCCTCACGGACGCGTGGTGGGTGAAGGCCCGCTGGATCAGGCGGTCGAGCGCCCGGTCGACCACCTCCGGGAATTCGAGCTGCACCAGGTGCCCGGCGCCGCGCACGCGCTCGAGTTCGGCGTCGGGCAGCGCCTCGGCGAGAGCCTGCGAACTCGTGAACGGGATGACCATGTCGGCGTCCCCGGACAGCACCAGCACCGGGACCGTGCCCAGCACGGGCAGCGCCGCGGACTCGTCGTGCAGCTCCAGCGTCCGCAGGAAGTTGACGATGGTCAGCACGGACGTCTCGTCGAGCATCCGGTCGGAGAACCGCACCAGCCGCGGGCTGACCACCGTGCCGTAGGAGGCGGCCCGCAGGATCGGGGTGACGACGGCCCGGGCGGCGCCGCGCGCGAACTGCACGAAGCCCGGCGCGGTGCGTGCCGCGTACCGGAAGGCGTCGATCACCGGGTTCTCGAGATTGCGGCCGATCCCCGACTTGCTGAGCCCGGCCGCGGTGGTGGCGAGGAGCCCCACCCCGGCGATGCGTCCCTCGAAGAGATCGGGGCGCTGCGAGGCGAGCGCGATGGCCGTCATGCCGCCCATCGAATGTCCGACCACGACGACCGGCCCGGTGGGGGCCACCTCGTCGATCACCCGGCCGAGGTCGCGGCCGAGCTGCGCGATCGTGCACCGGTCGGAGTCCGAGTGGCCGGACTCGCCGTGACCGCGCTGGTCGTAGAACACCCCGCGCGCGTCGCGTCCCCAGTGCGCGGTCAGGTGGCGGTACTGCAGGTGCCAGGACTGCATCCGCAGGCAGTATCCGTGCACGAAGACGACGGTGAGCGGCGCCTGCGGTGAGCCGGACTCGCGCACGACGAGGGACACCCCGTCCTCGGTGGTGACGGTGCGTTCCGGGAGGCGGAGGATCGCGTCGAAGTCCTCGTCGCCGTAGATCTCGGGGACGGGGGCGCCGGCGCTCTTCACCGCGTACAGGCCCGCCGACGAGGCGAGCGTCAGGAGGCTCGTGCCCAGGAGCCCCATCCTGCCCATCACGGACATGACCTCACACTCCCTTCCCCCCGACATAGGTCCGGACGGTGCGTCCGCCGATGCCGGTCACGATCTCGTAGTTGATCGTGCCCAGCACGTCGGCCCAGTCCTGGGCGTTCGGTTCGCCGTGACGCCCGTCACCGAAGAACAACGCTTCGTCGCCCTCGCGTACTCCGGCCCCGTCCGGGCCGAGGTCGACGACGAGCTGATCCATGCACACGCGGCCGATCTGCGGGCAGCGGCGTCCGCCGAGCTGCACCTCGATGCGGCCGCTGAGATTGCGGCGGACGCCGTCCGCGTAGCCCATGGGCAGCAACGCGACGGTCGTGTCGACGGGAGCGACCCAGCTGTGCCCGTAGGACACCCCGGTTCCTGCCTTCACCTTCTTCACCAGCACCACCCTCGCCCGTACGGTCATCACCGGCCGGAAACCCATGTCTCCGCGTTCCGGGATCGGTGTCAACCCGTACATCGCGATTCCGGGCCGAACCATGTCGAATCGCAGGTCGGGGCGGGTGACGGTGGCCGCCGAGTTCGACAGGTGCACCACCTCGGGGGCCAGCGAGTGCCGCCGCAGGTCGGCGACGGCCTCGATCAGCCGGTCGCGCTGCTCGGCGTTGACAGGATGGTCGGGCTCGTCGCCGTGGGCGAGATGGGAGAACGCCCCGCGCACCCGCACCGCACCCTCCGCCTGGGCGCGGCCGAGATCGCGCAGCATGTCGTCCCACTCGTCGGCGGCGACGCCGTTGCGGTTGAGACCGGTGTCGACCTTGACCGTGATCGTCGCGGTGGTCCCGACGCCCCGGGCCGCCTCGACGACGGCGGCGAGATGCCGCGGCGAGGAGACACCCAGTTCGATGCCGGCCTCCACGGCGGGCGCGAAGTCGGAGTCGGCGGTGTGCAGCCAGGACAGGATGGGAGCCTCGATGCCCGCGGCACGCAGTTCCAGGGCCTCGCCGAGGGTGGTCACGCCGAGTTCCCGGGCGCCGGCGGCGAGCGCCGCCCGCGCGACCGGCACCGCGCCGTGGTTGTAGGCATCGGCCTTGACGACGGCCATGATCGCCGCCGGCCCCGCGTACTCGCGCAACGCTCGTACGTTCTCCGCGACGGCGTCGAGGTCGACGACCGCCTCCGCCTGGGGATGGAGAGTTCGAGCAGCTTGCGGGGGGCGCGGGGTCGTGGTCACGTCTCTCGATCCTGCCACTGCGCCCCGACCGGCCTTCGTCGTGGCCCGGTGTGCCACGTCACGATTCGGCAATGTGGGTGCGCAGCAACCGGATCGCGTCGCCGATCCGGGCGAGGATCCCGCTCGCCGAGACCGGGGCGGCGCCGGGCGCTTCCGGATCGCGGGCCGCGAGGTTCGCGGCGAGCGCGTGGGCGCGGGCCCCGGCCGCCGCGGCCAGATCCACCGGCATCCCCGACGACATCAGCGCCCCGACGATGCCGGACAGCAGGTCGCCGGCGCCCGCGGTCGACGCCCACGATCCGCCCGCGTCGTTGACGAAGACGTGCCCGTCGGGCCGGGCGACGAGGGTGGCACGGCCCTTGAGCAGCACGTGGACGTCCCAATCGGCGGCGAGTTCCCGGGCGGCCGCCACCCGGTCGGGTTCGGGTCGGTTCCCGGTCAGCCGCGCGAACTCCCCGGCGTGCGGAGTCAGCAGGGTCGGCGCGGACCGGCCCCGCACGAGGCCCGGGTCGCGGGCGAGCAGGGTCAGCCCGTCGGCGTCGACGAGCACCGGCAGGTCGGTGGCGAGGATGCCGCGGAGCGTCGCGACGGCCTCGTCGTCGGTGCCGGCGCCCGGTCCGACCACCCAGGCCTGCACCCGGCCGGTCTCGGCCACGGTCGTGCTCGCGACGACCTCGGGAAACCGGGCGAGCACCTCGGCGGCGCCGGTGCCGACGTAGCGCACCATGCCGGAGGTCGCGGCGACCGCGGCTCCCGTGCACAACACCCCCGCCCCCGGATACCGGGCGCTGCCGGCACGGATACCGACCACGCCCTGCGAGTACTTGTCGTCCTCGGCGCCGGGGACCGGCCAGATCGCCCCGATCTCCGACGGCTCCGCCGCCGCCAGCCGGGCCTCGGGCAGGGTGAGGCCGATGTCGACCAGTTCGACACGACCGCACCTCGCGGGAGCGAGCACGTGGACGGGCTTGTAGGCACCGAAGGTGACCGTCACCGCGGCCGTGACGGCCGGGCCGTCGACGGCCCCGGTGTCTGGATCGACCCCGCTCGGGGTGTCGACGGCAACGATCGGGGCGGTGATCTCGTCGACGACCGCGGCGGCGGCCGGGCGCAGTGGGCCCCGCCCGGAGATACCGACGATGCCGTCGAGGACCAGGTCGGGGTCGCCGACGTGCTCGGGAGCGGCCCGCAGGACCCGCCCACCGGCCTTCGTCAGCGCCCGCAGTCCCGCCGGATGCGCCCGGTCGGGGTTCAGCAGCAGAGCCGTCACCGCAACGCCCCGGCGCCGCAGGAAGGCACCCGCCCACAGCGCGTCCCCGCCGTTGTCGCCCGAGCCGACGAGCAAAGTCACCCGGCGGCCGGCGATCCCGCCGGTGCGGGCCCGCAGTTCCTCGGCGGTGACCCGGGCGAGCCCGTGCGCGGCCCGGCGCATCAGCGTTCCCTCGGGCAGCGAGGCGAGCAGGGGCGCCTCCGCGGCACGGACCGTGTCGCAGGGGTGATAACTGCGCATCGTCCCTCCCGGGATGTCGCGGTTACACGGCTACTTCGTATCGATCACTCGACGGTGACGGACTTGGCGAGATTGCGGGGCTTGTCCACGTCGTAACCGCGGGCCTGGGCGACCTCGGCGGCGAAGACCTGCAGCGGCACCGTCGACAACAGCGGCTGCAGCAGCGACGGCGAGGCGGGGATCTCGACGAGGTGATCGGCGAACGGCCGCACCGTCTCGTCGCCCTCCTCGGCGATGACCACCGTGACCGCCCCGCGGGCCTGGATCTCACGGATGTTACTCAGCAGCTTGCTGTGCAGCACCGCCCGGCCCTTCGGCGAGGGCATCACCACGATCACCGGCAGCCCGTCCTCGATCAACGCGATCGGCCCGTGCTTGAGCTCCCCGGCCGCGAACCCCTCGGCGTGCATGTACGCCAGTTCCTTGAGCTTGAGCGCCCCCTCGAGCGCCACCGGATAACCGACGTGCCGGCCCAGGAACAGCACCGCCGGCGAATCCGACAGCTGCCGCGCCAGCGTCCGCACCGGATCCATGCCGGTCAGCAGCTTGGCGATCCGTTCCGGCATCGCCGCCAGATCCTGGTACTCGCGGGCCACCTCGTCCGGATACTTGGTGCCGCGCGCCTGCGCCAGCGCCAGACCGACCAGATAGTTCGCGGCCATCTGCGCCAGGAACGCCTTCGTCGAGGCCACCCCGATCTCCGGGCCGGTGCGGGTGTAGAGCACCGCATCGGCCTCCCGCGGGATCTGCGCCCCGACGGTGTTGCACACCGCCAGCACCCGCGCCTTCTGTTCCTTGGCGTGCCGCACCGCCTCGAGGGTGTCGGCGGTCTCCCCGGACTGCGACACCGCCACCACCAGCGTCGAACGGTCCAGCACCGGATCGCGGTAGCGGAACTCCGAGGCCAGCTCGACCTCGACGGGCAGCCGGGTCCAGTGCTCGATCGCGTACTTGGCGACCAGCCCCGAATGGTAGGAGCTGCCGCACGCGACGACGAACACCTTGTCGATGTCGCGCAGTTCCTGATCGGACAGGCGCTGCTCGTCGAGCACGATGTGCCCGTCGACGAAGTGTCCGCGCAGGGTGTCGGCCACCGCCGCGGGCTGCTCCTCGATCTCCTTGAGCATGAAGTAGTCGTGCCCGCCCTTCTCGGCGGCGGCCAGATCCCAGTCGATCGTGAACGGCCGGGTCACCACATCGGTGTTGCCGTCGAAATCGGTCACCGTGTACCCCTCGGCGGTGATCACCACCACCTGGTCCTGCCCGAGCTCGACCGCCTCGCGGGTGAACTCGATGAACGCCGCCACATCCGAGGCGATGAACATCTCGCCCTCACCGACCCCGACGACCAGCGGCGTCGACCGCCGCGCCGCGACGATCGTGCCCGGATGATCGGCGTGCGCGAACACCAGCGTGAACGCTCCCTCGAGGCGGCGCAGCACACTGCGGGCGCTCTCGACGAAGTCCCCGGCCGTGGGTCCCTCGGCGTAGGCGCGGGCCACCAGATGCACCGCCACCTCGGTGTCGGTGTCGCTGGCCAGCTCGACGCCGGCCTTCTCCAGCTCGTCGCGCAGTGGCGCGAAGTTCTCGATGATGCCGTTGTGCACCACCGCGACCTTGCCGGTCGCGTCCCGGTGCGGATGCGCATTGCGGTCGGTGGGCCGGCCGTGGGTGGCCCACCGGGTGTGTCCCATCCCCGCCGTACCGGCGAAGTGCTCCTCACCGATCTCGGCGAGCTCGGCCTCCAGATTCGCCAACCGCCCGGCCTTGCGTTCGACGGCCAGACCACCCTTACCGTCCAGGACGGCGATACCGGCCGAGTCGTAACCCCGGTACTCCATCCGCCGCAGCGCCTCCACCACGACGTCGAGAGCACGACGGTGCCCGACATACCCCACGATTCCGCACATGAGTAGCAGGGTACTGGTCGGCGAACGTCCGGCGACAATGCGGCGGTGCCCGTCACAGGGCACCCTCCGAACGTCACCGGGGCCGCGGGCGGACGCCACCGGGCCCGGCGAGCAGCGGTATCCGCTAACGTTCTCGCCGTGGCGGCGAACCCCAAGAAACTGGCTCAGGAACTGTCCAAGCGCGGCCCTTACACGGTCCTGCGCGGCGACCTGGCACTCGCCGGTCAGCCGGGTGTGGTGTACACCCCGGCGGAAGGCTTCGACCTGCCCGCGGTCGCGTTCGGGCACGGCTGGCTGACCGGGGTCAAGCGGTACACGAAGCTGTTCGAGCATCTCGCGTCCTGGGGCATCGTCGTCGGCGCCCCGGACACCGAACGCGGCCCGATGCCCTCGGCCGTCGGCCTGGCCACCGACCTGCTCACGACCCTCGACATCTGCACCGGCGTGCGGCTGGGAACCGGGCGGATCAGCGTCCACCCGTCGCGGCTCGCCCTCGTGGGCCACGGATCCGGTGCCGGTGCCGCGGTGCACGCCGCAGCACGACGGGAGGTCGCGGCTGTCGCGGCGCTCTATCCCGCCCCCGTCTCGCCGCGCGCGGCGGAAGCGGCCGAGCGGGTGCGGGTGCCCGGTCTGGTGCTCGTGGGTGAGAAGAGTCTCGGTTCCATGACCAGCGACGCGATCGCGGTGGCCCGCGGCTGGGGCCGCAAGGACGTGGTGTTCCGGGTGGTCTCGAAGGCGAACGACGAAGGGCTCGCCGAGGGGCGCCGCCTGCTCGGCGCGCTGGGGGTGGGCGGTCCGGAACGTCGCACGCAGGAACGCACCCGCGCGCTGCTCACCGGCTTCCTGTTGCACCGTCTCACCGGCGACCGGACCTACGCGGCCTTCTCCGATCTCACCGCGGAGATCCCGGGCTCGACGGTGATCACCGATCCCGACCTGGTCGACCGTGATCTCGGTTCGCAGGTCAACATGCTGCTCGACCACTGACCGGACCGTCCGTTCACAGCGGGCCCGCCTCGGCGAGCACCACTCCGTCCCCCTCGTCACCGTCCGCTCGGGGCTCGGGGTGGTCCTCGGTCGTGGGAGCACGCTCCGGCGTTCCGTCCGCGCCGCGGCGGGACGGAACCCGCAGCGCGGGCGCAGCCGGCCCGAGGGTGTCGGGCTGCGACGGCGCAGCATCCCGGGGTGGCGGATCGTTCTGGTGCGGCGCATCACCGGCCGACGTCGTCTCGACCGGTTCGGTGGGTGTCTCCGCGGTGTCGGCGACCTGCCGCACCGCCTCGGCGAGCCCGGCGAAGGTGTCCTCGACGGCCCGGCGGGTGTCGTCGCACGCTCCGATCAGCACCTCGATCGCCTCTTCGACCTGCGTCACGAGGTCCTCGACGGGGCACACCTCGACGTCGACGTGCTCGAAGGCGGCCATCGCCTGTGCCTTCCCGCGCAATGCTCCGGCCACGGAGTCCACCGCGGCCTCCAGTGCGACGGCCAGCGCCGCCGTCGCGAGGTGCGCGGCGGCACCCCACGCGATGGTCGCGCGCAGTTCCGCCCGGGCGTATCCGGCGGCCGAGCCGTCCCAGGCCTCCCCGAGCCGATCCAGCAGGCCGTGTTGCTCGTCGACCCGCCGCCCCAGCCGTGCGGCGAGCGTGCGCGCGACGGCGGCGTCCTCGGCGAGTGCCTGCAGCGGGAGATGACGCTGCTCATCGTAACGGACCCGCAGGTCGGCGGCGGTGAGGTCCGTGGCGCGACCGCGAGCGTGCAGCAGCGGCAGATGGTCGGTCACGAACCGGAGTCCCCCGGCTCCCGCGTCGAGGATCCGGCCCGGATCCACCGGGGTGGTCACGACCACGGGGACCGCGGCCGTTCGGTGTCGGCCAGTGCCGTCACGGTCCGCAGTTCGTGGTCGGTGTAGAGGTCCGCGGCAGCCCGCAAGGCGTCGGCGTGGGTCTGCAGCGCCGCGGCCCATCCCGCGCAGGCCGCACGCACGCGGCGGAGTCCGTCCGCGAACCCGGCGCCGCTCTCCCGGTGCTCCGGGCCGAGAGCGGGTTCACCGCTCGTCATCGCCCCGAACGCCCTGCGTACCTCGCGGTCCACGTCGTCCGCGGACGCCGACAGCCGTGCCGCGATCGCGAGGACCGCGGGACCGTCGAATCGGACCGTGTCGTGGGGTGTGGTCACGCCGCCTCCTCCGTCGGATACCTCTCGACGAGGTTGGACGCAGCAGGCGGCGGATCGGTTCCCCGTGTCCCGGTGCTGTCCGGTCAGACGGCGGCGACGAGGCCGGCGAGGCGCTCGGCGACCGCGCGGGCCTGCTCGTCGTCGGCGGCCTCGACCATGACCCGCACGAGCTGCTCGGTGCCCGAGGGGCGCAGCAGCACCCGTCCGGTGTCCCCGAGTTCCCGCTCGGCGGCCGCGACGGCCTCGGCGACGGCGGGATCTGCGGCCACGGCCGCCTTGTCGCCGACCGGGACGTTCACGAGGACCTGGGGCAGGGAGGTCATCACCGCGGCGAGCTTGGAGAGGGGCAGACCGGTCGCGGCGACCCGCTCCATCAGGCGCAGGCCCGTGAGCACGCCGTCGCCGGTGGTGCCGTGGGAGGGCAGGACGATGTGCCCGGACTGCTCACCGCCGAGACCGAAGCCTCCGCGACGGAGTTCCTCGAGCACGTACCGGTCGCCGACGCCCACGGTGCGGACCTCGATCCCCGCGTTGCGCATGGCGATGTGGAGACCGAGATTGCTCATCACGGTGGCGACCAGCGTGTTCTGCGGGAGCTCACCGGCCTCGTGCATGCCGAGCGCGAGGACGGCCATGATGGCGTCCCCGTCGACGACGGCGCCGGACGCGTCCACCGCGAGGCACCGGTCGGCGTCGCCGTCGTGGGCGAGACCGAGGTCGGCGCCGTGCTCGCGCACCGCCTGCTGCAGGGCGGCGAGGTGCGTGGAACCGCAGTCGTCGTTGATGTTCAGGCCGTCGGGTTCGGCGTTGATAGCGATCACCCGCGCGCCGGCGGCGGCGTAGGCGGCCGGTCCCGCCTGGGAGGCCGCGCCGTGGGCGCAGTCCACCACGACGGTCACCCCGGTGAGGGGCTGCTGCACCGCGCCCGCCAGGTGCGCGAGGTAGCGGTCGAGGGCGTCGGGGGCGGTGCGGACACGTCCGATGCCGGCGCCGACGGGTCGTGCCGGGGCATCCGCGTCGTCACCGTGCAGTGCCGCCTCGATGCGGTCCTCCACGGCGTCGTCGAGCTTGTGACCGCCCGCGGCGAAGATCTTGATGCCGTTGTCGGGCATGGGGTTGTGCGACGCGGAGATCATCACACCGATGTCGGCGCCGTAGTCGGCGGTGAGATACGCGACGGCCGGGGTGGGCAGGACCCCCACCGACAACACGTCGACACCCGCCGAGGTGAGTCCGGCCGTGACGGCCGCCTCGAGCATCTCACCGCTCGCGCGCGGGTCGCGTCCCACGACGGCGACGGGTCGTCGCTCGGCGTCCCGCGGTGCCAGGACCGCTGCCGCGGCTCCCGCGAGCCGTACGGCCAACTCCACTGTGAGCTCGGCGTTGGCCAAGCCCCGGACTCCGTCGGTGCCGAACAACCGACCCATGTACACACCCTCCTCGTGTGCGGCGCGCGCCGCGGGTGTCGATAGTGGACAGAATGCACAAGAGCAGGCGCCGGTAGGAAACGTCTACCGACGCCTGCTCTCGTGGTGGAACAGGTGCCGACCCTGACGGTGTCAGTGTCGGCAGCGCATCAGCGCTTGGAGTACTGCGAGGCCTTGCGGGCCTTCTTCAGGCCGTACTTCTTGCGCTCGACGGCACGCGCGTCGCGCGTGAGGAAGCCGGCGCGCTTGAGCGCGGGGCGATCCTCGGGGCTGACCTCGACGAGGGCACGCGCGATCGCCAGACGCAGGGCGCCTGCCTGACCGGACGGGCCGCCGCCGTTGAGGCGAGCGTGGATGTCGAACTGCTCGACGCGCTCGACGGTCACCAGCGGCGACTTCACGAGCTGCTGGTGCACCTTGTTCGGGAAGTAGTCCTCGATGGTGCGGCCGTTGAGCACGAACTTGCCGGTGCCGGGAACGAGGCGGACGCGGACGACGGCCTCCTTGCGGCGACCGACGGTCTGGACCGGGCGGTCGAACACGATCGGGGCGGCAGGCTCCGCGACGACGACGTCCTCGACGTACTCGTCAGCGGCGACCTCGACGTTCTCGACGTACTCTTCGGGGTTCACGTTCTGTTCCTCGGGCGTCGTCACTGTGCCACCTGCTTGATCTCGAACGGCACCGGCTGCTGCGCGGCGTGGGGGTGGTTCGGGCCCGCGTAGACCTTCAGCTTCTTCGCCATGGCGCGGCCGAGCTTGTTCTTCGGGAGCATGCCGGTGACGGCCTTCTCCACGAGGCGGTCGGGGTTCTTGTCGAGAACCTCGCCGACGGAACGAGCGCGGAGACCACCCGGGTGACCGGAGTGGCTGTAGAGGAACTTGTCGGTCCGCTTGTTGCCGGAGACGGCAACCTTGTCGGCGTTGATGATGACGACGAAGTCACCACCGTCGACGTTCGGCGTGAAAGTGGGCTTGTGCTTGCCACGGAGCAGGTTCGCCGCCTGCACCGCGAGGCGGCCGAGCACCACATCAGTGGCGTCGATGACGTGCCACTGACGGGTCACGTCGCCGGCTTTCGGTGTGTACGTAGACACAGATCTTCCTCGTCTATCGTTTCGCTGCTGGCCCGCATGCCGACGATGGTCACGCCCGGCGGCCAGTTGGGACCCGGGAGAGATGTTCGCCGCGCTCGAAGGCACGACGACGTGCGACACGCCGAGGGGACACTCTACCGGCCGGCCCCCGGACGGGTCAAAGCCGGGGCTGCTGCCCGACCCGGTCGCCCTGCTCCCCCGGCCACGACGTCCCGGCGGCCTCTCCACCGACCGGGACGTCGCGCCTGCGGCGGCGCCTCCCCCAAGGCCCGCCGCTCGTTTCCGGGATTCGAATCGAGGGCTCGGCCCTCCGGATTCGAATCGAGGGCTCGGCCCTCCGGATTCGAACCGACGGCTCAGCCGCCGAACCGCGCCTCGTTGAGCCGCTCGACGTCCCGCATGTTGTCGTTACCGTTCGACACGGCACGGCCGATGTCGTGCAGCACCTGGATCAGGCCCGCCTCGGCCTTGTTCCAACGCTCCTGGGTGGCGAGGTAGCGGTCCCTCGCGTCGCTCTCCCAGGTGGCGACGAGCGGGGCCACCTGCTGCTCGATGGTGTCGAGCGTCGTCTCGATCGCCCTCTGGCCGGACACGAGCTGGGCGTGCAGTTCCGCGACGCCGCCGAAGTCCTGGTAGATCTCGGTCACCGATCGTTCTCCTCGCTTGTCGAAATGGGTGGGGTCGGGTGACGCCGGGCGTCAGCCGAACGAGCCGTGGAGCAGGGAACCCGCATCGGGGTCGATCGCGGACAGGGACTGTGCCTGTTCCTCGACGGCGGCGGCGTACGAGCGGCCGCTGGTGCGGACGGCCTCGGCGAGTTCGTCCAGGGCCCGCGTCAATTCGGTGTTGTTGGTCTGCCAGCGCTCCATCAGCCCGGTGAACCGGGTGGCGGAGTCGCTCCGCCAGACCGTGGGCACGGACTGCACCACCCCGGTCAACTGTCGGAGGGTCGCCTCGAGTTCGTTGCGGGACTCCTGCAGTTGTCCCGCAACCACTTCCATGAGCTCGACATCGGTGGTCACCTGATTCGAATTCGAACTACCGTCGGGGTGGGTCACGACGTACTCCCTTCACTGGCGCCGGTTCTCGCTGTGTGCACCCGGTTCGCTCCGAACCTGGTGGGCCTTACATCTTGGTTGGACGCACCCCGCCGGGGATCGGTTCCGCTCTTCTTCCGAAAAGTCCGGACTTTCCGTGTCATCCGGCCTCCAGGGTGTGGACGGCCTGCTCGCACTCGCTCCGGATGCCGTTCCACTCGCCCTCGAGGTACTGGCATCCCACGGACACCTGCAGGCGGGGGAACACGAGGACCGACCAGCGCACCACCGAATAGCCGTCGGGCAGTTCGGTGTAGGCGACGACGCGGCGGTCACCGAAGGTGGTGTCGGTGTCGAGATCCCGGATCACCTCCGCACGTTCGGCGGCACGCGCGGTCAGCACCTCGGCGACCCGGTCCGCGTCCACCCCCTCGGCCAGGGTGCTGTGGACGACGAGGATCCGCCGGTCCGTTCCCCCGCCGGGCAGCAGTTCGACCCGCCCCGGGGCCGAGGCGCCGGGGTCGCGGACGTACCAGTCGTCGGGCAGTTCGAGGTGCACCGGCCCGATCTCGAACCGGGCCGAGCGCACACTGCCGGTGGTCGCGGACGAGTCCTCGTCCCCGGTATCGTCCTCGTCCCCCGGATCGTCCGCGGCGACCGTCTCCGTCGGTCCATGTGCCGGCCCGTGCCCCGTGGTCAGGTACACCGCGCCGCCGATCACGGCGGCCGTGGCCGCGGCCACCAGAGTCGCCGCCACCGCACGGGGCATCCACCCGCTCCTACCGGACTCCGGCGGGCGGGTGCGGACCTCCTGCAGCCACGGCAGCACCGTCGATCCGGGTGCCCCGCTTCCGGCGTCCGGGGGCGCCTGTGCCGCCTCGTCCGGTGCCGACGTCAGGGCCTCGAGCATCTCCGCCGCGGCGACGGGCACCACCTGCACGTGCGGACCGAGCGGCTCGTCGAACAGGGCGAGCAGCCCGACGCCGGAGGGCTCGCCGGGCTCCCCCGCGACGGCCACCACGTCGGGTTCACTTCCCCGCAGCACCGCGTCGAGCAGGGTGCGCAGTCGTACGGCGAGATCGGGGTGGTGCGGGTCCAGTCCCGGATCCCGGGCGACCTGGTCGACGACGGGCCGTCCCGGTCCCGTCGCGCCGAGGCTCGTGGCGGTGACTCCGGATTCGTCGAATTCGACCACCACGCACCGATCGTGGGTGTCCGGTGCCGCGACGAGACCGGCCGCCACCGCGACCGGGACGAGAAAGGCATCGGCCGCGACCTGCCGGGCCGCAGCACGGACGAGATCGCGGCGCCGCGGATTCCACGCGGTCGGGTGCACGGCGACCACCGTCGCCGACACGGACGGGGTTCCGGCGGTCGCCGCGGCGTACACGACGAGACCGGTCAGCAGGTCCCCGGTCTCCGGCCGGCCTGCCCGCGCCGGTGCGTGCACGAGCGCGGCGACGTCGATCGCCTCGTCCGTCTGCCCTGCCTGCTCCCCGAAGACCCACCCGTCGCCGAGCGGGGCGGCGAGGGCGGGGACACGCCGGGTCACCCCGGCCCATCGGACGTGGACGGCTCCTGCCGTCAGTGCGAATGCGGGTGGGACGAAAGCGGGCAGGGCGAAACCGGGTGGGGCGAAGGCCTGCGGTCCGGTCACGGCTCGGGTGTCCAGGCCGTCTGCACGAGTGTGGTGCCGGTGCGGCGCACGAGCGTTCCGCGGCCCGGGGGCATCGGCGACGGCTTCACCGCGCCCAGCAGTACACCCTCCTCACGGCTCCCGCTCATGATCAGGCCGGGGCTCGACAGTTCGCGCAGCCGCGCCAGCACCGGTTCGAACAGGGCGCGGCCGGCACCACCGGAACGCCGCGCGACCACGAGGTGCAGGCCGATGTCCTTGCCCTGCGGGAGGTAGTCGAGCAGCGGGCTCAGCGGGTTCTGGCCCGAGGTCGCCACCATGTCGTAGTCGTCGACCACGACGAACACCTCCGGGCCGGTCCACCACGACCGGTCGCGCAGTTGCTGCTGCGTGGTCTCCGGGCCGGGCAGCCGCCGTTCGAAGATCCCCGCCAGTTCCTTCGCCATGCCGGCCAGCACGGTCGGCGAGGGCGCGTAACCACCGAGATGGCCGCCCTCGACGACACCGAGCATCGTGCGGCGGTAGTCCCCCACGACGATCCGGACCTGCGCTCCGGTGTTCGCCTCCGTCAGGCCGCGGCAGACGGTGCGCAACAGCGCGGTCTTGCCGCATCCGGAGTCGCCGAAGACCATCAGGTGCGGGCTGTCGGCGAAATCCACCGTCACCGGCGCGAGTTCGGACTCGTCGATTCCGACGGGCACGGAGAGCCGGGCCGCGACGGGATCGCCGGGTCCGGCCTGGCGGCCGGTGGGCAGCATCGCGAGGAGGTCGGAGCGATCGAGCCGGTCGGGAAGCATCCGCACCGGCGGAGCGGCGCGTCCCGGGGTGACGGCGGCGATCGCCTCCACCGCCGCGGCCACGGCCACCGCGAGATTCGCGACCTCGGAACTGCCGTCGACACGCGGCAGGGCCGCGAGGACGTGGAGGCCGTCGCGGTCGATGCCCCGGCCGGGGCGGCCCTCCGGGACCGTCGCGGCGCGTTTGCGGCCGTACTCGGAGTCCGACGGGTCGCCGAGGCGCAGTTCGAGTCGGGTCCCGAGCAGGTCGCGCATGGCGGGCCGCACGTCTCCCCACCGCGGGGCGGTGAGCACCACGTGGATGCCGTAGGAGAGCCCCTGCACGGCGATTCTGCCGATGGTCTGTTCGAGCGCCTCGAAGTCCTGGCGAATCGCGGGCCATCCGTCGACGACGAGGAAGACGTCCCCGAACGGGTCGGTGTCCGCACCGGATGTGCCGTCGGCGCGCATGCCGCGCAGTTGCGCCATCGACTCGATTCCGCTTTCGGCGAAGGCACGTTCGCGCCGGGCCAGGAGGGAGGACACCTCCGCGACGGTACGGCGCACCCGGTCGGCGTCGTGGCGACCCGCGACGGACCCGACGTGCGGCAGCCCGGCCAGTGAGGACAGTGTTCCCCCACCGAAGTCCAGGCAGTAGAACTGCACCTGCTCGGCGGTGTGGGTGAGGGCCGCCGACACGATCAGGCTGCGCAGCAACGTCGACTTGCCGGACTGGGGACCGCCGACGACCACGACGTTGCCCGCCGAACCCGACAGGTCGACCACGAGCGGGTCGCGCCGCTGGTCGTAGGGGCGGTCGACGATCCCCACCGCCGTGCACAGCGACGCCCGGCGCGGCACCGCCCCGGTGAGCACCGTGTGCGGCAGAAGCGTGTCGAGCGAGGGGGATTCGTCGAGCGGCGGGAGCCACACCTCGTGGGCGGGGGTGCCGTGCCCGCGGATCCGGTCGACGACGACCTCGAGCACCGTCCGGCCGTCCTGCGCGGCGGGGACCGGGATCGGTTCGGTGACCGGTGACCCTACAGGTTCGGGATCGGCGGCCACCGGCCGGGCGGTGAACACCCGTGGCCGTGCCGCCCCGGCCACCACCGCCGAGCGTTCCCGTCGCACCGCACGTCCGGGTCGGTACGGTCCGGACACGTACGCCGCGTCGAATCTCTGGATGTCGGCCGAGTCGGTCTTGAGGTAGCCGACGCCGGGGGTCGACGGCAGGTGGTAGGCGTCGGGTACACCGAGGACGCTGCGGGATTCGTTCGCGGAGAAGGTCTTCAGGCCGATGCGGTAGGACAGGTGGCTGTCGAGTCCGCGCAGCCGCCCCTCGTCGAGGCGTTGACTGGCGAGCAGCAGGTGCATGTGCAGCGACCGTCCGAGCCGGCCGATGGCGACGAACAGGTCGGCGAAGTCGGGTTGCTGCGACAGCAGTTCGGAGAACTCGTCGACGACGATGAACAGGGCGGGCAGCGGATCGAGCGGCACCCCTGCCGCGCGAGCCTTCTCGTAGTCGCCGACGTTGGCGAAGTTCCCCGCGGCACGGAGCAGTTCCTGCCGGCGGTTCATCTCGCCCTCGAGGGCGTCCTTCATCCGGTCGACCATCGCGGCCTCGTCGGCGAGGTTGGTGATGACCGCCGCGACGTGGGGAACCGATTCGAGTCCGAGGAAGGTTGCGCCGCCCTTGAAGTCGACGAGGACGAGATTGAGAGCCTCCGGTGGATGAGTCGCGATCAGCCCGAGCACCAGGGTGCGCAGGAACTCACTTTTTCCGGAACCTGTTGCTCCGATACACAATCCGTGCGGACCCATACCGTTCTCGGCGGCCTCCTTGAGGTCGAGTTCGACGGGGGCGCCGTCGACGCCGACACCGATCGGGACCCGCAGCCGGTCGCGCCCGTGCCGCGGCGCCCAGGCCCGGACGGGATCGAACCGGGCGACGTCCCCCAGTCCCAGCAGGTCCTGCCAGGTGGCGGGCCGGTCGTCGGTGACGGTGTCGTCGGCGGTCCCGCCGGCGGGAAGTCGGTAGGGCGCCAGGCGCCGCGCGACGGTCTGGGCCTGCGGTGCGCTGAGATCGTCGGCGTCGGCGAAGAAGTCCACCGTCGTACCCGTGACCGCCCCGAGCCGTCCGCCCTCCACCCGCAGCCGCAGTCCGCGTCCGGCCGCGGGACGGGACAGGTGCCCGGACAGATCGAGCACGGTGACCGAGTCGGGCCGGCCCTCGAGGACACCGGATCCGGAACCGGTGACCCCACCGTCGACGACCACCACCAGGTGGACGACACCCTCGGCCGGTGGGGCGTTGCCGACGAACCGGCCGCGGCCGGCCAGCAGCGGCGCCAGCTCGGTCTCGAGTTCGAGCACGGACCCGTAGATCGTCCGCACACTGCCCACCCCGTCCCGCACCTCCGGATCCTGCGCGTGGGGAAGCCATTTGACCCACTCCCACTCCCCGGCGGTGTCGGGTCCGCAGACCACCGCCACGCGCACGGTGTCGGGTCCGTGGAAGGTGCAGGACTGTGCGAGCATCGCCCGCGCGAGCGAGCGCGCCTCCTCCCGGTCGCCGTCGATGCCGATCGTCGCGAAACTGCGCAACGAGACCGCGGTCGGTAGCGCCGGGACCACCGAGTGCACCCGGACGAAGCGGCGCAGCGACAGGGCGGCGACGGGTTCGAGGTCCTCCACGGGGCCGGCCTCGGGTGGGACGAGCCGAGTGGCGAGACGCTGTCCGCCGCGGCCGACGCGGATGTGCCCGAAATCCGGGTCGGTGATGCGGCGTTCCCACATCCGCACGGTGCCGGCGAGGGTCCACAACAGTTCCGGGTCGGGGTGGGTCCACTCCAGCGCGTCGCGTTGTTCGCGCACGGTCTCGGAGACCTCGCCCCGCAGTTTGTCGAGATAGCGCAGGTAGTCCTTGCGGTCCTCGTTCGTCTCGGCGGTCCTGGCTCCTGCGCCCCGGCCGCTGTTGGCGAGCATGCCCACCATGGACACGACCATCATGAGGGGGAAGATCATCGCCATCGGGCTGCGGGCCATGCCCGAGGAGAACATCAGGGCGACCATGCCGATCATCGCGGCGACCATGACCAGCGGCAGCAGTTTCGCGAGCAGGTTGCCGGGGGTGGAGCGGGGAATGTCCGGTGGCGGTTGCACACTCACCTCGCCGGCGGGCACGCGGGGCGCCTCCCGGCGCGGCCTGCGCACGAATCGCACGGTACTCACGTTCACCCCCCAAGAACGCCGTCGGCCGCCCCCTACGACCCCACGGTCGTGGAAGAGTAGCGCACCGGATCACTGTTTCCCACTGGGGTGCGGGAGGATCGGCTGGGACGACGACGGGACGATGTCGTATGGTCTGCGTCGTTCGGACGGAGCAGTGGGGGGACCGAGAGCCGATGACTTCTGTGCGTGTGCGATCCGGGCCGGCGGGTTCGGTAGGTGCGCCGGCACTGTGCCGGATCACAGTGCTCGCCCGTCACACGGAGGTCGATCTCGCGTTGCCGGTGGATGTTCCGGTGGCCCTTCTGCTGCCGGGTCTCGTCGATCTCGTGGCGGGGCACCGGCGGGACAACGAGTTCGACGCGACACCGGAACGCACCCGGCCCGACGCCTGGACCCTCGGCCGCCTCGGGCGGGAGCCGCTGTCCGGCGCCCTGACCCTCGACGAGCACGGAATCCGCGACGGGGAGATGCTGGTTCTCGGTGATGCCGGCTCACCTGCTCCCCCACCGCTCTTCGACGACGTGATGTACAGCGTCGCAGCGTCGGACCGGGAGTCGGTGCCGTGGGGTTCCGGGCCCGCGGGTCTGATCGCGGCGATCCTGGCCCCGCTCACGGTCGCCGTAGGCTGTGCGCCGTCGCTGTTCCTGCCCGACGGCATCACCCGGATCGTGACGGGCGTGGTGTGTGCGGCACTGTCACTGGTGCTCGTCCCCACCTCCGCGATCCTCACCCGCCTGCACGGCGACGACCGCACCGCGACCGCCGTCGGACTGTGCTCGCTCCCAACGGCGTTCACCGCCGGTGCGGTGCTGGTGCCCGGCGGGATCGGCGCTCCCGGACTGCTTCTCGGAGCCACGCTCACCGGGGTGGTCGCGGTGTTCGCGCTGCGGGTCGTGCGCACGGGGGTGACCGTGTTCACCGCTCTCGCCGCGATCTCGGCCGCCCTGGCACTCGGCAGCGTCCTCGCCACGACCCTGGACGTGGGTGTGCGGGCGCTCGGGGCCGGTGGCGTCGTGGCGGCGGTGGTGCTCGCCGGGCTGGCGCCCCGGCTGGCGGGTGTCGCCGCGCGCCTGCCGATCCCCTCCGTGCCCGCGCCCGGCGCTCCTCTGGACCCGGAAACCACGGGCGACGGGACCGCGGGGAGCGGGGCAACGGGCAGCGGGACCGAACTTCCCTCCCTGGACGAACTCGAGGCCCGAGCGGCACGAGCACGCGCCTACCTCACCGGTGTGCTCTACGCGGTGGTGGCGCTCGCGACCGCCGGAGCCTGGCTCGCGGCGCTCCCCGTGGACGGTGATCCCTTCCTCCCCGGTATCGGGCTCGGGGTCGCGGCGGCGGCGGTGCTGATGTTCCGGGGCCGCACGTACACCGCGGCGGCGCAGGCGGCGCCGCTGGTGGCCGGGGGTGCGGTGCTGCTGCTCGGTCTGCTCGCCGGGGCCGCCGTCTTCGCGGTGGCGCCCCCGTGGGTCGTGTTCGGGGCGGCGGTCACGTCGGCGTGCGGGGCGTTCCTGCTGGGTGTGGTCGCACCACGGCGCACGTTCACGCCGGTGCACCGCCGGATCGCCGAGATCGTCGAGTACGCGTGCATCGCGGCGGTCGTACCGTCGGCGTGCTGGGTGGCCGATCTCTACTCGGCCGTGCGGGGTCTGTGAGGGTGCGGTCGCTCCGCGGTGGTGCCGCCGTCGTCGTGGCGTTCCTTCTGGGAGGCGGGTCCGCCGCCGCGGCACCCCCGGTGCCCGATCCGTCGCTGCTGCCGTCCGGCGCGGTGGCGGCGCCTCCCGAACCGACCGAGCAACGGGTCCTGTGTGCGGAGCTGCCCGACGCTCCCGACGACCCGCAGGTCCCGGCCGCGCAGCGGATCCTCGACTTCGCATCGGTCTGGCCGATCACCCGCGGGGAAGGGCAGCTGGTGGCGGTGATCGACACCGGGGTTCGTCCGCATCCGCGTCTGCCGGAGGTCTCTCCCGGTGGCGACTTCGTGACCTCCGGCGACGGCACCGACGACTGCGATGCGCACGGCACACTCGTCGCCGGTCTGATCGCGGCGCAGCCGCGTCCCGAGTCCGGTTTCTCCGGAGGTGCCCCCGGTGTGAAACTGCTCGCGATCCGGCAGTCCAGTGGTCATTTCGCCGATCGGTCCCGTTCGGACGACGACGCCGCGCGCAACGCCTCGGGTTACGGGGACGTGCGTACGCTGGCGATGGCGGTGCGGCGCGCGGCAGCCCTCGGTGCGACGGTCATCAACATCTCGGAGGTCGCGTGCCGGAACGTCGTCGAGGGTCTCGCGGACGGTCCGCTCGGCGCCGCGGTGCAGTACGCCACCGAGGTGGAGGACGCGGTGGTCGTCGCGGCGGCCGGCAATCTCGACTCGTGCAGCGGCGGGAATCCGGGTTCGGTGGATCCGGCCGCTCCCGGGTCCGATCCGTGGGATTCGGTGGTCACGTTGGCGTCTCCGGCCTGGTACGACGACTACGTCCTGACCGTCGGTGCGGTGGAGGACGACGGCACCCCGGCGGACTACAGCCTGCCCGGACCGTGGGTGGACGTCGCGGCACCCGGCAGCGTGTCGGTCTCCCTCAATCCGGGCACCGGCGGTCTCGCCGACCGGGTTCCCGGTCCGCAGGGGGCTCGGCCGGTGTCGGGGACGAGTTTCGCGACGCCCCTGGTCTCCGCGACCGTCGCGCTGGTGCGGGCGCATCATCCGCAGCTGAACGCCCGGGAGGTGATGGCGCGCATCGAGGCGACCGCTCATCAACCCGCCGAGGGCTGGAATCCGCGGGTGGGTTACGGCGTCGTCGATCCCCTCGCGGCGGTCACCGCCCCGCTGCCGGCACAGCGCGAGATCCCCGCTGCGCCGGTGCCCGTCGCCGAACCGGCCGCTCCCCCGCCGCCCGACACCCGGCCGCGCACGGTCGCGCTCGTCGCCTCCGCAGCGGTGGTGGCGGCTTCGGTCGCCGGTCTCGCCCTGGCGTCCCCGGCGCTGCGACGCGCGCGGGGTCGGGCCTGATCGGTCAGCCTCCGGCGCGGACGGGGGCGGGCCGCGGATCGGGTGCCACCCCGTCGTGGGCGAGCAGCGCTTCCTTCCGTCCGAGTGCCGGTCCCGGGGCCAGCAGTTGCACGATCGGCCAGGGTGCCCGGACCGGTGTGTCCGAGAATCCCAGCGCCCGAGCCGCTTCCGCGCCGGTGATGCCGTAGCGGACCCCGGTGTCGGCGACGTAGAACAGCGAGCCGAGACGGTCGGTGTCGGGTGTCAGCGAGGTCGTCTGCACGTACCGGCCACGGCCCGGTGGGATGTGTACCGCGTCGATGTTCGGACCCGCGCCGTCGGCCTGCGCGGGAACCACCGGCACCGCGTCCTCGGCGATCGGCAGGGCGGTTCCGGCCGAGAGCGTCGACGAGGACCGGTACCGATCGTCCTCGCCCCGGCCGGGCTCCCAGGTGGTGCAGGCGACGGGACGGTCGGCGGGGTCGACGATCCGCGGTACCGCGGCCGGGAAGGTGTCGACGGCGAGTTCGTGCACCACCGGTGCGTCGCGGAGCACGTCCGGTGGCACGACCGGGATCTCGGACGAGCCGAGGGAGTTCGAGAAGTGGAGGAGATAGGCGGTGGCGCGGGAGATCCGCTGGACCCCGGCGCGCAGCACGACGTGGTAGCTCTGCCCGTCGGGTTCGGCGACGGCGAGCACCGTGCCGATCCGGGCGTCGGGCACCGGTACGTCGGGCAGGTCGCCGGCGCCGTCGATCACGGGGGCGGTGAAGGCGGGAACCTCGGGGACGGCCGCGAGCAGTCCCGGGCTCACGGGGCGGGCCCGCGCGACGTCGACGCCGAGCAGCCGCACGAGAGCCCGTTCGCCGGGGTCGATCTCGGCGCGGCGCCCCTCGTAGAGCAGGTGGTAGCGCCCCTCGGCGGTGACGAGCAGGGCCTCGTCGTCGGCGAGGACGGCCCCGGAGCGGTGGACCGGGTCGCCGATGAGCACCGCGGCGCCGGTGGGACGCAGGCCGTTGGGGTCGAGACTGTCGCACACGGTCCACGGCGTCTCGTCGGGGTCGTGGGCCAGCGACGAGGGGGCACCCGGGATGCCCACGAGCGGCCCACGGGGCCGGTTCGCGAGTTCACCGTCGGCGACCACTGCGGGTTCGGCCGGTGATCCGAGGATCAGGCGCGCCGACGCGAGATTGAGCACGGGGTGGAAGGTGGAGTCGATCGCGACGTACAGCGCCCCGGAGTCGCGTCCGACGACGATCGAGGCGTCCCCGATCCGGTCCTGCGGGCGGAACAGCGCGAGCGCCGCGCATCCGGCGAGCACGACGCAGGCGACGACCACCCCCACGGCGAGCGCCCGCGCCTGGGATCGCATGGGGTCGTGGATCATCCGCACGTCGCGGCGCACCAGGGCGTGGTCCATCCGCCGTGCCAGGAACCGGTATCCGCTGACCTGCCATCGCGTGGTCGGCTGCGCTGCCATCCATATCCCCCCTGTACGGCACGTTGTCTGCCGCAACACAGTACAGTCCCCGTCGGGAAAACCGGCATCGCGTCCGAATGCCTGCCGGTGGTCGTTCGGGGGGATACATGCAACGAGCCGCTGTGTCGTGGAGCGGGGACGTCGGGCTGCCGGTCGCGCAGTGTCTGGGGGTCGCGATCTGGGCCGCCGCTCTGGTTCTCGGCGCCTCGGTGCCGGTGGCGACGGGGATCGCCGTGGGTGCGGCCGGTATGTGCCTGGTGCGGGTGCGCGGCCGCGGTCTGTTCGATCTCGTCGTCTCGGCCGTGCGGTTCCGCTCCGCGCCGGTTCCGGTGCCCGGGCTGCTGCGCGATTTCACCCCGGCGGCGGGCGGTCCCGTCGGGTTGCGGTGGGACGGGCCGTTCGTGACCGCCGTGGTGGAGGTGCTGCCACCGGCGGGTCCGGTCGTCCGGCTCGGACGCGACAACGAGGAGACCGACGCGGTGCTTCCGCTCGGCGCGATCGCGGCGTGCCTGCGCCGCCACGACGTCGTGCTGGACGGGATCGATGTCGTCGTACACGGGCGGCGGGTGCACGACGGAACCCCGGCCGGTCGGGCCTACGCGCATCTCGTGGGGCCGCTTCCCGCCGCGGCGGATCGGGTGGTGCGGCTGGTCCTCCGGCTCGATGCCACGAGCTGCCCGGAGGCGGTGGCACGCAGGGGCGGTGGCACCGAGGGGGTCGCCCGGACGGTGATCGCGGCCGCGCGCCGGGTGATTCGCGCGCTCGCGGACGGGGGGTACGCCGCGCGGCTGCTGACCGCCCGCGAGATCGAGCAGGCCGCACTGCGGATCGCGCACGGTGTGCCGGTGACGGAGCTCGAGCAGACCCGGCGGCAGGTGCTGCTCCCGGTGGGTGCCGACACGGGCGGGGCGATCGATCCGCGCCGTGTCTGCCGGGCGACCCTCACGGCGGTGTGGAGCCGGGCCGCTCTGTCGTCGACGGTGGTGGTGCGGCTGCGGCCGGCCGAGCACGGAGCGGTCCGGGCGGGTGCGCTCGTCCGGTTCACCACGTCCGCCCCCGAAGCACCGACGGTTCCGGGGCTGCGACCGTCCCACGGCCGTCATCGCGAATCCTTCACCGCGGCACTCCCCTTCGGTGTTCCCGGGCCGGAGTCGCTGGTGCCGTTGCGGGAGACGGCGCCGGAGGAACTGGATGCGCTCGCACTGCCGGCCGGTGGGTGCGGACAGCTGATCGGTTCGGACGACGACGGCCGGGCGGTCACCGCGCGCCTGACCGGGCCCGGCGTGCGATCGGTGTATCTGGCGGGTGAGTTGTACCTGGCGCAGCAGGTGGTGTTCCGGGCGGTGGCGGTGGGTGCTCGGGTCGTCCTGTACACCGACCGGCCGGTGGTCTGGCGCACGCTGACGTCCGGTGCGGCCGGGCCGGATCGGTTGCAGATCGCCGGGGAGCATCCCGACGACCGCGAGTTCGACACGGTCGTGTTCGACGGTGTCCGGCCCGTCTCGATTCCTCCGCACGTCACGGCGATCCACGTGCACTCGCATCCGGACGAGTGGCCGCGGGAGGCGCCGACGGTGTCGCTGCTGCAGCCGGGTGCCGTGGGAGACCGGGTGATGCTCGCCGGCGGTGGCACGCGTACCACCTTGAATCTGGTGACGATCGCGGAGGAGTCCGCGCATCTCGCGCGGTCGCGGGCGGTGGGGTTCGCGAGCGCCGCCGGGCCGGGTCAGCCCGGATAGCGTCCGAGTTCGTGGCCGGCGCGCACCGTGCGGGCCCACCAAGCGATCTGGTCGAGCATGCGTTCGGCGCCGTCGATCGCGGCGTCGTCGGTGGTGGTGCCGTCGGGCGCGAAGGCGTGCTTGACGCGGTGGAAGCTCACCGATTGACGGACCGGCACCATATGGACCTCCACGAGCACCTGCCGTAACTGTTCGACCGCCCGCAGTCCGCCCGACAGGCCTCCGTAGGAAACGAAACCGACCGGCTTGGTTCGCCATTCGTGCTTGACCGTGTCGATGGCGGTCTTCAGGGCGGCGGGATAACCGTGGTTGTACTCGGAGGTGACGACGACGAAGGCGTCCGCCGCGTCGATGCGCCGGGTGAACGCCTCGGCCTCGGGTCCGCCGGAGAGGTCCTGCGGGAGCGGGGTCTCGGCGAGGTCGAGGACACGGACGTCGAACTCGGGGCGTTGCCGGGCGGTCGCGGCGAACCAGTTCGCGACGACGGGAGCGATGCGGCCGGCGCGGACGCTCGCGACGACGATCTCGAGCCGGAGGGGGTCGTGCGCTGCGGAGACCATGCGGTCGATGTTAGGCGGGTCTCCCGCTTGTCCGGATCGGGTTCGATCGCGCCGCCGCACCCGGCAGTTCTTGTGATTCACGTTCGTCGCTTACCAGTCGGTCTGTGAAACATCACAGCGTCTCGCTTTGCATCGGAGCACGCCCGTGATCTTGAATCATCGATGTGGACAAACGTCCATATCCGTATCGACTGGAGGTAATCCCATGCTTCTCAGCTCCCTGGGCGATCTGCTCGAGCAGCTTCTCTCGGCTCTGAGCGCCCTGCTCTGATCCGACTCTCGACACAGGTCGACGAGAAAGGGGCGGGTGGGAATCCTCGATTCCCACCCGCCCCTTCGTCGTCGCCGGCCTCAGGCCCCGATGGCCTCGGCGAGCACGGGCCACGAGTCGTGCAGCGCGTCCTCCCAGTAACCCCAGGTGTGGGTGCCGTCGGGACGGACCGAGTAGGTGGCGGTCACACCCGCCTGATCCAGTGCCGTGCGCAGACGGTTGGTGCAGTCGTGCACGTTGGCCTCGATGATCCCGAGGGTGGCGACGTCGGGCAGCACCGCGACGCCGGACTGCTCCCACGCCCGCAGTTCGACCTCACCCGGCATGCCGCTGCCGGCCGACACGAAGACGGCCTTGCCGCGCAGCTTCTCGGCATTGCGGACGACGTCCTGCTCGACCCAGTGCGTCCCACGGATCGGACCCCACATGTTCTCCACCTCGCCGCCGCCCAGGGACACGACGATCTCCGCGTAGCGGGCACCGGCGGGCGAGGCGGTCTCCGCGCAACCGCTGTAGGAGGCGACACCCTCGTAGAGCTCCGGTGCCTTCTCGGCCAGGGCCAGCGCCGAGGTCGCCGACATCGACATGCCCGCGATCGCGTTGCGGCCGCTGGTGCCGAGCACGTCGTCGACCAGCGGGGGGATCTCCTTCGTCAGGAAGGTCTCCCACTTGTTGCGGCCGAGCACCGGATCGTCCTCGAGCCAGTCGGTGTAGTAGCTGAAGGCACCACCGATCGGCGTGACGACATTGACGTTCTTGTCGGAGAAGAACTCGACCACGTCGGTCTGCTCCCGCCAGTTCGCACGGTCCTGGCCACCACCGGCACCGTTGAGCAGGTACAGCACCGGCCGCGGCTCGCTGGTGTCCGCCGGACGGAGCACCTGCAGCTCGATGGTGCGGTCCATCGACGGCGAGTACACGAACAGCGACCAGTCCTGCTCGGTGTGCTTCTCGATGCGTTCGAGGGTCGCGGGCTGTGAGGCGGTCTCACCGGCAGCCGAGGCCGGCGCGCTCTCGGCGTGGGCGATCGCCGGTCCCGCCAGTGCGAGGGAGGACGCCGCCAGCGCCCCGATCGTCATCGCCAGTCCATACCGTCGTGCTCGCAAGCTCGTCCCTTTCATCCACAACACCCGGGCGTGATCGGCCCGCGCATCTCCCGCGTCGCAGCGTTACGCGCGGCCAAGTCCTCGTCAGCAGGGTAGTCGACGCGGACCAGTGACAGGCCGTGAGCCGGTGCCACCGCGACCGATGCCGCACGTTCGCGTTCGTCGAGCAGCCCGGTCATCCACTCCACCGTGCGCCGTCCCTCGCCCACCGCCAGCGCGGCACCGACGAGGCTGCGCACCATCGACCAGCAGAAGGCGTCGGCACTGACGTACGCCGTGAGGATGTCGTCCTCGTAGGTCCAGTCGAACCGTTGCAGTTCGCGCACCGTCGTCGCGCCCTCGCGTCGCTTGCAGAAGGCCGCGAAGTCGTGCAGACCCAGCAGCGAGCGCGAGGCGCGCTGCATCGCGTCGACGTCGACCTTCTTCGGCCACGCCACCGTGTCGCGGGCCCGCAGCGGCTCGGCACCGTAGACCGCGGTGGTCAGGCGGTACTCGTAGTGCCGCCGGATCGCGGAGAAACGGGCGTCGAAGTGCTCCGGCGCCACCGAGATCCGGGTGACGCGCACGTCGCGCGGCAGGAAGCGGGCGAGCCGGCGCACCAGCCGCTCGAGGTCGTCGGGCAGCGCCGCGGTGGGTACGTCGACGTGGGCGACCTGGCCGGAGGCGTGCACCCCCGCGTCGGTGCGCCCGGCGACGGTGAGCAGCACCGGGGTGCGGACGATCGCGGAGAGCTTCTCCTCGATCTCGCCGCACACCGTCCGGCGGCCCGGCTGCCGGGCCCAGCCCGAGAAGTCGGTGCCGTCGTAGGAGATGTCGAGTCGCAGACGTGTCGTCTCGTGAGAAGCCACGAGCCCGCCGCCCTCGGAAGGGACGGCGGGCTCGTGAGCTTCAGCGGATGCCGAAACCAAGAGGACTAGTCCTTCTTGGCCTCGTCCGCCTCGGTTGCGTCGGCAGCCGTGGCGTTGGTGTCCTCGACACCCTCGGCGACGGCGTCGGCGTTCGCGACCTCGGCCTCGGTGGCCTCGGCCTCGACGGCCTCGACCGCGTTGTCGTCGGTGGCGGCCTGCGAGGCGGCGACACGGCGAGCGCGATCGGCCTCGGAGGTGACGGTCTTCTCACGCACCAGCTCGATGATGGCCATGGGGGCGTTGTCGCCCTTGCGCGGCACCGTCTTGATGATGCGGGTGTAGCCACCGTTGCGGTCCTCGAAGGAGGGACCGATCTCCGCGAACAGCTTGTGGACGACGTCCTTGTTGCGGATGACCTTCAGCACCTCACGACGCGAGGCCAGCGAGCCGGCCTTGGCGTGCGTGACGAGCTTCTCGGCGTAGGGCCGCAGGGCCTTGGCCTTGGCCTCGGTGGTGGTGATGCGGCCGTGCTCGAAGAGCGCGGTGGCCAGGTTGGCGAAGATCGCCTTCTGGTGCGAGGCCGACCCGCCGAAACGGGCGCCCTTCTTGGGCTTGGGCATGATTTTCTCCTAGTAACGGACCGTGAGCTGCTACAGCTGCTCGGTCTCGGCGTAGTCCTCGTTGCCGTCGTTGTCACCGAAGGAGCCGGCGTCGGTGTCGCTCCAGGTGCCGGTCGCGGCGTCGTAGCCGGCAACCGTGCTGGGATCGAACGACGCAGGGCTGTCCTTGAGCGACAGGCCCAGCGAGTGCAGCTTGACCTTGACCTCGTCGATGGACTTCTGGCCGAAGTTGCGGATGTCGAGCAGATCGGACTCCGTCCGTGCCACGAGCTCGCCGACGGTGTGGACACCCTCGCGCTTGAGGCAGTTGTAGGACCGGACCGTGAGGTCGAGGTCCTCGATCGGAAGTCCGAAGGAGGCGATGTGGTCGGCCTCGGCGGGCGAGGGACCGATCTCGATGCCTTCTGCTTCGACGTTCAGCTCACGAGCCAGACCGAAGAGCTCCACGAGGGTCTTGCCCGCCGAGGCGAGCGCGTCCCGCGCGCTGATGGAGTTCTTGGTCTCCACGTCGAGGATCAGCCGATCGAAGTCGGTGCGCTGCTCGACGCGGGTGGCCTCCACCTTGTACGTCACCTTGAGCACCGGCGAGTAGATCGAGTCGACCGGGATACGGCCGATCTCGGCGCCGGACGCCTTGTTCTGCACGGCGGGAACGTAACCGCGACCGCGCTCGACGACGAGCTCGATCTCCAGCTTGCCCTTGTCGTTCAGGGTGGCGATGTGCAGGTCCGGGTTGTGGATGGTGACACCGGCCGGGGGCACGATGTCGCCGGCCGTGACGGTGCCGGGTCCCTGCTTGCGGACGTACATGGTGACCGGCTCGTCCTCTTCCGAGCTGACCACGAGGCCCTTGAGGTTCAGGATGATGTCGGTGACATCCTCCTTCACGCCCGGAACCGTGGTGAACTCGTGGAGCACGCCGTCGATGCGGATGCTGGTGACGGCCGCGCCCGGGATCGAGGAGAGCAGGGTGCGACGAAGCGAGTTGCCGAGGGTGTACCCGAAGCCAGGCTCGAGCGGCTCGATGACGAACTTCGAGCGGTTTTCAGCGATGACCTCTTCGGTCAGCGTGGGTCGCTGAGAGATGAGCATCTGTTGCCTCCTTGTGGGCGTCCGCCATATGACGCCCTAGTGGATGGAGTGATGTCCCACCGGCCCGGTCGGGCCGGAGGACACCGTGACACGAAGTCGTGCCCGATCCGGGCGGACCGGGACACGCGGTGTGTCTTACTTCGAGTAGTACTCGACGATCAGCTGTTCCTGCAGCGGGATGTCGATCTGGGCGCGCTCGGGGAGCTGGTGGACCAGCACCCGCAGACGCGGACCGACGACCTGCAGCCAACCCGGAACCGGGCGCTCGCCCTGGGTCTCGCGGGCGACCTGGAAGGGCAGCGTGCTCAGCGACTTCTCGCGGACGTCGATGATGTCGTACTGCGAGACGCGGTAGCTGGGGATGTCGACCTTCTTGCCGTTGACCAGGAAGTGGCCGTGGCTCACCAGCTGGCGGGCCTGACGACGCGTGCGGGCGAGGCCCGCACGGTAGACGACGTTGTCCAGACGCGACTCGAGGATGGACAGCAGCACCTCACCGGTCTTGCCGGGGCGGCTGGCGGCTTCCTCGTAGTAACGACGGAACTGCTTCTCCATGACGCCGTAGGAGAAGCGGGCCTTCTGCTTCTCCTGCAGCTGGAGCAGGTACTCGCTCTCCTTGATCCGCGCGCGGCCGTGCTGGCCCGGCGGGTAGGGGCGACGCTCGAACGCCTGGTCGCCTCCGACGAGGTCGACACGGAGACGACGCGACTTACGGGTGACAGGACCGGTATAACGAGCCATTCTTCTTTACCTTCCTTTCCCGTATTAGACGCGACGCCGCTTGGGCGGACGGCAGCCGTTGTGCGGCTGCGGGGTGACATCGGAGATGGTGCCGACCTCGAGGCCAGCGGCCTGGAGGGAACGGATCGCCGTCTCGCGGCCCGAGCCCGGGCCCTTGACGAAGACGTCGACCTTCTTGACACCGTGCTCCTGCGCCTTGCGGGCGGCGTTCTCGGCGGCGAGCTGCGCGGCGAACGGGGTCGACTTGCGCGAACCCTTGAAGCCGACGTGGCCGGAGGACGCCCAGGAGATCACGTTGCCCTGCGGGTCCGTGATGGACACGATGGTGTTGTTGAACGTGCTCTTGATGTGAGCGGCACCGTGCGGAACGTTCTTCTTGTCCCTGCGCCGTGCCTTCTGGGTCTTCTTGGGACCGGTGCTGCGTGACTTGGGAGGCATTACTTCTTCTTTCCTGCGACGGTGCGCTTCGGACCCTTGCGGGTGCGGGCGTTGGTCTTGGTGCGCTGACCACGCACGGGCAGACCACGACGGTGTCGCAGGCCCTGGTAGCAGCCGATCTCGATCTTGCGACGGATGTCCGCCTGGACCTCGCGACGGAGGTCACCCTCGACCTTGTAGCTCTCCTCGATGTACTCGCGGAGCTTGGCGAGATCCTCGTCCGTCAGATCCTTGCTGCGCAGGTCCGGGCTGACGCCGGTGGCCTCGAGGATCTCCTTGGAACGGGTACGGCCGATGCCGTAGATGTAGGTGAGTGCGATCTCCATCCGCTTTTCGCGGGGGAGATCAACACCTGCGAGACGTGCCATGTGGCATTCCTATCGGTGTGCGGAGGTCTTCTCCCAGCCCGTCCCCTGCGTCGAAGAACTGTGTAGTCGATTAACACAGTGGGGCCCCGGCCTCCGTACCGGGGGTTGATCGCGCAGCTCCTCGACGGATCGAGGATCGTAACCGCGCGACTGGTGCTGGAAGGTCTTCTTGCTTGTTGCCAAGCAGATCTTCGAGACGAAGGTCGATCTAGCCCTGACGCTGCTTGTGACGCAGGTTCTCGCAGATCACCATGACCCGACCGTTACGGCGGATCACCTTGCACTTCTCGCAGATCTTCTTGACGCTAGGCTGAACCTTCACGTAAGTCCGATCTCCTGTATGTGCGCCGCCGGACACGGCGAAGCCGGCCCGGCGACATGGTTCCCCCCGGACCGTGTGGCCGGGGAAGTCTGTTACTTGTAGCGGTAGACGATGCGCCCACGCGTGAGGTCGTAGGGAGACAGCTCCACGACGACGCGGTCCTCGGGAAGGATACGAATGTAGTGCTGACGCATCTTGCCGCTGATGTGGGCGAGAACCTTGTGCCCGTTCTCCAGCTCGATGCGGAACATCGCATTGGGCAGGGGTTCGATGACCCGGCCCTCGACCTCGATTGCCCCGTCCTTCTTAGCCATATCCTCCGCGATCCGTTGTTCGGCGTTGTGGTTGCATCGGCATCCGTTACCGTGACGCTCGGCAACTCCGGGACCGGAACGAATCGACATTCGACACGAACTCGACGCGGAACCGATCGGAGCGCAGCGCGCACCACCGATCAATGGTACGGGAAGTTGGCCGTCCAGGACAAATGAGCTCGGGCACACCAGTGCCGACGACCAGGAGGAGGACCCTACGTGCGGGCGCTGATCCAGCGGGTGACCACGGCGGCAGTGGCGGTGGACGGCACGGAGGTGGCCCGCATCACGCCACCCGAGGGCGGCCACGGTCTGCTCGTGCTCGTCGGTGTCACCCACGACGACGACGCCGAGAAGGCGGCGACGCTCGCCCGGAAGGTGTGGACGATGCGGATCCTCGCCGACGAACGGTCGGCCTCCGATGTGGACGCCCCGATCCTGGTCGTCAGCCAGTTCACCCTCATGGGTGACGCCCGGAAGAGCAGGCGGCCGTCGTGGTCGGCGGCAGCGCCGCGGCCGGTGGCCGAACCTCTCGTCGACGAGTTCGCGGACGCCCTGCGCCGGCTCGGCGCGAAGGTGGAGACCGGCCGGTTCGGTGCCCACATGGAGGTGAGCCTCGTCAACGACGGGCCGGTGACGCTCCTGTTGGACGTGTGACCCTGCCGGTCGTGTGACGCCGGACCGTCAGGCGGGGCGCGTCGTGAGGATGCGCGGGCCGTCCTCGGTGACCGCGACCGTGTGCTCCCAATGCGCGGCGCGGCTGCCGTCGAGGGTCACCACGGTCCACTCGTCGTCGAGGACCTCGGTCTCGTAGGTGCCGAGCGTGAGCATCGGCTCCACCGCGAGCACCGAACCGACGACGAGCTTCGGTCCCTTGCCCGGCTTGCCCTCGTTGGGCAGGAACGGGTCCATGTGCATCTCACGGCCGATGCCGTGCCCGCCGTAGCCGTCCACGATGCCGTAGGACCGGCCGTGCAGCTTCTCGGCGGCGCGGGTGCCCTTCTCGATGGCGTGCGAGACGTCGGTGAGCCGGTTGCCCGGCAGCATCGCGGCGATGCCCGCCTCGAGGGACAGCCGGGTGGCCTCGCTCAGATCCTGGTCGGCCTGCGTCAGCTCCCCCACCCCGAAGGTCCACGCGGAGTCGCCGTGCCAGCCGTCGAGGATCGCACCGCAGTCGATCGACACGAGGTCGCCCTCGGCGAGGACGACCGAGGACGACGGGATCCCGTGGACGACCACCTCGTTGACCGACGAGCAGATCGACCCCGGGAATCCGTGGTAGCCCAGGAAGGACGGAACGGCCCCCGCGTCGCGGATGACCGCTTCCGCCACCTGGTCGAGTTCCAGGGTGCTCACGCCCGGCTTCGCCGCCTCCCGCACCGCGACGAGTGCGGCGCCGACCACGGCACCGGCCGCGGCCATGGCGTCGAGTTCACCCGAGGTGCGGAAAGGAACCACTGAGCGCTTGCGCCCGAAACCCATGTCGAACTACCCGTCTACTTTCCGAGCGCGGTGAGCGCCCGTGCGTTGATCTCCTCGACCTCACCGACCGCGTCGACCGTGATGATCGAGTCGGAGTAGTAGTCGAGCAGCGGAGCCGTCTCCTCACGGTAGACCCGGAGGCGGTTGCGGATCACGTCCTCGGTGTCGTCGGCGCGACCGCGGGCGAGCATGCGCTCGACGACCACGTCCTCGTCGACGACGAAGGACAGCACGCCGTCGAGTTCGACGCCGAGGTTCTTCAGGATGTTCTCGAGCTCCTTGGCCTGCTCGACGCTGCGCGGGAAGCCGTCGAGGAGGAAGCCGTTCGCGGCGTCCGGCTCGGCGAGGCGCTCGCGCACCATGTTGTTGGTGATCTCCGCCGGGACGAGTTCGCCGGCGTCGATGTACTTCTTCGCCTCGATGCCGAGCGGGGTGCCCTGGCCGATGTTGGCGCGGAACAGGTCGCCCGTCGAGATGGCGGGGACGCCGAGCTTCTCGGACAGGATGGCGGCCTGCGTGCCCTTGCCGGCACCGGGAGGACCGAGCAGTACAAGTCTCACTTGAGGAACCCTTCGTAGTTGCGCTGCATCAGTTGACTTTCGATCTGCTTGACAGTGTCCAGCGCGACACTGACCAGAATGAGCACCGCTGCGCCACCGAAGATGCTCGAGGCGGTTTGGCCACCGGACAGGAAGAAGTTCGGCAGCGTCGCGATGAGACCGAGGTAGATCGAGCCCGGAACCGTGATGCGGTTGAGCACGAAGCTGAGGTATTCGGCCGTGGGCCGGCCCGGGCGGATGCCCGGGATGAAGCCACCGTACTTCTTCATTTCGTCCGCGCGTTCCTCCGGATTGAAGGTGATGGCGACGTAGAAGAACACGAAGAAGACGATCAGACCGAAGTAGATCGCAATGTAGACCGGATTGCTCGGGTTGACCAGATATTCGTTGATGAACCGCTGCCACCAGCTCGGGTCGGGATTGGTGGTGGCCCCGGTGAGCTGCGCGATCAGGTTGGGCAGGTACAGCAACGAGGACGCGAAGATGACCGGGATGATGCCCGCCTGGTTCACCTTCAGCGGCAGGTAGGTCGAGGAGCCGCCGTACATGCGGCGTCCGACCATGCGCTTGGCGTACTGCACCGGGATACGGCGCTGACCCTGTTCGATGAACACCACACCCGTGATGAGGACGAGCAGCGCCGCGCACACGACCGTGAAGACCAGGCCGCCGCGGGACTCGAGGATCATCCGTCCCTCGGTCGGCAGTGCGGCCGCGATACCCGAGAAGATCAACAGCGACATGCCGTTGCCGATGCCGCGCTCGGTGATGAGTTCACCGAACCACATCACGACGGCCGCACCGGCGGTCATCACGAGCACCATCACGACCATGCCGAAGATGCTGTCGTCGGCGAGGATCGGCTCCGAGCAGCCCTGCAGCAGCTGTCCTCGCGCGGCGAGGGCGACGATTCCGGTGGCCTGCAGGATCGCCAGGGCGACGGCGAGATAGCGCGTGTACTGCGTCATCTTCGCCTGGCCGGACTGGCCTTCCTTGCGGAGTTCCTCGAAGCGGGGGATGACCACGGTGAGCAGCTGGATGATGATGCTCGCGGTGATGAAGGGCATGATGCCGATCGCGAAGACCGACAGCTGGAGCAGTGCCCCACCCGAGAACAGGTTGATCAGCGAGTAGATCCCGGCCTGCTCGCCGCCGGCGAGCTGATCCACACAGGCCTGGACGTTCCCGTAGTCGACGCCCGGGGACGGCACGGTCGCACCGAGTCGGTACAACGCGATGAGCCCGAGGGCAATGAGAATCTTCCGCCTCAGGTCCGGTGTCCTGAGGGCCGAGACGAAGGCGGAAAGCAAAGATCCTCCTGGCGGGCCGGTCGGGGACGACGGATCGAGAAGGACCCGTCGGACGGTAGACAACTCTGAAACTCTAACAGTGGCGTCTCGTCACAGGGCTACGCCGGTAGCGTATTCCACCACTCGGAGTACGCGAACGGCCGCGGTGCAAGGAAATGCACCGCGGCCGTTCGTCAGCCGTGATTCACACGCTGGGGACCAGGTCAGGCCTGGACCGTCGCGGTGCCACCGGCTGCAGCGATCTTCTCCTGAGCGGAGGCCGAGAACTTGTCGGCGGTGACCTGAACGGCCACCGTCAGCTCGCCCTCACCGAGGACCTTGACGAGCTGGTTCTTGCGAACCAGGCCCTTCGCCACGAGGTCCGCGACACCGATCTGGCCGCCCTCGGGGAACGCGCGAGCGATGTCCCCGACGTTGACGATCTGGTACTCGGTGCGGAATGCGTTCTTGAAGCCCTTGAGCTTCGGCAGACGCATGTGCAGGGGCATCTGGCCACCCTCGAAGGCCGCCGACACGTTCTTGCGTGCCTTGGTGCCCTTCGTACCGCGGCCGGCGGTCTTGCCCTTGGAGCCCTCACCGCGGCCGACACGGGTCTTGTCCGTCTTGGCACCCGGAGCGGGGCGCAGGTGATGCAGCTTGATGGTCATTTTCAGACCTCCTCAACGGTCACGAGGTGACGCACCACGTTGATCAAGCCGCGGTTCTGCGCATTGTCCTCACGGACGACGGACTGGCGGATCTTCCGCAGGCCGAGGGTGCGCAGGCTGTCCCGCTGATTCGACTTGGCGCCGATGGTGCTCTTGATCTGGGTGATCTTCAGCTCTGCCATTACTTCACGCTCCCAGCAGCCTGTGCACGGGCGCGAAGCATGCCGGCGGGAGCAACGTCCTCGAGGGCGAGGCCACGGCGAGCCGCGACCTCTTCCGGACGCTGCAGACCCTTGAGAGCCGCAACCGTCGCGTGCACCACATTGATGGCGTTGTCGGAGCCGAGCGACTTCGACAGGATGTCGGAAACGCCCGCGCACTCCAGCACGGCGCGCACGGCGCCACCGGCGATCACACCGGTACCGGGGGAAGCCGGACGCAGCAGGACGACGCCGGCTGCAGCCTCACCCTGGACGGGGTGGGTGATGGTTCCGCCGATGAGCGGAACGCGGAAGAAGTTCTTGCGAGCTTCCTCGACACCCTTCTGGATGGCCGCGGGAACTTCCTTGGCCTTGCCGTAGCCGACACCGACCAGGCCGTTGCCGTCGCCCACGATCACCAGAGCGGTGAAGCTGAAGCGACGACCGCCCTTGACGACCTTCGACACACGGTTGATCGAGACGACACGCTCGATGTAGTTCGACTTCTCGGCAGCGTTGCCGCCGCGCGAGTCGCGGTCGCGGCGGTCGCGGCCGCCGCGGTTGTCACCGCTGTTGGGGTTCTGTCCGGCGGGGCCGTTTCCGCCGTCACGCCGCTGACGTCCCGGCATCAGGCGTTCCTTCCGTTCGAGAAAATGGTCATCAGAACTTCAACCCGCTTTCGCGCGCCGCGTCCGCGAGGGCCGCGATGCGTCCGCTGTAGGTGTGGCCACCGCGGTCGAAGACCACGGCCTCCACGCCGGCAGCCTTGGCACGCTCGGCGATCAGCTGACCGACCTTGGTGCTGCGGGCCTTCTTGTCGCCCTCGAGCGCACGCACATCGGGCTCCATGGAGGAGGCCGCGGCGATGGTGGTGCCCGTCAGGTCGTTGACCAGCTGGACGTGCACGTGGCGCGACGACCGGTTGACGACGAGGCGGGGACGCTCGGGGGTGCCGGAGATCTTCTTGCGGAGGCGGAAGTGACGACGCGTCTTCGAAAGGCGACGCGTGGTGGAGACGTCCTTGCCACGCGGGATCCGCTTGGCCTTCTGGTTCTCGGTCTGGCTCATGATCACTTACCCGTCTTTCCGACCTTGCGACGGACCTGTTCACCCTCGTAGCGGATGCCCTTGCCCTTGTACGGGTCGGACTTGCGCAGCCGGCGGATGTTGGCCGCGATCTGGCCGACCTTCTGCTTGTCGATGCCCGAGATCGAGAAGCGCGTGGGGTTCTCGACGGCGAACGTGATGCCCTCGGGGGCCTCGATCAGCACGGGGTGGCTGTAGCCGAGCGAGAACTCGAGGTCCTTGCCCTTCAGGGCCACGCGGTAGCCGACGCCGTGGATCTCCATCTTGGTGGTGTAACCCTCGGTCACACCGATGATGAGGTTCTGGATGAGGGTCCGGGACAGGCCGTGCAGGGCACGGCTGCGACGCTCGTCGTTGGGACGCGTGACGTTGATGGAGCCGTCCTCGCCCTTGGCGACGGCGATCGGCTCGGCAACGGTCAGCGACAGGTTGCCCTTCGGGCCCTTGACGGCGACGTCCTGGCCGTCGATGTTCACCTCGACACCCGAGGGAACTGCAACGGGGAGTTTTCCGATTCGCGACATTAGTGGTGGCCTCCCTTTACCAGACGTAGGCGAGGACTTCCCCGCCCACTCCCTGCTTGGCCGCCTGGCGATCGGTGAGCAGGCCGGAGGACGTGGAGATGATCGCCACGCCGAGGCCGCCCAGGACCTTGGGCAGGTTGGTGGATTTCGCGTACACGCGCAGGCCGGGCTTCGACACGCGGCGCACACCGGCGAGGCTGCGCTCACGGGACGGTCCGTACTTGAGGTTGACGACGAGGGTCTTGCCCACCTCGGCATCCTCGACACGGTAATCGGCGATGTAGCCCTCGCGCTTGAGGATCTCGGCGATGTTCACCTTGATCTTCGACGACGGGAGCGTCACCTCGTCGTGGTACGCCGTGTTGGCGTTACGCAGACGCGTCAAGAAGTCTGCGATGGGGTCGGTCATGGTCATGGCTGACCTGTACACCTTTCTCGATGCGGTTCCCATGCAACACCGGGGACTCCCCGGCCGTGGGCCTACAACGAAACTCGGTTTCGATAGCGGATCCGCCCGCCGGACGGCAGCGGATCCATGACAGCGTGGCGGTGGGCGGAGACCCCGAGGATCGTCCGCCCACCGATCACGTCACCAGGAGCTCTTGTGAACTCCCGGAAGCTCTCCGCGGTGTGCCATCTCGCGCAGACAGATGCGGCAGAGACCGAACTTGCGGAACACCGAGTGCGGGCGGCCGCAGCGCTGGCAGCGGGTGTAGGCGCGCACCGCGAACTTCGGCTTCTTGTTGGCCTTGTTGACCAGTGCCTTCTTAGCCATGGGCTCAGTTCTCCTTGAACGGGAAGCCGAGGTGCTTCAGCAGGGCACGGCCTTCTTCGTTGTTGGTAGCGGTGGTCACGACAGTGATGTCCATGCCGCGCGGGCGGTCGATCTTGTCCACGTCGATCTCGTGGAACATCGACTGCTCGTTCAGGCCGAACGTGTAGTTGCCGTTGCCGTCGAACTGGTTGCCGTTCAGGCCACGGAAGTCCCGGATACGGGGCAGAGCGATGGACACGAGACGGTCCAGGAACTCCCACATGCGGTCGCCGCGCAGCGTGACGCGCGCACCGATCGGCATGCCCTCACGCAGCTTGAACTGCGCGATGGACTTGCGGGCCTTGCGGATCTCGGGCTTCTGGCCGGTGATCAGCGCGAGGTCGTTGACAGCCCCGTTGATCAGCTTCGCGTCGCGGGCGGCGTCGCCGACACCCATGTTGACGACGACCTTCACGACGCCCGGGATCTGCATGACGTTCGCGTAGTCGAACTCCGCGTTCAGCGCGTCGCGGATCTCCTCGCGGTACCGCACCTTGAGGCGCGGCTGGGTCTTGGTTTCGGTGCTGGTCATGTCAGATGTCCTTCCCGTTCTTCCGGGAAATCCGAACGCGCTTGCCGGTCTCCTCGTCGACGCGGTAGCCCACGCGGGTGGGGTTCCCGTCCGAGTCGATGACGGCGACGTTGGAAACGTGGATCGGGGCCTCCTGCGTGACGATGCCCCCGGAAGAGGCACCACGCTCGTTGGCCGAGACCGCGGTGTGCTTCTTGATTCGGTTCACGCCCTCGACGAGGACACGGTTCTCCTTCGGGTAGGCCGCGATGACCTTACCCTTGGCGCCCTTGTCCTTGCCCGAGATGACGAGCACGGTGTCACCCTTGTGCACCTTCATCACAGCACCTCCGGAGCCAGCGAGACGATCTTCATGAACCGCTTGTCGCGGAGCTCGCGACCGACGGGGCCGAAGATGCGGGTACCGCGAGGATCGTTGTCGCCCTTGATGATGACGGCAGCGTTCTCGTCGAACTTGATGTAGGAACCGTCCGGCCGGCGGCGCTCCTTGGTGGTGCGCACGACCACGGCCTTGACGACGTCGCCACGCTTGACGTTGCCGCCGGGGATCGCGTCCTTGACGGTGGCGACGATGACGTCACCGATTCCGGCGTAGCGACGGGACGAGCCACCGAGAACGCGGATGCAGAGGATCTCCTTGGCACCCGTGTTGTCGGCGACGCGCAGTCGCGACTCCTGCTGGATCACTTGTTCTCCTTGACCTGGATTGGTGTGTACGTCAGATTTCCGACCTGGACGTACGCGGTCGTCGGCTGCTCACGGCGCACGCGCGAAAGACACACGGGTCCCGCGGGCAACCCGTACAGACTAGGCTATATACCGTACGCAGGGCAAACTCGCGAATTGTGATGTGGCTCCTCACCCCGGAACCGGGCGTGTCGCGAGCCCTCTCTCCCCTCCCCCACGGCGGCCCGAAACGCGCAGCACCCCACCACCCGGTGTAACCGGGTGATGGGGTGCGGTCTGCGTGTTCCCGTCGAGGACGAGGAGGCCTACTTGGCCTTCTCGAGCACCTCGACCAGACGCCAGCGCTTGGTGGCGGACAGCGGACGGGTCTCCATCAGCTGCACGCGGTCACCGATGCCGGCGAGGCCGTTCTCGTCGTGGGCCTTCACCTTGGTCGTACGGCGGATGATCTTGCCGTACAGCGGGTGCTTCACACGGTCCTCGAGCTCGACGACGATGGTCTTCTCCATCTTGTCCGAGACGACGTAACCGATGCGGACCTTGCGGCTGCCGCGCTCTTCGTTGTTGCTCACTGCCTTGTCCTCACTCATGCCGCGCCACCCGCGTTCGGGCCGGTGGCCAGTCCGAGCTCACGCTCGCGCAGCACCGTGTAGATGCGGGCGATCTCGTTGCGCACGACGCGAAGCCGACGGTTGTTGTCCAGCTGGCCGGTGGCCATCTGGAAGCGGAGGTTGAACAGCTCTTCCTTGGCCTCGCGGAGCTTGTCGGTCAGCTCTTCGTCGCTCAGCTCGCGGAGTTCCGCGGCGGGGGTACCGGTAGCCATCAGAACTGCTCCTCCCTCGTCACGATGCGGCACTTGCACGGGAGCTTGTGCATCGCGCGACGCAGGGCCTCGCGGGCAATCTCCTCGTTGGGGTAGCTCATCTCGAACAGCACGCGACCGGGCTTGACGTTCGCGACCCACCACTCCGGCGAACCCTTACCGGAACCCATTCGGGTCTCGGCAGGCTTCTTGGTGAGGGGACGATCCGGGAAGATGTTGATCCAGATCTTGCCGCCACGCTTGATGTGCCGGGTCATGGCGATACGAGCGGACTCGATCTGCCGGTTGGTGATGTAGGCCGGCTCGAGAGCCTGGATGCCGTAGTCACCGAAGGCCACCTGGGTTCCGCCCTTGGCGGCACCCGTACGGCTCGGATGGTGCTGCTTGCGGTGTTTGACCCGCCGGGGGATCAACATTGCGTCAGCCCTCCTTGTTCTCTGTCGAAGCGGGAGCGTCGCTCGAGGCGGCGCGGCCGGCTTCGGTGCTCGTCGCGGTGGTGCCCGAGGCGCCGGAACGACGCGGGCGGCTCGGACGCTCACGACGCGGCCGGTCGGCGGGAGCGGCTGCAGCAGCAGCGAGCTCACGACGGCCACCGACGATGTCGCCCTTGTAGATCCAGACCTTCACGCCGATACGGCCGAAGGTGGTCTTGGCCTCGTAGAGGCCGTAGTCGATGTCCGCACGCAGCGTGTGCAGCGGGACACGACCTTCGCGGTAGAACTCCGAACGCGACATCTCGGCGCCACCGAGGCGGCCCGAGCACTGCACGCGGATGCCCTTGACGTTCGGCTGACGCATGGCCGACTGGATGGCCTTGCGCATCGCACGACGGAACGCGACACGGTTCGACAGCTGCTCGGCGACGCCCTGCGCGACGAGCTGAGCCTCGGACTCGGCGTTCTTGACCTCGAGGATGTTCAGCTGGACCTGCTTACCGGTCAGCTTCTCGAGCTCGGCGCGGATGCGGTCCGCCTCGGCGCCACGACGACCGATGACGATGCCCGGGCGGGCGGTGTGGATGTCCACACGCACGCGGTCGCGGGTGCGCTCGATCTCGACCTTCGCGATGCCGGCGCGCTCGAGGCCGGAGGCCAGGAACTTGCGGATCGCGACATCTTCCTTGACGTAGTCCGCGTACTGCTTGTCCGCGTACCAACGAGACTTCCAGTCGGTGGTGACGCCCAGACGGAAGCCGTGCGGGTTGATCTTCTGGCCCACTACTGAGCTCCCTTCCGGCGGTTACGAGTCGAAGCCGACCCGACGCTTTCCACGATCACGGTGATGTGGCTCGACCGCTTGCGGATACGGAACGCACGGCCCTGGGCGCGCGGCTGGAACCGCTTCAGGGTCGCACCCTCGTCCACATACGCGGTCGCGACGACGAGCGTGCTGGGGTCGAGGTTGAAGTTGTTCTGCGCGTTCGCAGCAGCGGAGGCGATCACCTTGGCGACCGGCTCGGCCGCGGCCTGCGGCGCGAACTTGAGGATGGCCAGGGCCTCCTCGACGGACTTACCGCGAACGATGTCGACGACGCGGCGCGCCTTCATCGGGGTCACGCGCACGTGGCGCGCAACAGCCCGAGCGCTGTTGACGGTGGTTTCAGTGCTCATCGACGCTTGCTCTTCCGGTCGTCCTTGATGTGGCCCTTGAACGTACGGGTCGGCGCGAACTCACCGAGCTTGTGACCGACCATGGACTCCGAGACGAACACCGGCACGTGCTTGCGACCGTCGTGGACGGCGAACGTGTGACCGATGAAGTCGGGCAGGATCGTGGAACGGCGCGACCAGGTCTTGATGACCTGCTTGGTGCCCTTCTCGTTCTGTGCGTCCACCTTCGCCAGGAGGTGGTCGTCGACGAACGGGCCCTTCTTGAGGCTGCGTGGCATTCTCTAACTCCCTCCTTGACTAGCGCTTCTTGCCGGTGCGGCGGCGACGAACGATGAGCTTGTCGGACGCCTTGTTCTTGCGGGTGCGGCCCTCGGGCTTGCCCCACGGGCTGACCGGGTGGCGACCACCGGAGGTCTTGCCCTCACCACCGCCGTGCGGGTGGTCGACCGGGTTCATCACGACACCGCGGACGGTCGGGCGCTTGCCCTTCCAGCGCATACGGCCGGCCTTGCCCCAGTTGATGTTCGACTGCTCGGCGTTGCCGACCTCGCCGACGGTGGCGCGGCAGCGCACGTCGACGCGACGGATCTCACCGGAGGGCATACGCAGCGTGGCGTAGGCGCCTTCCTTGCCGAGGAGCTGGATGCTCGCGCCGGCGGAGCGGGCCATCTTGGCGCCGCCACCCGGACGCAGCTCGACCGCGTGGATGGTCGTACCCGTCGGGATGTTGCGCAGCGGCAGGTTGTTGCCCGGCTTGATGTCGGCGTTGGGGCCGGACTCGACCGCGGCACCCTGCACGAGGCCCTTGGGCGCGATGATGTAGCGCTTCTCGCCGTCCACGTAGTGGAGCAGCGCGATGCGGGCGGTGCGGTTGGGGTCGTACTCGATGTGAGCGACCTTGGCCGGGATGCCGTCCTTGTCGTTGCGACGGAAATCGATCAGGCGGTAGGCGCGCTTGTGTCCGCCACCCTTGTGCCGGGTGGTGATGCGGCCGTGCGCGTTGCGTCCACCGCGACCGTGCAGCGGGCGAACCAGCGACTTCTCGGGCGTCGACCGAGTGATCTCGGCGAAGTCCGACACGCTGGCGCCACGGCGGCCCGGCGTAGTCGGCTTGTACTTACGGATTGCCATGAGTCTTCTCGTCCTCTATCTCTCGAGAGTTCCGATCGCTACGCGACCGGGCCTCCGAAGATCTCGATGGGCTTGCTGTCGGCCGTGAGGGTCACGAGCGCGCGCTTGGTGTTCTTGCGCTTGCCGTAGCCGAAACGGGTCCGCTTGCGCTTGCCCTGACGGTTGGCGGTGTTGACGCTGCTCACCTTGACGCCGAAGACCTTCTCGACGGCAATCTTGATCTGCGTCTTGTTCGAGTCCGGGTGGACCAGGAAGGTGTAGGTGCCCTCTTCCATCAGCCCGTAGGACTTCTCGGAGACGACGGGAGCCAGCAGGATGTCGCGAGGATCGGCGATCGTGCTCACTTGCTCTCCTCCTTCACTTCCTGGCCGGACTCGGCCGGCCCGTGGATGAACGTGTTGAGCGCCTCGACGCTGAACACGACGTCGTCGCTGTAGAGCACGTCGTAGGTGTTCAGCTGGTCCGGCGCGAGCACGTGGACGTTCGGCAGGTTCTGCGCGGACTTCCACGCCGTGATGTCCTCGCGGCCGACGACGAGCAGCAGGTTCTTGCGCTCCGTGAGCTCACCGAGGAAGGTGCGCGCGCTCTTGGTCGACGGGACCTGGCCGGCGACGAGCTCGGTGATCACATGGATGCGCTCGTTGCGCGCCCGGTCGGAGAGGGCACCGCGGAGAGCGGCGGCCTTCATCTTCTTCGGGGTGCGCTGGCTGTAGTCGCGCGGCTGCGGGCCGTGGACGGTGCCACCACCGGTGAACTGCGGAGCGCGGGTCGAACCCTGACGGGCGCGGCCGGTGCCCTTCTGGCGGTACGGCTTCTTGCCACCGCCGCGGACGTCGCCGCGGGTCTTGGTGGCGTGCGTGCCCTGGCGAGCCGCCGCGAGCTGCGCGGTGACGACCTGGTGCAGAAGCGCGATGTTGGCGGGAGCGTCGAAGATCTCCGCGGGGAGCTCGACGGAGCCGGAGGTCTGGCCGCCGGGGGCCTTGACGTCCAGCGTCAGCTTGGTTGCGGTCTCGGTGCTCATGCCCGTGCACCACCCTTCACTGCGGTCTTGACGATCACGAGGCCGCCCTTACGGCCGGGGATCGCGCCCTTGATCAGCAGCAGACCGTTCTCGGCGTCCACCTTGTGGACCGAGAGGTTCTGCGTCGTGATGCGGTCGGAGCCCATGCGGCCGGACATGCGCGTGCCCTTGAACACGCGGCCCGGGGTGGCGCAGCCACCGATGGAGCCCGGACGACGGTGCACAGCCTGCGTACCGTGCGACGCACCCTGGCCGGCGAAGCCGTGGCGCTTCATGGTGCCGGCGAAGCCCTTGCCCTTGGAGGTGCCGGTGACGTCGACGTAAGCGCCGTCCTCGAAGACCTCGGCGGTGAGCTCCTGGCCGACCTCGTACTCCGAGGTGTCCTCGACACGGATCTCGACGAGGTGGCGACGCGGGGTCACGCCCGCCTTCTCGAACTGGCCGCGGACCGGCTTGGTGACCTTGCGCGGCGCGATGGCACCGTAGGCGAGCTGCACGGCGTTGTAGCCGTCGCGCTCCTCGGTGCGGATCTGCGTGACCACGTTCGGTCCGGCCTTGACGACGGTCACCGGAACGACCCGGTTGTTCTCGTCGAAGACCTGGGTCATGCCGAGCTTGGTGCCCAGGATTCCCTTGATCTGGTTAGTCATGTGTTGTCTCCGCTGCGTCTTTCACAAGCTCGCTGTAATCGAATGTCACTGAATGTTGACGTCGACGCTGGCCGGGAGATCGATGCGCATGAGCGCGTCGACGGTCTTCGGCGTCGGGTCGAGGATGTCGATGAGCCGCTTGTGCGTCCGCATCTCGAAGTGCTCGCGCGAGTCCTTGTACTTGTGCGGCGAGCGGATGACGCAGTACACGTTCTTCTCGGTGGGCAACGGCACAGGGCCGACCACACGGGCACCCGTACGGGTCACCGTCTCGACGATCTTGCGCGCAGATGCGTCGATCGCCTCGTGGTCATAGGCCTTGAGCCTGATGCGGATCTTCTGTCCCGCCACGCTTAGTGTCCTTTTCTTGCCGCGTTTCGTGATCCCCGGCGAGCCGGAGACCACCTCGTCTGCACAGTTCCCCTCGGAACGGCGACCGAGAACAGCACTCGAAACACATGGGAGCCGGACGTATCCGATCCGCTGGCCGCTGTTCATCTGTCATTGTTCTCCGGTCCACGCGGTCGGGCGTGTCGGCCCGCCGCTCATTCTCCGGATGCCGAAACTCTCGTCTCGACATCGCACAGAACGGAACCGGCTGCGTCCGTGCGGACGCACTGGGGTACTGCTTCCGTCTTGCATGTGGCCGCGACCAGGCCGTGAGGCTCGATCCGCGACTGCAATGTCTTTCCTGTTCCGAGCCGCGAAACATCCATGGCCCGGTCAAGGCAACCCGATCAGTATGCAGGAGCGAGCCCCGAAGTTCAACTCCTCGGGGTTCGCCCTCGCATCGGCCGGTCTCTCACCCGACCGGACTCATGGGCAGAGCCCGGAAGGGCGCCATCGCACCGACGGTGTTGGTCGGATCGGGACCGGGACCGGGCGTCGTCGCGGCCACCTCGGGGATCCGCGCCGGCGCGGGTGACAGGGGCGGCACGTCCCGCCACACCGGCAGCGCCTCCTGGATCTCGAGGCCGAGCGCGATCAGCTCGGCATCCTGCCAGGGACGCGCCCCGATCTGCACTCCGACGGGCAGGCCCGTCGTGTCCGAGTAACCGGCGGGCAGGGTGACCACGGGAGCGCCCGCATAGTTGGCCCATCCCACGTCGCCGGTGACTCCCTCGGTGACACTGACCCCGAGGAAGTCCGTGCGCCGCGCGCCGTCGACAGATGTGCCCGGAAGCATGATCGCGTCGAGGTCGTGATCGACGAACATCCGGTTGTAGTCGTTCTGGTATCTCAGGCGATCACGTTCGAACATCAGGTAGTCGGCGACGGGGACGGCGAGCGACGCCACGGCACCACCCACCATCGGGACGTGTTCCGCCCGGTACAGACCCAGGCGATCGGCGAACTGCTGATGGTAGGAGCCCATCTCCACGAGGTCACCCGTCGCGAGAGAATCCGGCATGCCCGGCAACTCGACGGGAACGGTTGTGGCGCCGAGAGAGCGGATCACCTCTTCGACGGCTCCCATCACCCGGCGGATCGCCCCGTCGGGTGCCGGGTGAACATTCGACACCACGCCGATCCGCCGACCGGCGAGAGGCGCAGCCCCTCCCTGAGCGGTCAGCGCGTATCCGCCCTCCGGAACCGCCGGACCGAGTGCAGTGATCGGGTCGGTGGCGTCGGAGCCGGCGAGCACCGTCATCATCAGCGCAGCATCGGCGAGACTGCGACCCATCATCCCGACGTGGTCCCGTGTCCAGGTCAGCGGAATCATCCCGTACGAGGTGATACGTCCGTAGGTCGGCTTGATCGACGACACCCCGCAGGCACTCGCCGGAAGACGTACCGAGCCCCCGGTGTCGCTACCGAGAGCCAGAGGGGCGAACCGTGCCGCGAGCACCGCCGCGCTACCTCCGGAGGAACCGCCCGGTGAGAATTCCGGATTCCACGGATTACCCACCTGCGGCGTCGCCAGACCGATGGCGAATTCATCCGTGTGCGCGTGCCCCATGAGAACGGCACCGGCCTCCTCCAACCGGCGCCAGGCACCCGAATCGCCCGAGGCGATGTTGCCTTCGAGCACCCTGCTCGAGGCGGTGAGCGGTAGGCCCGCGACCGCATAGATGTCCTTGACCGCAACGGGGAGGCCACACACGAGCGGAACCGAGGTTCCGTCGCGCCGCGCCCGGGCCAACCGCTCCCCCGCGACGTCCGCCGCCGCGTAGGCCTTCTCCGGATACAGGCGGACCCACGCACCGATCTCTCCGTCGAATTCCCTCGTCCTCGACAGACAGGCATCGAGCAGCTCGCGCGGATGCAGCCGCCCTGCCTGCAGCAACGCGGCAGCCTCCACGGCAGTCAGAAGAGCCGGATCGGACTCCGGGACATCCCCCGGATCCGGTAACCGATGGCGAGGCGCCGCCGCCGCACGTCCCCCTGCGCCGACGCCCCATGTCAGTGCTCCACCGGCAACTACACCGAACAATCCCCGACGGGATATTTCCCTCTTCATTCCTCCAGACAAACATAACGGCTGCGCATCCACCGATACGTACAATTGCGGCATTCCAGGCTTATTGCTCGTACCATCGTCCGGCTGTCGATGTATTCCGGACATATCCGGAATACGAATCGATGTATGCGAAATCTTGATTTTCTGAATCATCGCTCACGAGTCAAATCTCACACGGAACGGTAGCATCGCGACGAGCGTCGACTCGCGCTTCGGCCGAGCCAACGTCCCGTGGGACCGTTCGAGACCGTGGGAGTGTGATGCCCAGATCTTTCGACCAGGCCGTGCACGTCGAGGACGTCCACAAGTGGTTCGACGACGTGCACGCTCTCGCAGGAATCTCGTTCTCCGCTGCCCCCGGGTCCGCCCTCGGCGTCCTCGGTCCCAACGGTGCCGGCAAGACGACAACCGTCAAGATCCTCTCCACCCTCCTCCGGCCCAGTGAGGGCAGCGCCTCGGTGGCCGGCTTCGACGTCGTGACCGAGGCCGCGGAGGTGCGTCGATCGATCATGATGACCGGCCAGTTCGCCGCCCTGGACGACGCCCTGACCGGCCGGGAGAATCTCGTCCTGTTCGGGCGGCTCATGGGCCTCGACCGGCGGGCCGCCCGGCAACGTGCTGCGCAGCTCCTCGAGGAGTTCGACCTGACGGATGCCGGGGATCGGCCGGTGAAGGGCTACTCGGGAGGGATGCGCCGACGTGTCGATCTGGCATGCGGCCTAGTGGTCCGGCCCCAGGTGGTCTTCCTCGACGAACCGACCACCGGACTGGACCCACGGTCTCGGCAGGCGGTGTGGAACCTCGTGTCGAAGCTCAAGGAACAGGGCATCACCGTTCTGCTCACCACCCAGTACCTCGAGGAAGCCGATGTGCTGAGCGACGACATCATCGTCATCGACAAGGGGACGGTGATCGCCCGCGGCACGGCCGACGAACTCAAGGCGGCGACGGGACGGAGTTTCTGCGAGATCGTCCCGGTCGACGCACACGATCTTCCCCGAATCGTCGAGGCCCTCGGTCCGCTGGTACCGGATCACGTCAGAGCGGAGCTCTCGTCGAGGCCCGAGTCGGCCCGTCTGTCGATCCCCGCCCCGCACGGGGCGGTGACCCTCGGTGAGGTGCTTCGCCTTCTCGCCCCGCTCGAGGTGGAACTGACCGATATCGGGCTGCGCCGCCCCTCGCTCGACGACGTCTTCCTCGAGCTGACGGGACACAGCGCAACGACCGGGGACCCGCTCGCACCGAACGACGAGATCGACGAACCTGTCATCGCCGCGAGCCGGGAGTGACATGGTCACCAGATCCGAGGAACCGAGACTCCGCGGGCTCCCCGACCCCGGTCGGCCACGGGTGGAGGGCGCGCATCGCTCGGTGGAACCGACGGCCGGTGCCCAGTGGTCGACCCTCACCGGACGAGCGCTCCGGATCCTGGCCCGGTATGGCGAACTGGTCCTGGCCGTAATCGTGCCGGTCGTCTTCGGCCTGAGTTTCTATCTGCCGCTCGAGTTCGTCATGCAGCTGGGTGGCCTCGACTACGCGCAGTACCTGATGCCGATCATCGTGCTCCAGTCGATGGCGTTCGCTGCCATCTCGGCCGCCCAGACCTCGGCTCACGAGTCGACGACCGGACTCACCCAGCGCATGCAGACGATGCCCGTCGCGGTGGGTGTTCCCCTCCTCGCTCGCATGACGGCGTGCTCGGTCCGTTCGGTGATCTCGGTGCTGGCCTCGATCGGCTTCGGCTACGTCATCGGATTCAGGTTCTCCGCCGGTATCGGGCAGGCTCTGTTGTTCTGTGTGTCGGCGCTGCTGATCTCCGCGGTGCTGTGTTTCGGAGCGGATGCGATCGGGAGTCTCTCGAAGAGTCCCGAGGCGACAGCTCAGGCATTGACCCTGCCGCAGTTGATTCTGGGAATGCTGTCCACCGGGTTCGTGCCCGAGAAGGATTTTCCCGAGTGGATTCGCCCGTTCGTGCGCAACCAGCCGATCTCGCAGTTCTCGGATGCGATGAGAGCCATGACCGACACGGGCGCGACCTGGCAGGCCCTCGTGCCGAGCGTGCTGTGGCTCGCAGGTCTCGCCGTCGTCTGCATCCCGATGGCCGTGTGGGCGAGCACGAGGCGGGGGTGACGGGGTGGACGAGATGACCGGAACCGTCCCCGGGGTGGACACGAGCCGTTCGTTCGCTCCTACGCCGGCCCGCGGTGCGGACGAGAGATCCCTGCAGGCTCTGTGGACCGGCAGCCGTCTCCAGTGCGGCCGGATGCTCCGCCGATGGGTTCGCGATCCGGCGACCGTCATCCAGGCACTCGTCTATCCGGCCGTGACCCTGGTGATGCTGCACATCGTGCTCGGGAATCGGATCACCGCAGCGACCGGGACACCCGCCGTATACGGGATGGTGCCGCTGGTGGTGCTGATCGGCGCGATGTTCGGCTCGGTGGTCAGCGCCGTGGGCCTGCGGGCCGAGCGCGAGTCCGGTCTGCTGTCGCGGTTCTACACCCTCCCGACCCATCGGGCGGCGGGACTCGTGGGCCGGTTGATGGCCGAACTGATCCGGGTGGTCGTCACGTCCCTCGTGATCCTCGCCGCAGGCATCGCTCTCGGTTTCCGGTTCACCCAGGGATTCGGATCCGGCCTTCTCCTGCTGGTGGTCCCTCTCGGCTTCGGCCTGGGTTTCGCGCTGATGGTCACCTTCCTGGCGACACTGTCGACCAGGCTGCCCCTGGTCGAGCTGGTCTCCACCATCGCGACCCTGCTGATGTTCTTCAACTCGGGTTTCGTGCCGGTGATGGCCTACCCGCGGTGGTTGCAGCCGTTCGTCGAGCACCAACCCATGTCGTGTGCGATCGACACCATGCGGGCCCTCGCCGAAGGGGGGGAACTGGCGAGGCCGCTCCTCGAGACGGTCGCCTGGTCGGTCGGCATGATCGCCGTCTTCGCCGTCCCTGCCGCGCGCGGCTACCGCCGCGCAGCCGAGAACGGTTGATCTCCGTTCTGTAACGGTGAGTGCCGTCGGGAACGACAACACTGCCGGACGGTACCGTGACTCCGGCTGCACCAGTGGGCATGCGCTTGTATGCTTCCAGTTCGCGCCGTCACCGGACCCCCGCCGCCCCGACCGAGAGGAAAGTCGTCTTGACGCGTCACAGCACTGCGACCTGGAAACGCGCCGTCGGCGCCGCCGCGACGGCCGCGGCATGCATCCTGGTTCCTGCAGGACAGGCCCTTGCAGCACCGGCCACCGAAGGTACCTCCGCTGTTTCCGAGGGGTCGTACGTCGAGTCGGTCGAGACCGTCAGCGACCGCGAGATCGTGATCAACGTGTACTCGGCGTCGATGGACAGGACGATCCCGGTCGAGGTCATCCTCCCCGCCGATCGCAGCGAGCCGCGGCCCGTTCTCTACCTGCTGAACGGTGCAGGCGGTGGTGTGGACCGCGCGACCTGGAAGCGTCAGACCGACCTGCTCGAGTTCTTCGAGGACAAGAACGTCAATGTGGTGACGCCGATCGGTGGTGCCTGGTCGTACTACACCGACTGGCAGCAGGACGATGCGGTCATCGGTACCCACAAGTGGGAGACGTTCCTGAACGAGGAGATGCCTCCGCTCGTCGAGGCGGAGCTGAACGCGGACGGCAATCGCGCGCTCGCAGCGATCTCGATGTCGGCCACGTCGGTCTTCAACCTCGCGATCCACAAGCCCGGCTTCTACAACGGCGTCGCCGCGTACAGCGGTTGCGTCCAGTCGAGCGACCCCATCGGCCAGCAGTTCATCAAGACCGTCGTCGAGGTGTGGGGCGGAGCCGAGAGCGTCGAGAACATGTGGGGCCCGCTCGACGGCCCCGGCTGGGTCGAGAACGATCCCTACGTCCAGGCCGAGAAGCTGCGTGGCACCAAGATCTACATGAGCACGGGCAACGGTCTGCCCGGCATCCCGAACGACACCCCGGCGAACCCCCGGATGCAGAACGGCCAAGCCGATCTCGCGAACCAGATCATCGTCGGTGGAGTGATCGAGGCCGCCACCAACTACTGCACCGCCAACATGGCTCGGCGACTGTACGAACTGGGCATTCCTGCCGTCGTCGACTTCCGTCCGACCGGCACCCACTCGTGGGGATACTGGCAGGACGACCTCCACAAGTCGTGGCCGTTCCTGGCCGACGCGCTCGGTATCTGAGCGGGTCCGACAGTCGACACCCCGGGGTATGTGCCCCGGCGTCCACCAGCCACAACGGGTTGTCCCTTCTCCGGAAGGGGCAACCCGTTGTTCGTTCTACCGGCGGCAGCCTTTCAGCCAGTCGTCGAGAACGGGAGCGATGACGGCGACGGACTCCTCCGAGACCATGTCGTTGTGCACCGACGGGATCATCCGGACGACGATCGTTCCGTCCACCACTTCGCGCCACGGATCGACGACCTCGTTCGGGTCCTCCCGTTCCTTCTCTGCGGCGAGAAAGAGGAGATCACCCCGGAACGTCGCGGGTGAATGATTGTTGACCTGCTCCGGCGAATCGACCGCCATGGAGAACACCCTGCGAACCTGCTCCGGCGTGATCGGCCCCACGTTGGCCGAGACCAGATCGGCGATGCGCTGGGCGTTCTCCGTGCTGAGACCGTCGACTGCCTCGTCGGCGGTCAGGTGGACCCCCATCGGGGCGAAGGCTTGGACCAGGGCGTCGTAGAAGTTCTCGAGCTTCGAATCGAGGAGGGCGTCCATCAGGACGAGGCTGCCGACCTCGGCTCCGGACTCCTGCAGAGTGGTCGCCATGCAGTGGGCTATGACGCCGCCGAGCGACCACCCCACGAGGTGAAACGGCCCCTCGGGTTGGATCGACCTGATCTCGGCGACATAGCGCGCTGCGAGTTCGCCGATCGATTCGGGAAGCGGACCGTCGTCGGTCAGGGCCGGCGTCTGCAGTCCGACGACGGGGCCGGGAAAGTCCAGGGCGAGAGCAAGACCGATGTACGACCACGCGAGTCCCATCAAGGGGTGGACGATGAAGACCCCGGGACCTTCACCCGCTCGCAGCGGGAAGAGGACCTCCAGTCCCGAGGCGGTGGCTCCCGACCGGAACGTCTCGCTCGCCGCCGCATCGATGCGGCTCGCCAGACCGGCGGGCGTCGGCGTGGCCATCACCCATCGGAGATCGACGTCCTGCCCGAGCGAGTCCCGCAGCATCGCCACGGCAGCCGCGGCGAGGAGCGAGTTCCCCCCGAGTTCGAAGAATCCGTCGTCGAGCCCGATGCGCTCGACGTCCAGCACGTCGGCGAACACCGTCGCCACACAGCGTTCCGTCTCCGTTCGGGGTGCTCTGTACGGCTTGGTGGACACGAACACCGGGGCGGGCAGAGCCGCGCGGTCCAGTTTTCCGTTGACGGTGAGCGGCAGACGTTCGAGGAGCACGACCGCGTCCGGCACCATGTAGGGGGGCAGGAACGCAGCAAGCCGGGTCCGGGCGGCCGCGGGGTCCACGGATTCGCCTTCTCGTACGACGATGTATCCGACGAGCCGATCACCGAACCGGTCGTCCGTCCGTACCGCGGCGGCGGCGTTCACCACGGGCTCACATCCGAGCAGCGCGGCTTCCACCTCCTCCAGCTCGATCCGGAATCCCCGCACCTGCACCTGCGCGTCCGATCTGCCGAGGTAGACCAGACGTTCCTGCTCGTCCCACCGGGCGACGTCGCCGGTGCGGTACATCACCGTTCCAGTGGACGAGTACGGGTCCGCGACGAACCTCGTTGCGGTGAGAGCACTTCGGTTCACATATCCCTGCGCCACCTGATCGCCGGTCACGTACACCTCCCCCGCCTGCCCCATAGGGACGGGATTCAGGCGATCGTCGAGGACGTGGATGCCCACGTCCGGGAGCGGCCGGCCGATCAGGGAGGGAACCCCCTGCAGCGCCAGATCGGCGGTGATCCGTTGGAACGACGTATGGACCGTCGTCTCGGTGATGCCGTACATGTTGGTCACGCATGGCGTCTCGTCTCCGTACCGCGAGAACCAGGGAGCCAGGTGCACGAGCTTGAGGGCTTCCCCGCCGAGGATCACGTGTCGCAGAGCGAGGGTGGACTCCCCCGCGCCCTCCGAGGCGGTCCGGTCGGCCTCGACGAACTGATAGAACGCGGAGGGGGTCAGGTTCAGAACCGTGACACCTTCCGCGGCGACCAGCGCCCGGAACTTCTCGGGGTCCCTCGAGGTCGGGTGGTCCACCACGACGAGCCGGGCACCGTGAACGAGAGCGCCCCACATCTCCCAGACCGCGAAGTCGAATGCGCAGCTGTGGAAGAGCGTCCACACGTCGGTTCCACCGAACTCGAAGAGCGGCAGAGTGCGCACGAACAGCGAGGTCACATTGCGGTGCGAGACGGCGACACCCTTCGGCGTGCCCGTCGATCCCGAGGTGTAGACCACATAGGCGGTGTCGTCCCGGTGTACCGGGCCGCGACGGTCCGCATCGGTGATCGGGACTGCGCTCCAGTTCGCCGGGTCCTCGTCCTCGATCTCGAGGACAGGTGGGAGGGAGCGCGTCGCTTCCACCTGGAACTGTGCGGATTCCACGATCAGCAGATCCGGTTCGGCGTCCTCGAGAATTCTCACCAGCCGTTCCGGCGGGTGGGTCGTGTCGAGCGGGAGGTAGGCCGCCCCGGTCTTCGCCACGGCGACGACGAGCACGACGAGTGAGATGTCGCGGGGCAACGCTACGGCGACGGTACGCCCGGGTGCAGCGCCTGCCGCGATCAGGCGCCGAGCCCAGCGGTTCGACAACTCGTCCAGTTCGCCGTAGGTGACCGAACGCTCGCCGGCTGTGACGGCGACCAGGTCGGCCGAGGCCCGCGCCCGTACCTCGAACAGGTCGGCCACGGAGACCGTGGGCGCCGGTTCCTCGGTCGGCACCAGATCGGTGTGTACTGCTGGCATTTCGAAACCCCCATCACAGGACGACTACAGGAGGCCTCCAACCACCCTGTTGCAGGCTTCCTCGCACTCCTCACCGCCGTGGAACGAGAAACCGAAGCCTTCCCGTGCCGGTGAAGCGTCAAATTCCAGAGCCGTCGTAGCCTCCCCCGATGGCCACCGGCTATTCCTGAGTCGGCCTCCCATCCCACTTCGACACCTCTTTGCCCGTCAGGACCCCGTTCACGGCGTCGCCGACGATTCCCAACGCTCGCGGAGTTCCCAGCTCACCGTGGGTGAACGGGAGCGGCACGATGTCGATCGTTCCGTCCACGTGCGGGCGCCATTGCCGCGCACCGCTCGGGTCCTCCCCCTGCTCCTGCGCCGCGAAGTACACCATGTTCCCGGAGAACACGCGTGGGGCATGCTCGTCGATGAGACGCGCTGCTTCCACCGCCGCCGAGGTCAGCCCTCTCAGCTGCTGCAACGACGGTGCGAGCGACTCACCCACGAATTCGACCACTCGCCGATGGAATTCGTCGAGCGCATCACTGGTACCGCTGGGAGACACGAAGTCCGACACCGAGATGCCGAATGCCGCGTTCAGCTCCAGATAGGTCGCCTCCTTGTCCACATCGAGGTAGCTGTCGAGCAGGACGAGAGCGGCGACCTCGTCGCCGAGTTCCTGCAGCTGCACCGCGATCTCGTGGGCGATCACCCCGCCGAGCGACCAACCCACCAGGTGGTACGGCCCGTGCTTCTGGACCTGCTTGATCTCCTCGACGTATCGGCTCGCCATCCGGCGGATCGACACCGCACGGTAGTCGGGTTCCGTCGCTGCGGGGCTCTGCAGACCGTAGATGCCGATCTCAGGATCCACATGCGGGACGAGTCCGGCATAACTCCACGACAGGCCCTGGACGGGGTGGACACAGAACAGCGCTTCACGGTCCGGGTTCCCCTTCCGCAGAGGAAGAAGGACACCGTACATGTCCACCTCTTCCCGGTCGACGCTGTCGAGGGCTTCCGTAGCACCGACGACCGCGGACACTCGTCTGCGTCCTTCGAGTTCTGCGGCGAGTCCCGCGACGTCGCTGACACGGAAGATGTCTCCGACCGGAACGGGAACTGCCAGTTTGCGTTCCAGGGTCGACACCAGGCGCACCGCCAGCAGCGAGTTGCCGCCGAGAGCGAAGAAATCATCGTCCGCACCGACCCGCTCGACCCCGAGCACCTCGGCGAACACACCCGCCACGATCTCCTCGACCGGCGTCGACGGCGCCCGGAACTCCCGCACCTCGAACACCGGCTCCGGCAACGCCCGCCGATCCACCTTGCCCGACGCATTGAGCGGCAACTCCTCGAGCACCACCAACACCGACGGCACCATGTAACTCGGCAACGACCCCGCCACAGCAGAGCGCACCGCATCCACATCGACCACAGCACCGGCAGCCGGCACCACATAGGCCACCAACTGCTCACCACGCACCGCATCCCGATGCACCACCGCCACCACGACCTCGACACCCGGCTGCCCACGCAACACCGCCTCGACCTCACCGAGCTCGAGACGCTGACCACGCAACTTCACCTGGAAGTCCGCACGCCCCACATACCGCAACACACCATCGGCACGCCGCACCACCAGATCACCGGTGCGATACAACCGCTCCCCCGCACCGAACGGATCGGCGACGAACCGCTCCGCCGTCAACCCCGCCCGCCCGTGATAACCCCGAGCGAGCTGCACACCGGCCAGATACAACTCACCGACCACACCCACCGGCACCGGATGCAGACGCCCATCGAGCACACAGGCACGCACACCCGACACCGGAGAGCCGATGGGCACACTCGTCCCCTCGACCGCACCCGGCACCTCGAAGAAGGTGGCATTGACCGTCGACTCGGCCGGACCGTACACATTCACCACACGCGCAGCAGGCAGCACCCGACGAACCCGCACCGCAGTCGCCGCCGGCAACTCCTCACCACCGGCGAAGACCCACCGCACACTGCCGCACGCCACCGGATCCACCTCGGCGACGAACACATCGAGCAACGACGGCACGAACTGCACCCACGTGACCGACTGCTCGGCGATCACCCGCGCCAGATACACCGGATCCCGATGCCCCTCCGGCGCCGCCACCACCAACCGGGCACCGACCTGCAACGGCCAGAACAACTCCCACACCGACGCATCGAACGTGATCGGCGCCTTGTGCAACACCGCATCGATCTGCGACAACGGATAGGTCGCCTGCGCCCACGCCAGCAGATTCACCACCGACGCATGCGGCACCGCCACACCCTTCGGCCGACCCGTCGACCCCGACGTGAACAACACGTACGCGGTGTTCTCCGCACGCAACGGCGCGATCCGATCGACATCGGTCACCGCCTCGGCCGACACCGCCGACAGATCCAGCGAATCGATCGCCACACCCGGGACAGACCCCTGCCCCGGCACCGCCACACCGTCACGCTCGGTGGTCAACACCACCGCCGGAGCAGCAACCTCGAACAGATACGCATTGCGCTCGGCCGGCTGATCCGGATCGATCGGCACATACGCACCACCGGCGGCGAGCACCGCATACATACCCACCAGCAACTCCGTCGACCGGCGCATCGCCAACGCCACCGTCGACTCCGGACCCACACCCAGAGAAATCAGATGCCGCGCAAGACGATTCACCCGAGACGCGAACTCACCATAGGTCAGCGACTCACCCTCGAACACCACCGCAACCGCATCCGGCGACCGCCGAACCTGCTCGAAGAACTCGTCGAGCAACAACCCCCCACCGATACCGTCCGCATCGGTGGCATTCCACGTCTCGAGCACCCGCGACCGCTCGGCATCGCCGAGGATCTCGATATCCCCGACCACGGCCGACGGTTCGGATGTCACGGCTTCGAGCACCCGCACGAACCGCTCCGCGAACGACACCACCGTGTCCTCGTCGAACAGATCCGTCGCATAGTTCAGGTCGACGAGATATGCCCCGCCGGACCCCTCGACGAACGTCCACGACAGGTCGAACTTGGCGGTGGCGGTATCCACATCCACGCCGCTGACGGTCAACCCCGGAAGTTCCAGAGCCGACTGTCCCAGATTCTGGAATGCCAGCATCACCTGGAACAACGGGGTCCGCGCCTGCGACCGCTCCGGATCGAGGATCTCCACCAGACGCTCGAACGGCACATCCGCATGCCCGAAGGCCTCGAGATCCGCACCCCGCACCCGCGACAACAGACCCTCGAACGACTCACCCGCATCGACCTGCGTCCGCAGAACGAGAGTGTTGACGAACATACCCACCAGGTCGTCCAACGCGGCCTCACCACGACCGGCCACCGGGGTGCCGATCGCAATGTCGTCGGCGTTCGCCAACCGGGCCAGCAGCACCGACAACGCGGCATGGACGACCATGAACTCGGTCGCCGACGTCCGATGCGCGAGATCGGTCACGGCAGAGCGGAGTCCGGGGTCGATGGTGAACCGGTGCGACGCACCCCGATGCGACATCACCCGTGGACGCGGCCGATCCGCCGGCAGATCGAGCCGATCCGGCACACCCGCCAGAGTCTTCGTCCAGAACCCGATCTGCGCCGAGATCAGCGACTGCGGATCGTCCTCGCTACCGAGCACCTCACGCTGCCAGATCGCGAAATCGGCATACTGCACCTCGAGCGGCGCCCACGCCGGGGCCTCACCGGCAACCCGAGACGCGTAGGCCGTGACGAGGTCCCGCGTGAGCGGCCCCATCGAGAAACCATCCGCCGCAATGTGATGCACCACCAGCACCAGCACATGCTCGGACTCCGACACCGCGAACAACCGCACCCGGAACGGCACCTCGACGGTCACATCGAAACCGACCCCGACGACCGCCGCCGCCTCGGCGAACAGATCCTCCTCGGCCACCGGCACCGGAGTCAGATCCGGCACCACCTCCGCCGCCGGCAACACCTGCTGGTAACCGACACCGTCGAGTTCGGGGTACACGGTACGCAACGACTCCTGCCGGGCGAGCACATCGGCCACCGCCGCCTGCAGCGCCGCCACATCCAGGTTGCCCGACAACCGGATCGCCACCGGGATGTTGTTCGCTGCAGACTCCGGGTTCAGCCGGTTGAGGAACCACATGCGCTGCTGCGCCAACGACAGCAATGCGAATTCCGGATGGACCGGTACCGACGGCAGTTCCACGGTCTCCGCAGGCACCGGTTCCACCAGTTGCACCAACCCGGATTCCACCTGGGCCAGCGTCGCCGGAGTCCCGTCCGTTTCCTGCCAGTCCGTCAGCGACATATGCCCGCCGGCTCCGATCTCGGATTCGACCCGAGCCGCCAACGCCGACACCGTCGACGCCTCGAACAACAACCGCACCGGCACCGCCGTGTCCAACGCCGCACCCAGCCGCGCCGTCAACCGCATCGCGACCAGCGAGTTACCACCCAGAGCGAAGAAATCGTCGTCCACACCGACCCGCTCGACCCCGAGCACCTCGGCGAACACACCCGCCACCGTCTCCTCGACCGGCGTCGACGGCGCCCGGAACTCCCGAACCTCGAACACCGGATCCGGCAACGCCTTCCGATCCAGCTTGCCCGACGCATTGAGCGGGAACTCGTCGAGCACCACGAACTGCTCCGGCACCATGTACCGCGGCAGAGACGCACCGAGCACCGACTGCGCAGTCGCCCGATCGAAGGTCTGATCCGGAGCGGGAACGACGTACGCGATCAGCTGATCCCGACGAACAGCTGCCACCACCTGAGACACGGCCGTGTGCTCGAGCAGAGCGGTCTCGATCTCGCCGAGCTCGATCCGCAGACCACGCAACTTCACCTGGAAGTCCGTCCGCCCGATGTACTCGAGCTCGCCATCACCGGTCCACCGCACCAGATCACCCGTGCGATACAACCGCTCCCCCGAACCGAACGGCGACGCCACGAACCGCTCCGCCGTCAGATCCGGCCGCGCCACATACCCCCGGGCCAACTGCACACCCGACAGATACAACTCACCCGTCACACCCACCGGAACCGGCCGCAACCGCCCATCGAGCACATACGCCCCGGTATTCCACACCGGCACACCCATCGGCACCGAACCACCCACGACACCGGCAACCGCACGCGCAGTCGCATGCACCGTCGCCTCCGTCGGCCCGTACAAATTGTGCAGCTCCGCATCCGAGACACGAGCGAACTGCTCGGCCACCGACATCGGGAACGCCTCACCGGCCACGAGCACCGTCCGCAACGACACACAGTCCTCACGCGAGACCGACGTCGCGAACACCGCCAACATCGACGGCACGAACGACGTCGCCGTCACCCCACGCTCCCGGATCACCCGACCCAGATACACCGGATCCCGATGCCCGTCCGGCGCCGCCACCACCAACGACGCACCCACCGCCAACGTGCCGAACAACTCCCACACCGACACATCGAACGTGAACGGCGTCTTCTGCAACACCACATCACCGGGACCGAACCCGTACTCCGCAGTGATCCACCGGATCTGATTCACCACCGACCCGTGCGACACCGCCACACCCTTCGGCCGACCGTCGACCCCGACGTGAAGATCACATACGCCGTATTGCCCGACCGCAACGCAGCCACCCGATCCGCATCCGACACCACCGCATCGGACACCGCCGACAGATCCAGCGAATCGATCGCCACACTCGGGACAGACCCCTGCCCCGGCACCACCACACCGTCACGCTCGGTGGTCAACACCACCACCGGCTCGGCGACCTCGAGAATGTACCCGTTGCGCTCATCCGGCTGATCCGGATCGATCGGCACATACGCACCACCGGCGGCGAGCACCGCATACATACCCACCAGCAACTCCGTCGACCGGCGCATCGCCAACGCCACCGTCGACTCCGGACCCACACCCAGAGAAATCAGATGCCGCGCAAGACGATTCACCCGAGACGCGAACTCACCATAGGTCAGCGACTCACCCTCGAACACCACCGCAACCGCATCCGGCGACCGCCGCACCTGCTCGACGAACACCCCCGGCAACGAACCCGGACCATCGACCACACGCGCCGTGTCGTTCCACACCTCGAGCACCCGCGACCGCTCGACCTCATCGAGCAGATCCACCTCACCCACCGGCACAGCAGGATCGGCGACGGCTGCACCGAGAACACGGGTGAACCGGTCGGCAAAGGTTTCCATCGTCTCGGCGTCGAACAGGTCCGTCGCATAGTTCAGGTCCACGAGGTAACCGTCGCCGGCGTCGGCCACCGTGACCTGCAGATCGAACTTGGCGGTGGTCGTCTCCACGTCCACACCCGCAACCGTCAGACCCGGCAACTCCAGTTCCGACTGTCCCAGGTTCTGGAATGCCAGCATCACCTGGAACAACGGGGTCCGCGCCTGCGACCGCTCCGGATCGAGGATCTCCACCAGACGCTCGAACGGCACATCCGCATGCCCGAAGGCCTCGAGATCCGCACCCCGCACCCGCGACAACAGACCCTCGAACGACTCACCCGCATCGACCTGCGTCCGCAGAACGAGAGTGTTGACGAACATACCCACCAGGTCGTCCAACGCGGCCTCACCACGACCGGCCACCGGGGTGCCGATCGCAATGTCGTCGGCGTTCGCCAACCGGGCCAGCAGCACCGACAACGCGGCATGGACGACCATGAACTCGGTCGCCGACGTCCGATGCGCGAGATCGGTCACGGCAGAGCGGAGTCCGGGGTCGATGGTGAACCGGTGCGACGCACCCCGATGCGACATCACCCGTGGACGCGGCCGATCCGCCGGCAGATCCAGCTGCTCCGGCACACCCGCCAGAGTCTTCGTCCAGAACCCGATCTGCGCCGAGATCAGCGACTGCGGATCGTCCTCGCTACCGAGCACCTCACGCTGCCAGATCGCGAAATCGGCATACTGCACCTCGAGCGGCGCCCACGCCGGGGCCTCACCGGCAACCCGAGACGCGTAGGCCGTGACGAGGTCCCGCGTGAGCGGCCCCATCGAGAAACCATCCGCCGCAATGTGATGCACCACCAGCACCAGCACATGCTCGGACTCCGACACCGCGAACAACCGCACCCGGAACGGCACCTCGACGGTCACATCGAAACCGACCCCGACGACCGCCGCCGCCTCGGCGAACAGATCCTCCTCGGCCACCGGCACCGGAGTCAGATCCGGCACCACCTCCGCCGCCGGCAGCACCTGCTGGTAACCGACACCGTCGAGTTCGGGGTACACGGTACGCAACGACTCGTGCCGGGCGAGCACATCGGCCACCGCCGCCTGCAGCGCCGCCACATCCAGGTTGCCCGACAACCGGATCGCCACCGGAATGTTGTTCACCGCCGACTCGGGCTCGAACCGGTTGAGGAACCACATGCGCTGCTGCGCCAACGACAACGGCACCCGCTCCGGACGCTCCTGCGCCACCAGCGGAGCACGACCGGCGGTGTCGAGCTGCTCGATCCGCGCAGCCAACGCCGACACCGTCGAAGCCTCGAACAACACCCGCACCGGCACCGACGTCTCCAACGCCGTTCCCAACCGGGCAGCCACCCGCGTCGCGATCAGAGAGTTGCCGCCGAGCGCGAAGAAGTCGTCGTCCGCACCGACCCGCTCTACGCCGAGGAGTTCGGCGAACACACCCGCCACGATCTCCTCGATCGGCGTCGACGGCGCCCGGTACTGCCGGGTTTCGAACACCGGTTCCGGCAACGCGCGACGATCCAGTTTGCCGTTGACGTTCAGCGGCAGCTCGTCCATGGTCACGAACGCCGACGGCATCATGTGCGACGGCAACCGTGTCGTCAGGGCCTCCCTGACCCCGGCGGGATCGAACGCGGCGGCATCTTGCGGAACGATGTACGCCACCAGTTGCTGACCCGTGCGAGCGGAGTCGTGCACGACCACTGCTGCCCGGGCAACGTCGGCGAGCGCTCTCAGTGCTTCCTCGATCTCGCCGAGCTCGATCCGGAAACCGCGAATCTTGACCTGGAAATCGGCACGTCCGACGTATTCGAGTTCCGGGCCTTCACCGGTTTCCGTCCACCGCACGAGGTCGCCCGTCCGGTACATCCGGGTGCCGGTCCCGAAGGGAGACGCGACGAATCGATCCGCGGTCAGATCGGCACGGTCGTGGTATCCGCGGGCCAGCTGGGCCCCGGACAGATACAGCTCGCCCACGACTCCGACGGGGACCGGATGCAGCCGGGTGTCGAGCACCAGCAGGTCGGTGTTCCATTCGGCCGTACCGATCGGAACCGACCTGTCATCGGCGTCGCCGACACGATGTGCCGTCACGGAGACGGCAGCCTCGGTGGGCCCGTACAGGTTGTGGACGTCCGCGCGGGAGTTCGCCCGCAGGCGCTGCGCCAACTCGGCGGGCAGGGCCTCGCCGATCGCCAGAACGAGTCGCACGGCGTCCGGCAGCCGTCGATCGCCCACGGCGAGCAACGCCTCCAGGGTGGAGGGCACCGCATGCAGCACCGTCACGGCCTGCGCGTCCAGAAGGTCCGAGAGGTAGTCCGGATCCTGCTGCCCGCCGGGCCGTGCGATCACGAGCCGGCCTCCCGACACGAGGGCGCCCCAGAACTCCCAGACCGACAGGTCGAAGGTCGCCGCGGTCTTCAGCAGCGCCGCATCCGACGCATCGAGACCGAAGAAGGTGCTCTTCCAGACGAGCTGATTGACCACCGCGGAGTGCGGTACCGAGACGCCCTTCGGCCGACCCGTCGACCCCGACGTGAACAACACGTACGCGGTGTTCTCCGGCCGCAACGGCAGGAGCCGCTCCTCGTCGGACAGCGGCGCATCCGAGTGTTCCGCGAAGGCGGGTCCGTCGATCGAGACGACCTCGACGCCGGCCACGACCGGCAGATCGGATGCATCGCGGGTGGTTGTCAGGACCAGGACCGGCTGCGCCGCCGCGAGGATGTAGTCGTTGCGGTCGGCGGGGTGGTCTGGGTCGATCGGCACGTACGCTCCACCGGCCGTCGAGATGGCGTACATGCCCACCAGCAGGTCCACCGAACGGCAGATGGCCAGGCCCACCCGGGCTTCCGGCCCGACGCCCTTCGCGATCAGGTACCGCGCGAGACGGTTCACGCGAGATGCGAACCCACCGTAGGTCAAGGACTCGTCCTCGGAGACCAGCGCGATCGCGCCGGGGGCCCGCTCGACCTGTTCGGCGAACAGTGCCGGCAGGGTGGTCGCGGGTACCGTCCGCTCCTCGCCGTGTCCGACGGAGATGACCGCCGACCGTTCGGCCGAGGTGAGCACCGGCAGGTCACCGACGGAGAGGGACGTGTCGTCCGCCACGGCCTCGAGGAGCCGTACCAGGCGCTCGACGATCCCGCGCACGGTGGACTCGTCGAACAGCGCCGAGGCATAGGTGAGCACCCCGCCGAGCCCCTGCGGCTCGCCGTCCTCACCGTAGGAGTCGCTGACGATCAGATGCAGGTCGTACTGCGAGTTCGGATTGTCGAACTCCACTCCGGAGATCGTCAGTCCCGGAAGAGCCAGAGTCGCCTTCTCGGTGTTCTGGAACGACAGCCCCACCTGCACCAAGGGGTGGTGAGCGGTCGTCCGCACCGGGTCGAGGGCCTCGACCAGCTGTTCGAACGGCACATCGGCGTTCGCGAACGCCGCGAGGTCGACCTCCCGGGTTCGGGTCAGCAGTTCGTCGAATCGCTCGTCGCCCCGGATCCGGCTGCGAAGGACCAGAGTGTTGGCGAACTGACCGACCACGTCGTCGAGCACGGCCTCGCCCCGGCCTGCGATCGGAGTGCCGACGGCCACGTCGTCGGATCCCGACAACCGGGCCAGCAGGGCGGCCCACGTCGCCTGGACGACCATGAAGAGGGTCGTGTTCGTGCGCGACGCGACCCGCACGAGCGAGCGGTGCAGGTCGGGTGTCACAGCTACGGGGACGCTGCCGCCCGCGAAGGACTGGACGGCGGGTCGCGGGCGATCCGTCGGCAGTTCCAGCAGATCGGGGAGGTCGGCGAGCGTCTCCTTCCAGAACGAGATCTGCTGGGCCATCAGCGAATCCGGATCGGAGGGATCGCCGAGCACCTCCCGCTGCCAGAGCGCGAAGTCCGCGTACTGGACCGGCAGGGGCGACCACTGGGGCAGGTCCCCACGGGACCTCGCCTCGTAGGCCTGCACGAGGTCGCGCGTGAACGGCGCCATGGACGAGCCGTCGGCGGCGATGTGGTGCACGACCGCGACGAGGACGTACTCGTCGGGAGCCGGCTCGAACAGCCGAATACGGAAGGGCACCTCGGTACTCACGTCGAATCCTGCGGACAGGACCTCCGCGACACGTTCGGCGATCTCGGCTTCCGAAGTCTTCTCCGGGGTGACGACCACTCGCACGTCGGATGCCGGCAGCACCTTCTGGTAGCCGACACCGTCGATCTCCGGATACACGGTGCGCAACGACTCGTGCCGGGCCAGCACGTCGGTGACGGCCTCCTGCAGCGCCTTCACGTTCAGGCGTCCCGACAACCGGATGGCGACCGGCAGGTTGTAGGCGGTCGACTCCGGGTCGAACCGGTTGAGGAACCACATCCGCTGCTGAGCCAGGGACAGCGGCACGTGCTCGGGACGCGGACGCGCGACCAGCTCCGCGCGCTTGCCGGCTCCGATCTCGGATTCGACCCGAGCCGCCAACGCCGACACCGTCGACGCCTCGAACAACAACCGCACCGGCACCGCCGTGTCCAACGCCGCACCCAGCCGTGCCGTCAACCGCATCGCGACCAGCGAGTTACCACCCAGAGCGAAGAAATCGTCGTCCGCACCGACCCGCTCGACCCCGAGCACCTCGGCGAACACACCCGCCACCGTCTCCTCGACCGGCGTCGATGGCGCCCGGAACTCCCGAACCTCGAACACCGGATCCGGCAACGCCTTCCGGTCCAGCTTGCCCGACGCATTGAGCGGGAACTCGTCGAGCACCACGAACTGCTCCGGCACCATGTACCGCGGCAGCGACGCACCGACGGCCTCGGTCAGTTCCTCCACCGGCACCGAGCCATCGGACCCGAACACCACGTAGGCCACCAGACGATCACCGACCGGTGACGACACCACTTCCACCGCCGCCTGCGACACCGCAGGATGAGCGACCACAGCCGCCTCGATCTCTCCCAGCTCGATCCGCTGACCACGGAACTTGACCTGGAAATCGGTACGGCCGATGTATTCGAGCGTCCCGTCGGCGGCCCACCGCACCAGATCCCCGGTGCGGTACATGCGCTCACCCGGAGCACCGAACGGATTCGCCACGAAACGATCCGCCGCCAGATCCGGCCGGTTCAGATAACCACGCGCCAACTGCACGCCCGCCAGATACAACTCACCCGGAGCACCCGGCACCGTCGGATTCAGACGGGAATCCAGCACGTACACACGGCAATTCCACTGCGGCACACCGATCGACGCCGACGCCCCCGCATCCGCCCCGGTCACGTCCGCATAGGTGAACGACACCGCAGCCTCGGTCGGACCGTACAGATTGTGCACTCGCGTGCGACCGAGCCGGCGCACCTGACGCACCGTCTGCACCGGCAACGCCTCACCGATGACGAACACGTCCCGCACCGTCCCGAGCGCACCGGCCGGCACCGCCTGCGCGAACATCGACAGCATCGACGGAACGAAGTCGGTCACCGTCACCGCGTGCGTCTCGACGAGACGGGCCAGGTAGGCCGGATCACGATGCCCGTCCGGCGTCGTCACCACCAGGGTCGCACCGACCCGCAGCGGAAGGAAATAACCCCACAACGACACGTCGAACGTGGTCGCGGTCTTCTGCAGATACACGTCCTCCGGCGTCAACCGGTACTCGTGCTGCATCCAGGCCATCTGGTTGACGATCGCCTCGTGCGGCACCGCCACACCCTTGGGCCGGCCCGTCGACCCCGAGGTGAAGATCACGTACGCGGTGTTACCCGGCCGCACCGGCGCGATCCGCTCCGCATCCGCCAACGGCTCATCCGGCACACCCGACAGATCGAGCTCGTCGACCACGAGCGTCCGAGCCGACCACTCCGACGGCACCGCCACCGCATCACTCGCACGGGACAGCACCAGCACCGGACCGGCGGTCTCCAGGATGTACCGATTGCGCTCGACCGGATGCTCCGGATCGATCGGCACGTACGCACCGCCGGCAGCGACGACCGCATACATCGCCACCACCAGATCCAGCGATCGGCCCAACGCGAGCACCACACGGGACTCCGGGCCCACGCCCTGAGAAATCAGATGTCGTGCAAGGCGATTCACCCGAGAAGCGAACTCGCCGTAGGTCAGGGACTCATCCTCGAACACCACCGCAGGCGCATCCGGCGACCGCCGAACCTGCTCGAAGAACTCGTCGAGCAACAATCCCCCACCGATACCGTCCGCATCGGTGGCATTCCAGTCGCTCAGGATCGCACGACGTTCGTCGTCCTCCATGAACTCGAGGTCGCCGATCGCCTGCTCCGGGTTGCCGAGCGCAGAGCGCAGTACGGTCTCGAATCGCCGAGCGAACGCTTCGACGGTTCCGTGTTCGAAGAGATCGACGGCGTACTGCCAGCTGACGTCGAGGGGAGCGTCGTCGTTCCCCTGCGACACGATGTTGAGCTGAAGGTCGAACTTGGAGACGACGAATCCCGCGTCGACGGCATCCACCCCGGATGCGGCGTTCGGCTCCGCGAAGTTCTGGAAGAACAGCGCCACCTGGAACAGGGGGTGCCGGTCGGTGGCCCGCGCCGGATCGAGGACCTCCACCAGACGTTCGAACGGGACGTCGGCGTTCTCGAACGCCTCGAGGTCGACGTGCTGGACCTGCTGCAGGAATTCGGTGAACGGTGTGTTCGGGTCGATGCGGGTACGCAGGACGAGGGTGTTGACGAACATGCCCACCAGATCGTCCAGCGCTTCCTCGCCACGACCGGCGATCGGGCTGCCGACAACCACGTCCTGTTCGCCCGACAACCGCCACAACGTGACCGCGTAGAGGGCGTGTACCAGCATGAACAGCGAGACACCCTGTGTCCGGGCGAGTTCCGCGAGAGCGACGTGGACGTCCCCGTCCAGAACCGAGCGATGGACCGCACCCCGGTACGAGGGGGTCTGCGGACGCGGCCGGTCGAACGGCAGTGCGATCTGTTCCGGAAGCCCGTCCAGTGTCGTGCGCCAGTAACCGACCTGCGACGCGATGAGGCTGGTCGGATCGGACTCGTCGCCGAGCACCGTCCGCTGCCAGAGCGTGTAGTCGGCGTACTGCACCGGCAGTTCGGACCACTCCGGAGCGGACCCCGCACTGCGCGCCGTGTAGGCGGTGAGCAGGTCCCGCACGAACGGCGCCAGCGACGAGCCGTCCGCCGCGATGTGGTGCAGAACCAGGACGAGCACGTGCTCCCCGTCCGGCAGGCGCAGCAGTTCGACGCGGATCGGGATGTCGGTGGTGACGTCGAATCCGGTGGAGGCAGCGCGCACCAACCGGGTGTGCATCTCCTCCTCGGTGACCACGTCGACCGTGAGCCGCAGGTCGACCTCGTCGATGTCGAGCACCTGCTGCCAGCCGACGCCGTCCTGCTCCGGGAAGACCGTGCGGAGAACCTCGTGACGGGCGAGCACGTCGCGGAGCGCTGCGGCCAGCACGTCGGGACGCAGGTCTGCCGGCAACCGGACGGGCAGCGGGATGTTGTTCACCGGCGAGTCGCTGTCGAACCGGCTCAGGAACCAGATCCGTTGCTGTGCAAGCGACAACGGGATCCGCTCGGGCCGCGGCACAGGGGCCAGCGGGATCCGGGTCCCCGTCCCCGACTGCTCGTCGAGCAGGGTGGCCAGTCCCGAGACGGTCGATGCCTCGAACAGCATCCGTACCGGCACCGTGGTGTTCGTCGCCGCGCCGATGCGGGCTGCGACGCGCGTCGCGATCAATGAGTTGCCGCCGAGGTCGAAGAAGTCGTCGTCGGCGCCGACCCGGTCCACGCCGAGGACCTCGGCGAAGACGCCCGCCACGGTCTCCTCGGCCGGAGTCGACGGCGCCCGGAACTCCCGCACCTCGAACACCGGTTCGGGCAGGGCGTCCCGGTCGAGCTTCCCGTTGGGGGTGAGCGGAATCGAGTCCAGCACGACGATCGTCGCCGGAACCATGTGGCGGGGAAGAGCTTTGCGCGCAGCGTCGAGCAGATCATCCGGATCGATCGTCGTGTCCGCGACCGGCTGGACGTAGGAGACGAGCACGTCGTCCTCGCCGGGGCCGGGGCGGGTGAGGGTGACCGCGAAGGACACCCCGGGGAGTCCCGCCAGGACGGCGTCGATCTCCCCGAGTTCGATGCGGAAACCCCGGATCTTGACCTGGAAGTCGCTGCGTCCGACGATCGTGAGGGTTCCGTCCGCACTCCGGCGCGCCAGGTCGCCCGTCCTGTACAGGCGCCCGAACAGCGTGCGGCCGGCGTCGTCCTCGGTCAGGAACGGGTTGGCGACGAATCGTGATGCGGTCAGCGAGGGACGCTCGTGATAGCCGCGTGCGACCTGCCCACCCGCGACGTACAGCTCGCCGACCGAGCCGTCCGCGACAGGAGAGAGCCGTTCGTCCAGCACGTACGCCCTGATGCCCCGCAGTGGCAGACCGATGGGGGTTCCCTCCCCCGCCTCCAGTGGCTGGAGGTTGGTCGCGATCGTGGACTCGGTGGGTCCGTAGACGTTCACGAACCGGCGGCCGGCACCCCACCGATCCACCAGTTCCGACGAGAACCCCTCGCCGCCGACACCGAGCACCGTCAGGTCGGGCAGCCGCTGCGGATCGAGGGAGGTGAGCACCGAGGGGGTGAAGAAGGAATGCGAGACCCGCTCGGCGGCGAGGAGCGCCTCGAGTTCGTCGCCGCCGTAGACCTCGGGCGGTACGACGACGAGACACGACCCGCTCGCGGCGGCCATGAGGACCTCGAGCATCGACGCGTCGAAGCTGGGCGAGGCGAACTGGGAGACCCGCGCCTCCGGCGTCAGCTGCATGCGATCGGTCAGTTCGGGCAGAAAGGTCTCGAAACCCGCATGGGTCACGACGACGCCCTTGGGCTTGCCGGTCGATCCCGAGGTGTAGATGATCCACGCCGGGTGGTCCGCGCGCAGTGTGTGCACGCGCTCGTCGTAGGTGACGGCCCGGTCGGGAACGTCCTCGAGCGAACCGAGGACGTCGGGCGCGTCGAGGACGAGCCAGTCCACGGTGGACGGCAGGTTCTCGACCACACCGCCCACGGTCAGCCCGAGGACGGCACGTGAGTCCTCGACCATGTAGCGGACCCGGTCGACCGGGTATTTCGGATCGACGGGCACGAACGCCGCTCCGGATTTGGCGACGGCCCATACGGCGACGACCGACTCGAAGGACCGGGGTACGGCGAGCGCCACCCGGTCCTCGGGGCCGATTCCCCGCTGGATGAGCAGCCGGGCCAGCTTCGAGGAGCGCGCATCGAGTTCGGCGTAGGTCAGCGATCCTCCACCGAAGCGCACCGCGACGGCGGTCGCGGACCGCTCGACCGCAGCGCCGAAGATCTGGGGCAGCAGCAGAGCGCGAGTGCGGGCCTGTCGCCGTGGCCGGTTCGGCCGGGGACGGCGCCCTTCGCGTCCGGTCCGGGCATCGGTTCCGTGCGGTGTCATTCCGACACCACCTCGTCACGGCACAGGACGGACCCGAACTCGTTCACCAAAGCGAACCACCCTTTCGCATTCCGGGGCAACGTCCTCGCCGCTCCCCTACCACGCCGGCGCGGACTTCCTCGACTCGCTCCTGGCACCGCTGGTACGTGGTACGGGCGATGCAACGTACGCTGCATCGCCCGTACCACCTCACGCCGAACTCACTTCCCGAAGTGCGCACTCCAGGAGCCGAGAGCAACGACATCTACCGCGCCGCTGCCGTCCTCGGCCGGCGTGTCCGTGTCTTCCACGATGAAACACTCCAGGTCATCCAGCGAAGTCGTATCCACCTTACCGGGTGCGTCGGACCCCACGACCGCGTGAGTGACCCACTCGTCCGCGAGGACATCCGTGAGGTCGTCCCCGGATCCGTTTCCGTTACCCGTCGTCACATAGGCGGCACCGGCGGCACCGGCCAGCAACGGGGTGAGCGCCTTGCCGTGGCCTTCGCCCGACCCACCGTAGAACAGCCTCGACTCGTAGGTGACACCGAAGCGTTCCTGACTGTTCTCCAGCCACCCCGCCAGGGATCCGTGATCCACGACACCCACCCGGGAGCCGCTCACGTGGACCCAGGCCGGATCGTCGGGCGTCAGTCCCCGCAGTCGGTCCGTGTAGGTGACCTGAGCGGCGGACGCCTCGTCGACGCGGGCTTCGACCGCCGGATCCGTCAGATCGAGGATCCGGGGGTGGCCGGTCACGGCACCGCGCGAGAGGACCAGTTCCACGGCGGGCGTCGCCTCGGGGAGCGGCTCCCCCGACGGATCGAGCACGAGGAAGGCCGCGCCCGACTTGAGGACCGCCCACAGTGCGCAGACGCCGTCGACGGAGCCGTCCAGGACCACACCGACGACATCGCCGGTGCCGATCCCCTCCTCGATCAGCAGCCTCGCGATCTGCGACGACCTCCGGTCGATCTCCCGGTAGGTGACCTCGTCGCCGTCCACCGACACCGCAGGAGCCTCCGGATCCTGCTCCACGTTGGCCGTGAACAGCTGGGACACCACCCGGGTGGACCTGCCGGAGGTACCGGTCTCCTGTTCGGCTGCTCCCGAGGTCAGAGCCCGGCGTTCCTCGTCCGACAGGATCTCGACGTCACCCACCGGAACCGAGGAGTCGGTCGTGACCGCGTCGAGGACGCGGACGAACCGGTCGGAGAGCTTCTCGACGGTGGCCCGGTCGAACAGATCGGCTGCGTAGATCCATTCCCCGACGAATCCGTTTCCGTTGTCGGCGAGAGTGAGCTGCAGATCGAACTTCGCGGTCGGAGCGCCCCCCTGGAGCGGTTCGATCGTCAGGCCGGGCAACGTGAACTCGGCCTGACCCATGGGCTCGACCGACAGGACCACCTGGATCAGCGGCGCCGCCGTGCCCTTCGGTACGACCTCGTCCACGATCCGCTCGAACGGCAGGTCCGCGTTGTCGAGTGCCTCCAGGTCCGCCGTGCGCACCCGGTCCACCAGTTCGGCGAACGGAAGCGACGGGTCGAGACTCGTCCGGAGCGGCAACGTGTTGACGAACATGCCGACGAGGTCGTCGAGCTCGGAGATGCCGCGACCTGCGACCGGCGTACCGATCGCGAAGTCCCGCGCACCGCTGAGGCGCGTGACCAGCACCGCGAGAGCACTGTGGACGACCATGAACAGGGTCGCGTTGTGTGCCCGGGCGAGTGCGGTCAGCCGTTCCTGGACGTCGGCACCCACGGTGAAGCGGACGGATCCACCCGCCGGCGACGGGTTCGACGTACGAGGACGGTCGGTCGGCAGATCGATCTGCTGCGGCATCCCCGCGAGCGCGTCCCGCCAGTAGGCGAGCTGCCGGGCGACCAGGGACTCGTCGTCCGACTCGTCTCCCATCACCGTGCGCTGCCACAGGGCATAGTCCGCGTACTGGACGGGCAACGGCTTCCAGCCGGGCGCCGCATCCCGGGTGCGTGCCAGGTACGCCGTCATCATGTCCCGTCCCAGGGGAGCCATCGACTCACCGTCGGCGGTGATGTGGTGCACGACGAACGCCAGCACGTGGTCCTCGGCGCCGAGTTCGAACAGGCGGACCCGAACCGGCGGACGCTGCGTGACGTCGAAGCCCTCGTTCAGCATCGTCGCCGCCTGT